>JAPOKK010000432.1 GCA_029977665.1 Pseudomonadota bacterium | reverse complement strand
GGCTCAGGCTTGTACCGAGCAAGTGCGGCCGGGTCGACGATGCTCTTCAGCCGCGGGTCGGCCATGAGCTGCTCGCAGCGGCGCATGATGGCAGCGCCGCGCAGCACGTTCGCGTTCGCCTCGTGCACGTCGGGGTACACTCCCGAGACCTTCGGGTCGAGGTGTGTCCCGGCGATAAAGTCGTTGAAGGAGCCGATGGCCGGGCCGCACCACACCTGGTAGTCGAGCGCGCGGTCGGCGACGCCGTTGTTGGCCCACGCCGACGACAGGCCGAGGTACCAGCGGAAGACGAGCGCCATCTTGAGCTTCGGGTCCTTCTCGGCGCGCGCGATCTTGTCGGGATCCTTGAGCTGGTTGAGGGTGAACGCGACCGTCTCGTCCCAGATCGTCTGCATCGGCTTGCGGAAGACCTGCTTCTCGAGCCGAGCCGAGACGTCAGCCGGGATCGCATCGAGCGACGGGTACTGCACGAAGATCTCGTACAGCTTCTTGGCGCGCGCGGGGAACATCGTCCCCTTCTTGAGCACCTGCAGGTCGACGCCCATCTCGAACATGTCGGCGGCAGGGGCCATCGTGATGTCGCTGTACGTCGCCTCCGACAGCTGCTTGCGCACGATGTCGCACGAGCCCGACTGCCGGCACATCTGGTTGATCGTGCCGGTCACGATGAAGTCGGCACCCATGGCGAACGCCGCCGCCGCCGCCTCCGGGCAGCCGACGCCGCCGCCCGCGCCCACGCGAACGCGCATGCCCGTCTCCTTGGCAATGCGGTCGCGCTGGGCCAGGATCACCGGCAGCAGCACGGGCATGTGCCGGTTGTCGGTGTGGCCGCCGCTGTCGCTCTCGACCGCGACGTCGTCGCACATGGTCACGCCCGGGGCGAGCGCCGCCTGCTCGGCAGTCACGAGCCCCTTCGCCAGCAGCTTCGCCACCATGTCCGCCGGCGGCGGGTGCATCGCGAGCGTCGCCAGCTCGGTGCGGGACACCTTGAAGATGACCTTGTTGCGGCAGACGGTGCGGCCCGACGCGTCGCGCTCGAGGCCAGCCACGCGGTACCGCACGATCCACGGCGTCAGCTTCATGAAGGCCGACGCCTCCACGATGCGCACGCCGCGCTTGAGGAAGAGCTCGACGCCGCCCGACTCGAGGCCCTCGTCAGCTGGCGCGTGGATCAGGTTGACGGCGTACGGCCCGTTGGGCAGCGCCGCCTGAATCTTGTCGAGCCCAGCAGTCACGATGTGCAGAGGCAGCCCGCCCGCGCCGAACGAGCCGAGCATGCCGTTCTGTCCCGCCGCGATCACCAGGTCGGCCGACGCGATGCCCTTGGCCATCGCGCCCGTGTACATCGGGTACTTGACGCCGTAGTGCTCCATGAACGCCGCCGAGCCACCGCCGAGCATCGAAACCGGCACCGCGCGCACGAGGCCCTGCTTGCCGCCAGGCAGGTCCACCACACCGTCGCGCTCCGTGTCGACCAGCGCGCGCAGGAAGCCCGCCGAGTCGCTCGAGCGGACAGTCACGGGGTTGCTCGGGGCGAGCGTCGCCACTGGTAGGGCGACCGGCGCCGCAGCAGGGCGGTCGGCCGGCAGCGGCTCAGGCTTGTACCGAGCAAGTGCGGCCGGGTCGACGATGCTCTTCAGCCGCGGGTCGGCCATGAGCTGCTCGCAGCGGCGCATGATGGCAGCGCCGCGCAGCACGTTCGCGTTCGCCTCGTGCACGTCGGGGTACACT
>JAPOKK010000007.1 GCA_029977665.1 Pseudomonadota bacterium | reverse complement strand
GTCCGGTCGAAGGTGACGCAGACCTTGATGCTGTCGGACCCCAGGTCACGGACCTCGTCATCCGTATACGCGATGCCCGCGCGCTCGAGAACGTGACACACCGCGCGAAAGCCAATCTCGCGATACGGCGTGTGCTGCTTGTGCAGCAGGGCATCGATCATGGAATTCTCGAAATGCGTGCGGCGCCACCAGGTAACGAAGGAACCCGGATTGCCCTGCCAGCCTTTCGCTGCGAGGTAGGGCGCAGCGACCCGGGTCAGTCCACCCTGCATGTCGACGATCGTGCCGTACTGATCGAACATGCACACTTTGAGCGCGTCTTTGAGATGGCGCGGATCGGTCATCGGGGTCCTCCTTTGCGACGCCTGATCCCGGCACCCCCGTCGCGGGATCACGGACGCGATCATAGGCCAGCAGCGCGGCGCCGTCGCCCGCGAGTGAGGCTGCGCCACCACGAGCAGCCAGGCCCGGCGGCCCGCCACGAGGACCGCCCCACGGGGGTCTCAGGCGTGAGAGACTAGACGCGTCGCATCATCTTCGCACACGACGCTCGCCTGCTCGAAGATCACGATGCGGTTCCGGCCGGTCTGCTTCGCGCGATAGAGCGCGGCATCGGCCTGCTCGATCAGCTGTACTGGCTCCTCGCCCGGCGCCGGCCGGGTGGAAGCGATACCGATGCTCACGCGCACCGTGAGCTGCTCGCCCGTACTGTGCATCGAGACCTGCTCGATCTGCGCCTTGACCCGTTGCGCGACCTCGAGCGCGCCCTCGAGCTCGGCGTGCGGCAGCATGACGATGAACTCCTCGCCGCCGAAGCGCACGAGCACGTCGGTAGAGCGGACCAGCACGGCACGCACGGCCGCCGCCACCTCGCGCAGCACCTGGTCGCCGATCAAGTGGCCATGGCGGTCGTTGATGAGCTTGAAGTGATCGATGTCGATCAGCAGAAGCGAGATGGCGTTGCCGCCGCGTTCGGCGTTGCGCCAGGCCTCGTCGAAGCGGGCATCAAAGTAATGCCGGTTCTTGGCTCCGGTCAGCTTGTCTTCTTCGCTGAGCAAGGCGAGCTGTTCGTTCGCCGCCGACAATTGCTCGAGGGCACGATTGAGCTCTTCGGTGCGGTCGATCACACGCGTCTCGAGGGTCTCGGTCGCTTCGCGCTGAACGCGCTCGTTCTCTTCCTTGAGCAGCTTGATGCGATAGGCGAGGACGAAGGAAAGCAGCAAGACCTCCATCGCCGAACCGATTTGGATGGCGTACTCGGTGAGGAAGTTCGCCGGCAGAACGCCGAATGCGAGCAGTGCGTAGGCGATGCAGCCGAGCAGAAACGCCCCCCATGCCAGCAGGTACAAGGGCGCCACGGTCACGCCGGCACGCCAACTGGCCCAGGCGCAACCGAACAGCGTGAGCGCCGCACTGAGGCCAAGACCGGCCGCGATGCTCACCGCGGGCCCCATGCCGAGCAAGAGGGACAGCGGGACGAACATCAGGCCCAGCAGCAGGAGGCTGCGCAGCAGCGTGTCTCCGGTCTTCAGGTTAACGCGCGTCTCGAGCAGTCGACGCGTGAACTGGATACCGGTCATGACGGCGAAGGCGATACTGAAGGGGATGACGCGATCCGACCACCACAGGCTGCCCGGCCACAGGTACTCGGTCGCCAGGCCGTTGACGCTGAGCATCAACACAGCGAAGCAGAACATGAAACCGACGTAGTACAGGTAAGCGGTATCCCGTACCGACAGGTAGAGCATCAGGTTGTAAATGAGCATCGCGACGGCGACACCGAAGTAGATGCCGAGCAGGAAGCGCACGCCGTTCGTGTAGTCGATGAACGCCATCGGCTTCCATAACGTCAGCGGCACCATGTGCGCATTGGCGGTGCGCGTTCTGACATAGAGCGTGATCGCGTCCTCACCGCCTAGGTCGAGTTCGACGGTGTAGCGCGGTGCGACGTCCCCGCCCTGTTTGGCGGGCAGCACTTCACCAGCGTAATAGGTGGACCTCAGGCCCTCGGGCCCGACCAGGTATACGGTGAGATCGTCAATCAGCGGATAACTCGTGTGCAGCAACCATCTGCGCGTGCCCGAGTCGTTGCTCAGCCGCGCACGGAACCAGACGGTCGACTGCGTGAACCCGAAGTTCGGCACCGCCTGCCCGGATGTCTCGAAGCCGGCATCCGCGTCACCCCGGACCAGTTCCTCGATGTCGATGGCATGGCTGGGGTCCTGCAGGATTTGGAACGAGGCGCCCAGGGGGTAACGATCGGCCGATTCGTCGAGGTACAGGGTGTCCAGGGCCACGGCAGTCGGCGCGAGCAGGGCCAGGCCGAGTACAAAGAGCAGGTCCGCGGCGCGTGCAGGCCACCCTGCGCGCGCGGCACCGACGCCGAGTCGCTTCACCAGGCGCGGCACGAGCGGTGCACCGGGGCGGGTCAGCGTGGGAAAGGTGTCTGCGACTGACATGGCTCCATTGTCGGGGCAGGGCATAGCCTTGCCCCGCGCTTCGTGCGGTGAGGGACAATACGTCACGCAAGTGCGGCGCTGATGGCCCTCGACTGCTGGCACGCGCTCGCTCCACCCGTTACTAGCGGCCAACGTGGGCGGGTCTTGATCGGGGCCGCAGCGCGCGCCAGACCGAAGTGGGGCCGCCGGAAGGACATCTCGCTCCATGCAGTAACGTACGCCAGCCGCGCTCGGCCCGCGACCCGGCTCCGTCGTGGACCGGGTCCCTGTCAGCCGCTTTCACCCGTCCGACTGCCCGGCTTTCGCCGCGGCTTGTGCGCGCCGCCGCGCTTGGCCCGCGCGCGCGAGCGCCGCGCGATTGCTGTAGTCGACGCGCATGAAGTTGTCGCGCCAGCCAAGGTCATCCGAAGGGTTCCAGATCTCCGGGCGCTGGATGGTGGTGCGCGGGACATAAGCGCGTTCCAAGAGATCCAGCGCCGCAGAGGCGATGGCATCTTGCATGCCGCGATCCCAGGGTTTCCCACAGGGGTTGCCGAGCGGGAAATCGACGAATAGAAAGCGCGCTACACCGCATTCTTCGACGATATCGCGCGCCGAACCGATAACCACCGACGGGATCCCCCGGCTTTCCAGATGTCGTGCGACCAGACTCACGGTCTGGTGACACACGGGTCAAAGCGCAACGAGTACCGCCGCTTCGACGCCATCCTCGCGCATCCAAGCCTCGATTCGAGGTGCGTCGTGCTCGAGCGTCCGGCGTTGACTGTAATCGGTCGGCAGGCCGTAGAACCGCGGGCTCAGGCTGCCGATGCGTCCGGCATCACGCTGCCGCGCCATGCTGGCGCGCGGCAGGAAGGACTCCGGGTCGTCCGTATGCGTCGCGTCGCGGTCCCAGAACATTTCGGTATACAGCGGTTCACTGCGCTCCACCGGCTCGGCGTAGAGCCGCGCATCGCGCCCCTGTTCGCGCGGCGCGCGATCGGCCGTCGTGACCAGTCCGATGCGGGATTCCGCGAGCGGCTTCGACAAACCGCAGAACGGCACATCGGCGTAGTGCGCCCACGCATAGGGTTTGTCATAACCGTGCGCGGCGTAGTATTCGCGACTCTTGTCGATGTAGCGCACGAACGATGGATGGGTGCGACGTTGCAACATGATGTATCCCCTGTGTCCAAGCTGCCAATGTAGCGCCTGGGCGGCGCCGCGCAACGGGTCGGTCACCTCGGGACGTGGCGCATCGCTGACGAGGCGTCTCCGCATCGCTGGCCTGACGCGGGGATCTTTTCGTTCCCCCCCCCGCCAGTGGCGATGAGCCGCCGTAGAAAATCTTCTAGCAGCGGTCCGCCGGTGTAAGGCCGGCGTTGTCGAGGCGTCCGGCGGGGATGTCGTGCCCACCGGCATCAACCACTTCGCCGACGCACACCGCGTGACCGCCTGCCGCGTAAGTATGCACCAGCCCGCATTCGACGTGGGCGATCGCCGATTCGAGTACCGGGCTGCCGGTCGTCGAGATCCGGTCCGCCTCGCCGTTGATTGGATGTCCCCCGACGTCTGCGAGCGCGAAGAAGGTGAACGCGGGGTCTTGGCGTGCCCTGCGTTGCGGGTAGCAGGTCGGGTTCTTGCCGGCCGCCACCAGAGCCATTGGCGGCTCGTCATTCGATGAATCACGAACGGTCGACACGCCTTAATCTATCCAACCGATCTCCCGCGCCGTAGCGCCGCCGACGACAACCTGATCAAGCGATCGCGGCGCCTCGAGCGCGCGCGGTCCGAGTGCAATGCGACCGGCCATGATCTCGGCCTGGCGCTGCGGGTAGAGCGGCTCCCGATGCGGATCGGCGAGGCCATCGGGAACCAGCGGCGCATTGCTCGCCGGGTCGTACTTGTCGCTCGCGCCGACCATGTGCAGGAGTTCGTGCGCGATGACGACATGGTTCTCTGCTGCCATGTGCGGGGCAGCAAAGGCATTGACGACGCCGATCAGGCCTTGCTGCAGGCCGAGCGAATGGGCCAGTGTCCGGCTGCGCTCGGGATCGAAATAGATGACGAAGATTTCGCCATCCTGCAGTGCAGCATAGTCGTCATGGCGCCAGGACCAGAAGCGCAGGCGGAGGCTCCATGCCATGACCGCCAGAACCGAACCGTGCCGGGGAGGCGCTGGAGGCAGCGCTTCGCGTACGCCGGCGAAGATGATGTCGACCGGCTCATTCCCGGCAAGG
The DNA here is from genome assembly GCA_029977665.1 of Pseudomonadota bacterium. Classification (GTDB taxonomy): domain Bacteria; phylum Pseudomonadota; class Gammaproteobacteria; genus JACKNG01. The sequence continues at coordinate 32,280 of JAPOKK010000007.1, read as the reverse complement.
GCGTAACGCCCTCCCTCGCGCGTGAAGAACCGCTCGATGTCACCGAAGAACTCGTCCACCTGGACTTCGTCCATGGCGAGCAGGCGATCGATGTACGCGGCGCTGGCGGCACTGTCATCACCATTGATGGCATGAATGGTCACGGACAACGGACGGTACCAGCCCGTCGTGCGTACGCGCGTCGCCCACGCGCCGACGACGACGTTGGCCAGGACAAAGAAGAGAACGGCGATACGGAGTTTTCTGAACACGACCGGGTGCATACCTCGTCTTGGAGAAAACCGGCGACGAACGGGGCCGCCGCCCGCTGCCGAGGCAGACACCGCGCGGGCGGCAGCTTGGCCGCGCGGCTGCTTGGATGCCCCCGAAACCTGCTCATCGGGCGTTGCGCGCTCTGCTTCGGTCCCGGCTCGGTCACGCACGCCCATCCTGTCTAGCGGCTGTGCGACTCGGATCTGCAACGTCTTTCTAGAACCGGTCTCGACATTATTCAGGGCTGTGCCGAGGGCTGTTCTCGTGCAGTTCGAGGCACAGGGGCGTGGTCGACCGGACGTCAATGAGTGACGAGCAAGGCGGAAATGTGCGACAACAGCTGTCGACGATGACGCGAATACTAGTGAGACCGCTTCTAATCTGGATGGGAGCGCAGGGGAGAAGGGGATGAAGACACGTTACGGATTCATCGGCGTCGGTCGCATGGGCTCGCTCATGTCGGCACGCCTGCTTGCAGCCGGTCACGCCATCGTCGTGTTCGACACGTCTGACGAGGCCATCGACGCGGCCGTCGCCAAGGGCGCCGAAGCCGCGACGTCACCGGCCGCCGTCGCGGACGCGGTCGATGTCCTGTTCCTCAGCCTGCCGACGCCCGACATCGTGCGTACTGCCACGCTCGGTACCAACGGCGTCGCGGCGGGTGAGCGAGCCACGCGCGTGGTCGATTTCTCGACCATAGGTCCGCACATGGCCGGCATCGTCGCCGCCGGCCTCGCGCCGGGCGGCAAGGTCTACGTGGATGCCCCGGTCAGCGGTGGACTGGCCGGTGCGCGCGACGGCAAGCTCGCCGTCATGGTGGCCTGTGCCCGCGAAGTGTTCGCCGAACTCGAAACGGTGCTCGGCACATTCGGCCGCGTGTTCCATCTCGGCGAGGGTGCTGGCCAGGGACAGACCATGAAGCTCGCCAACAACCTGCTGGCGGCGGCGGCGCTGGCCGTGACCTCGGAAGCCATGGTCATGGGCGTCAAGGCCGGGCTCGACCCGAAAGTGATGGTCGAGGTGATCAACGCAGGCTCGGGCCGCAACAGCGCAAGCCAGGACAAGTTCCCGCGGGCGATCCTGCCGGGCACGTTCGATTTCGGCTTCCACACCGGCTTGTCGTATAAGGATGTCCGCCTGTGCATCGACGAAGCGGAAACCCTGGGTGTGCCGATGGTCATCGGTGCAGCGGTCCGGGAAATGCTCGCCGTGACCAACGCGATGTACGGCGCTGAATCCGATTTCACGTCGATCTGCCGCGTGCTCGAAAGCTGGGCCGGCGTCGAAGTGCGCGGCTGAACGGGGCGCCTGCCCAGGAGTGACGATGTCCTCGAGCGATATCCATGCCACCCCTGGCGCGGCCGTTGCAGCGCCCTCGATGGCAACGCGGCGCCTCGCCGCGGCCGGCATTGCATTCGACGGCAGCACGGTGCCGCCGGTGGTCACGGCCAAGGTGAAGGTGTGCCTGCGCGATCTCATCGGTTGCGCCTGCGAATCACGCGACCTGCCTTGGGCTGAGCAAGCCCGCGCGGTGGCCTGCCCCGTCAGTGACGGTGTCACCATCATCGGCCGGCGCGGGGCTGCAAGCGCGGGCGATGCCGCGTTCGTCAACGCGGTGATGGGCCATGGCCTGGTCCGCGAAGACATGCACAGCGGCAGTATCAGTCACCTCGGCATCGTCGTCGTGCCGACCGTGCTGGCGCTTGCCGAACAACGGCCGGTGGCGGGAACCGACTTCATCGCCGCGATCCTCGCCGGCTACGAGACGGGCGCGCAGCTCGGCCGCGCGGTGATGGACGCGGGCGTCGCGCGCATCCATCGTCCCACCGGCGTGACCGGTCCGTTGGCTGGCGCCGCGGCCGGCGCGCGCCTGCGGCGGTTCGACGAAGACGCTTACACGAGCGCGCTCGCGCTCGCCGCGAACACCTGCGCCGGCTTCAACCAGTGGGCCTGGACCGGTGGCAGCGAGATGTTCTTCCAGGCCGGCGCCGCGGCGCGCAACGCGGTCACTGCCGTGACGCTCGCCGCCGCCGGCGCCTACGGCTCACCGGACGCCGTCGAGGGCGCGGCCGGACTCTGCGCCGCGCTGGGCAAGCCCGATGCCGGCCACGACATCAGACCGTTCGCGACGACGCCCGAGATCCTCGGCGTCTATCACAAGGCCGTGCCGGCCTGTAATTTCGCCCAGACTCCGGCACTCGCCGCCCTGCAGCTCGCGCGCACGGCGCGCATCGAGCCGCACCGTATCGCGTCCGTCACCGTCCGCGTGCCGCGAGCGGGTGCGCTCTATCCGGGCTGCGACTGGTCCGGCCCCTACGCCAACGTCCTGCAGGGCAAGATGAGCATCCAGTACAACGTTGCCGCGGCGCTCGCTAACGCGGAGATCACGGAAAACAATTTCTCGCGCCTCGACGACCCGCGCATCACGCGCCTGCTCGCGTGCACGACGCTGCAGGTCGACGACGATTTCACGGCCGCCTATCCCGCTCGGCAAGGTGGCGAGGTGGTGCTCGAACTCGACGATGGCACGTGTCACGCGGTGCGCCTGGACGACGTCGTCCACGCTACCGATGCCGAGGTCACGGCGCGTTTCGAACAGGCAACGGACGAAGTCTTCGGCCATGCGCGGGCGCGCGAAATCGCGCAGGCCATCGATGCGCTGGAGACGCTCGACGATACCGGCGTCCTGGCCCGCCTGCTGCGCCTGTGACTTGCCGCGCATCGCGCGGCCTGGCCATGATGTCCCGCGACCGCTCCGCGGCCTCGCGGCGGCTGCCGGGAACGTCGCCGCCAGCGCGATTGATGACTACCCGCGAGCCCCAAAACGAAAGGAGATCTCCGATGAACGATGAGCTTTACGACAGCGGCCTCGCCATCCGTAAGTCCGTGCTCGGTGCCGAGTTCGTGGACAAGGCGCTGGCGAGCGCGGACGAATTCAACGAGCCGCTGCAACGCCTCGTCACCGAATATTGCTGGGGCGCCGTGTGGGGCCGCGAGGAATTGCCCAAGGCCACGCGCAGCATGCTCAATCTCGCCATGCTCTCGGTCCTGAACCGGCCCAACGAGCTCAAGGCGCACGTGCGCGGCGCGCTGCGTAACGGCGTCACCAAGGCCGAGATCCGGGAAGTGCTGTTGCAGGTCGCGATCTATGGCGGCGTACCGGCCGCGGTCGACAGCTTCCGCGTCGCACGCGAGGCGATCGCTGAGTTCGAGCAGCAAGACGGCGCACAGCCCTGATACACATCAACCGAGGTGTCGCTGTGAACGACGACAGCTACGAAGTCTACGCCATCAAGTACGGCCACCATGCCCGACGTTCGGGGGAAAATTTCGTCGGCGGCGATGCTCACGACGTGCCCATGCCGCTCGACTACTACGTATGGATCGTGCGCAATGCCGCGCGCACCATCGTCGTCGACACCGGCTTCAATGCCGAAGCGGCCAGCGCCCGCGGGCGCACGCTCGTACAACCTGTCGGCAGCGGGCTCGCTTCGCTCGGGATCGATGCCGAGGCCATCGCCGATGTCATCGTGACGCACCTCCACTACGATCATGCGGGCAACCTGCCATTGTTTCCGCAGGCACGGTTCCATCTGCAGGACCGCGAGATGGCATTTGCCACGGGACGCTGCATGTGCCACGACCTCATGCGCCACGGCTACAGTGCGGAGGACGTCTCGGGCATGGTGCGCCACGTGTTCGACGGCCGCGTCGCGTTCCATGACGGCAGCGCTTGCATCGCACCGGGCCTCGAGGTTCATCACATCGGCGGTCATACGCGCGGGCTGCAGGTCGTGCGCGTGCGAACGCGGCGCGGCTGGGTCGTACTGGCTTCCGACGCCAGTCATTTCTATGCCCACATGGACGGTGACCGCGCCTTCCCCGTGCTCTACAACCTCGCCGAGATGCTCGAAGGCTACAACACCCTGCGGGCGCTCGCCGAATCCCCCGAACATATCGTGCCGGGACACGATCCCCTGGTGATGGAACGCTACCCGCCGGCACACGAGAATCTTCGCGGGCGGGTGGCACGTCTCGATGTGGCGCCGGAATAGGGCGCGAAGCGTACGGCCCATCGCCGGCCGCGTACGCGTAGCGGCCGATTCGCGCTTATCCAGAACTTTGACTAGGCTCAAACCCGGGCCTTGCCAGATGGACACCCCCGGCACGGCGCAGATCGGCAAGCGCGCACCGGCTCGCGGAGGAGAACGCGCGCATGAAGCACTACCGAGGCGCCACCGGAGCCACTGATGCCGGCCTGCGAGGCCTGGAAGAGCAGGTCGAAGACGCCGTTGCAGAGGTATTCCTGGACGCGGAGCTTGCGCTCACCTTGCGGGTAATCGAGGGTCGCCCCGACTTCCAGGGCTGCGCGCCTTGTTGGTGCCGGCAGCCATGTTGAAGCTCAGCGATCCGCCAGCCACGAACGAGAACTGTGCCGAGACGCCCTGGTCATCACGGCTGAAACCGGCATGCACATGAAAGCTGGCGGTGACCGTGACCGGCGTACCGACGACATCGACCTGATGCGGCAGCTCAGGACCGCGGGCCTTGCCGGGGCCCCGCCGGGGTGCACTCGAGCCACGCCGGAAGAACACCAGCACCCGGTATCATGGCGCGGGGTGCCGGCAGCCTCGGGACGGCAAGGACGACAGACCATGCAGGACGACGGAGCATCGGGCATCGAGACAGTCGCGGCGGCCGGCATCGAGCGCGAACGCGTGGCACTGTACCTGCGCCAGCGCCCCACGCTGCGGCTCGGCAACCTCGCCCTGCAGCTGGTCTGCGTTGCCCTGCTGTGGCCACTCGGTGCACACGGCATGCTTACCGTGTGGGTCGTGCTCAACATCGTCCTCATGGCGGCCCGGGACCGCACGGTGCGGCCCTTGGCAGAGGGCGAGTTGCGCGAGCCGGAAGACATCCGGCGCTGGTTCCGCACGCTCGCCGTGTATCTCTTTCTCGCCGGCCTGCTCTGGGGCGGCGGCGCGCTCACGTTCATGCCGCTCGCGGATCAGCTCCGCCTGTCGCTCTTTCTCCTGATCCTGATGGGCCTCGCGTGGGGCGCCGTGGCCTCGGTATCGATGTACTTTCCGGCGGTCGTCGCGTTCATCGTGCCGCTCAGCCTGCTGACCGCGCTGGGCCTTGCCGGATCGAACAGCGAAGCGGCAACCCTGCTCACGCTGCTGACCCTCGCATTCATGCTGTTCACCGTCGTCACGGCGCGCAATTACGCACGTTCCGTCGACCAGACCCTGCACCTGGCGGCGGAGAATCTGCGCCTGCTCACTGCGGTCACCGCCGCACGCGATGCCGCCGAACGCACCAGTGCGGAAAAATCACGCTTTCTCGCCACGCTCAGCCACGACGTCCGCCAACCGCTCTATGCAGCCGGCTTGTTCCTCGAATCACTCGGCGCGCGGCTCACCAGCAGCACGCAGCGCGAGGTCTACGACAACACGGCGCGCTCGCTGGCGGCGGTCGGCGAACTGTTCAATGCGGTGCTCGAGATATCCCAGCTCGACAACGCACCGCCGCACGCCAGGCGCGAGACGTTCGATCTCGCCGCATTGGCTGCAGGCCTGCGCATCGAGTTCTCGGCCGAGGCGGCCCGCAAGGGCCTGGCACTGCATTTCACGACCGCGCACAGGCTCATCGAAAGTGATTCGGTACTGGTCATGCGGATACTGCGCAACCTGATCAGCAATGCCCTCAAGAACACCGCGCACGGCAGCGTCTCCCTCGTGAGTGAACCGGTTTCGGGCGGTGTCCGCATCGCGGTCGAAGATACCGGCATCGGCATCGACCCGGCCGATCAGGACCGCGTGTTCGACGAGTACTACCAGGTCCGCGACCGCGCGCTCGATCAGCGCGGCGGCCTGGGCCTGGGACTCGCCGTGGTCAAGCGCCTGTGTCGTCTGCTCGACACGACCATCGAGCTGGACTCGGCAGCAGGGCGTGGTGCACGTTTAAGCTTCGTACTACCCGCCGGCACGGCCGCTGACCTACCCCGTGTCGTGCTCGATGCGCCGCACGATCTCGTCGGCATTCATGTGCTGCTGATCGAAGACAACGAACCCGTTCGCGAAGGCCTCGCACTCATGCTCGGGGACTGGTCCTGCAGGGTAAGCGCGGGCGCGACCGTCGCCGATGCCCTGGCGCAAGTCGAGGCGCAGCGCCGGCCGGTCGACATCGTGATCAGCGATTATCGTCTCGCGGGCGCAAGCAACGGCGTCGAGGCCATCCGTACCGCACGCGACCGCTTCGACAACGCGTTGCCCGCGCTGCTCCTGAGCGCCGAGCCCGGTGCGGCGGTCAGCGACGCCGCGGCCAGCTGCGGCGTCCCCCTGCTACGCAAGCCCGTCGCGCCCAAGCGCCTGCGCGAAGCTATCGGCCGCGCGATCGGCTGACGCGAACGGCTTCAGGTGTCGAGCGCCTCGCGCGGGGACAACAGGCCGAAACGAAACGCCTGCTGCACGCAGGCCGTACGGTTGCCGGTGCCCATCAGGTCCAGCAGGCACGACACGTGCCCCTTCACCGTGCTCTCCACGAGCGCGAGTTCCGTGGCAATCTCCTGGTTGCTCAGGCCGCGCGCCATCAGCTGCAGCACCTCGCGCTGACGGCGCGTGAGCCGCGGCGCACGCGCCGTTTCGCTGCGATAGGTCTCCAAAGCCTGCCGCAACGCGGGAGAAACATAATGTCCGGTCGCGAGGAATGCCTCGAACGCTTCGACCAGCTCGCCACGCGAGGACGCCTTGACGACATAGCCGGCGGCGCCGGCCTCGAGCGCACGCTCGACGACCGGTGCGTCGGCAATGGCCGAAAAAACGAGAACCGGCAGGCCCTGACGGCTGGCGCGGATTCGCTCGAGGAGTACCAGTCCCTGTTCGTCTGGCAGGTTGAGATCCAGGCACACGGCATCGATGTCACCCTCCGCGCACAAGCGTTCCAGCGCCTCCGCGGCGTTACCCGCCTCGACGCACTCGACGTCGGCGTCGAGCGAGCACAACACATCACGCACGCCGGCAATCAGCAGTGGATGATCGTCGATGATGAGAATCTTCATCGTCACTCTCGCTTCCGGTCACGACCCGCCGCGCCTTTCGGTGCATGCATGGCGCTCGTCCCCCGGGTGAAGCGTCCGCGCAGGCCACCTCCACCGGAGGCCTCCCTGAACACTGTTCTACCGGCCGATCGTAGCCGAGTCGCACCCGGGCCTATCAGTACGAAAGCACTGGTCGCGCGCAGGTTCAATACGAGCGTGGCAGACCAAGCCAGCGTTCCCCCAGGAAGTTGGCGATCATGTCGTCGGTCAGAGGCGCGAAGGAATACAGGCGAATATCGCGGTAATAGCGCTGCATCGGCAGCTCCAGGGCGAAGGCGGCCCCGCCGATTACTTCCATGCCCAGTTGCGCGGCCCGCTGTCCCGCGCCTGACGCCGCGAGCTTGGCGACGGCGCTCTCGACGCTGACATCGCGCCCCTGTTCCTCCAGGCGCGCCGCGCTGACGGTCATCGTCCATGCCGCCTCGAGTTCGACACCGGCATGCACGAGCTTGTGCTGAAGCGCCTGGAACTGACCGATCGGGCGCCCGAAGGCCTCGCGCTCCCTGGCGTAATCGAGCGCCAGCCGGTGCGCACCACGGCCAATGCCGGCAGCAACGGCGGCAGCGTTCAGTCGCTCCGAGTTGAGGGTTCCCAGGACCTGCATGAAGCCCTGGTCGACGGTGCCGAGCACCGCGTCCTCGCCGAGTACGACCTCGTCGAACGTGATGGCGCAGGTGTCGTAGCCATTGATCGCGAAAGTACCGAGCTCGCTGACGGTGACGCCGGGCGTTGACGCGGGCACGAGGAACAGCGAGATGCCGCGCGACCGATGCTCGGCCGTCCTCGCCACGACAATCAGCACGTCGGAACGTGCGGCGCCGCTGATCCAGTGCTTCGAACCGGTCAGGCGCCAGCCACCGTCTTCGCGTACGGCGCGCGTCTTCATCGTCGCGAGAATGTCGGTACCGCCGCCTGATTCGGTCATGCAGAAGGAAGCGCGCAGTTTGCCAGCGCACAGGTCGGCGAGGTACTGCGCTTTCTGCGCGTCGCTTCCGTATTGGCGCAACAGCCGGCTGGCCATGTACTGGATGACCCCGAACACGGCCATCGAGGTAGCGTGGCGCCCCAATAGTTCGAGCGTCATCACCTGCAGAACCGGGCCCCCACCTCCTCCACCGAGTTCCTCCCCGACCCCGACTCCCCAAGCTCCGAGCTCGGCCATCGCCGCGTGCAGCTCGAAGTCGAATGCCTTGGCGTTGTCGAGCGCCTGCACGCGTTGCACGGGGGCGACATCGCGCAGCAGCTTCTCGAGTGATTCGCAGTAGATGGCTTCATCTTCGCTCGGACATACGAACATCGTACTTCTCCATTGCGTAGCGCGGAGTCGGCCACCGCGCCCGTGCCGTTACGGCATCACGCGTCATGCCGCCGAAATCCGGTCATGCGGCGCCGACTACTGCACGGTCAGGAGACACGCGCGGCAGTGCATGTTCGTTTCAGGCGGCTTCGTTGCGCGCCGCATGCAGGCGTGCGCCCAGTCGTCGCTGCACGCGGCGGTTCTCGCGCGCGTGAGCATGACCACGGCCCAAGCCGCTGCTAGCGCTTCGCGTGACGCGCGATGAACCGTGTCGCCAGGTGATTGGCCCAGGCGGCGATCGTCATCGACGGCGGCCCGGCCGGGGCGCGCGGTAGTGCGGCCGCATCGGCCACGTATAGGCCCGGGTTGTCGAAGACCTCGCCGTTGCTGTCGACCACGCCGTCCTCGCTGCTGCGGCCGAGACAGGCGCCGCCGGTGGGATGCACGGTGATCGGCGTCTTCGGGGCGTAGATCTTGTGCCCGGTGCGCCGCGAGATCTCGTCGAACGTGCTGCGTAGGCGCGCGAATATGGGACTCTGGTCGGGGTCGTACTCGATGCGCAGCCGGCCCTTGTGGAAGCTCGCCCTGCCGGTCATGTTGTCCTCGCCCAGGCCCGCGATCATGTAGGCGCGCTTCATACGCGCCTTCAGCCGCTTCGGCAGCGGATAGCTGTCGACGGCCGGCAGCCCGCCGCCACCGATCACCGGCGAGTCGGTGTCACCTTTCAGCTTCACCCCGCCGGTCGTCGGCAGGCCGATGGACTGGTCGACGCCCTTGTCGTTGTAGTCCCAGTAACCGAAGAAATCGCCGTTCGTACCGAAGCGCTCGCCGAGCCGCGGCATGCCGGTGAGACCACCCGTCTCGCGGCTGCGCAGCAGGATCCTGAGCGTGTTCAGCGTTCCCGCCGCGACCACGACACGCTCGGCGCTGAGCGAGCGCTCGCCGCCGCCGTGGTGATCGATGAACTCGACCCGGTAGCCCGCCCCGCTGCCAAGACCGGCAATCCGCGTGACCTCGGCGAGATCCCGAACCTCGAGGCCCTGCTTCATGGCTGGCGCGAGATAGACGCAGTCGAGCGTCGTCTTGCTGCCCTTGGGCGATCCGAGAAAGCCATCCTCGCCCGCCTGGTAGTCAACCTCGTAACGCTCGATGCCGTTGGCATCGACGACCTTTTGCGGGTTGTCAGGATCCTCGGGCAGCAGGTAACCGATGCGCGGATCGGGTGGCGGCGTGGCCGGCTCGATCGCCTCGGAGCCTTTGAAACGCACCGCGGAGGTGTTCGGGATGCGGTGGTCGGCCATCGGCGTTTCCGAGCCCATGCGCTCGAGCACCGCGTCGTAATGCGGGGACATGCTGGCGTCGGAAATGTCGTCGACATGCCCTTCCCAGTAGTTCTCGGCCAGCGGGCGGATGTTGACCGCTGAATACACGTGGCTGCCGCCACCGACACCCGAGGAACAGGCAATCTTGACGCCCTTGGCAAAGAACAGTTCAAAGAGGCCCTGCTTGTTCAACTTGATGCTGCCGCCGGGCATCCGGTTGCCGCCTACCGCGCGCAGCAGGCGCGTGAACAATTGCCGGCCTCGCGGCAGCGGCGTGCGCTGCTCGATGCCCATCGAACGCACCGGGACGGTGTCGCGCCATGGACCGCGCTCGAGCAGGGTGACGCGGAAACCCGCCTCGGCGAGTCGTGCGGCGACGACCGAACCGCCGAAGCCGCTACCGATGACGATGACGTCGGCGTCGCTCATCGTATCGCTCCGGCCGGCGGCTGACGCTCGCAACGATCCATCGGCCCGCTCCCCAACGTTGCGTTCATCTCGCCCTCCCGCGTACGCCGTTTGCCGCGGTCCCTTGCTACGATTGGCGCAGCCCGCGACCGTTTTTTATACCGTGGCCCGTCCAGCCAAGTAAAGAAAGCGCAGCGCCGCTGCCCATGCCTGTCCCGTATCCGTCCACGGCATGCGCGCATGCCCGCCGCACCGCACGACGATGACACCGGCGCCGGGCGCTGTAGAATCATCTCTTAAAGGGAGACGGCACATGGCTCAGATCGAACCCCGCTTGCAGGACGCCACGATCGCGCAGCTTCACGCCGCCATGCGCGGCGGCGAGACGAGCGCCGAGCAACTCGTGCAGGCTTTCACGGCGCAGATTGCCGCGCACGACCAGTCGGGCGCGAAGCTCAACGCCGTCGTCACCCTGAACGAGCAGGCCGCGGCGCAGGCCCGCGCACTCGACAAGCGCTTCGCCGCGAGCGGCGCGTTGAGCGGTCCCCTGCACGGCATCCCGGTCGTCATCAAGGACTGCCTGGAGACGACGGACATGCCGACCTCGTTCGGCTCCGAGGTGTTCGCCGATTACATGGCGCGGGAAGACGCCACGGTCGTCGCCAAGCTGCGCGCCGCCGGCGCCGTGATCCTCGCCAAGACGACGCTGCCGGACTGGGCGACGTCGTGGTTCGCCTATTCCTCGCGCAGCGGCGAGACCAAGAACCCGTATCGCCTCGATTGCGACCCCGGCGGTTCGAGCAGTGGCACGGGTGCGGCGGTCGCCGCATCGTTCGCGCCGATCGGGCTGGGCACCGACTGCGGCGGCTCGGTGCGCTTGCCGGCGTCGTTCTGCAACCTCGTCGGCGTGCGCTCGACGCCCGGCATGATCAGCCGCAAGGGCTGCAACCCGCTGGTCGGCGTGCAGGACACGATCGGCCCCATGACTCGCAGCGTCGAGGACGCGGCGCGGCTTTTTTCGGCGCTCGCCGGCTACGACCCGGCCGATCCGCTGACCTGTGTCCACGGCATCGGCCGCGCGCCGGCATCCTACCTGCCCGCGCTGGGGCCGGACGGTCTCGCCGGCATGCGCATCGGCGTCGTGCGCAATGCCTTCGGTAGCGCGTCGCTGCCCGCGGCCGCCGCCGTCAACGGCGTGCTCGACGGCGCACTCGCAGAACTCCGCGCTGGCGGCGCCACGCTCGTCGACGTCGAGATCCCCGATCTCGGTCAATGGCTGGTCGACACCTCGCTGTACCTGCTGAAGTCGAAATTCGACATCGACGCGTTCCTCGCCGAGCGTGTCGACGCGCCGGCCCGATCTGTGCAGGCGATCGTGGCGTCGGGGCGCTACCATCCGAAACTGGATCTGCTCGAGGGCATCGCGGCCGGGCCGGACGCGCCGCTGGACGACATGGCGTACCACCGCGCCTACGCGGCGCGCGAGGCGTTCATGCAGCTCGTCGTCAACATCATGGCGCGCGAACGTCTCGCTACGCTGGTCTATCCCACTGCGCAGGTACCGCCGCCGCGCCGCAGCGAAACCGATTCCGGCGAATGGACGACGCTCACCTTCCCGACCAACACGCTGATCGGCTCGCAGACCTGGATGCCGGCGATGACCGTACCCGCGGGCTTCACCGATGACGGCCTGCCGGTCGGCATGGAAATCCTCGCGCGCCCGTACGACGAGCCGACCATGTTCCGCGTCGCTTACGGCTTCGAGCAGGTTCGCGGCCACCGCAGACATCCGGAAGCGCTGCCGATGGCGAGCGCCTGACGCGGATCGGCCCGCTGGCGAGCGATCGCGTTCGCGCCGGCACGCGGCGGCCGACGCGGCGCGCTGGGCGGTGCCTGGCGTTGGCTGCGGTGACGGCTTCGCCGTGCGCGAGCTTCAGCCGCCGGCCAGTACCGGCCGGAAGCCCGCCTCTTCGAGCAGGCGCACGACGGTCTGACGCTGGTCACCCTGGATCTCGATGCGCCCCTGCTTGACCGTGCCGCCTGCACCGCAGGCTTTCTGCAAGCGCTTGGCGAGCTGTTGGATCTCCGCCGCCGGCACGCCGTCGAAGCCCGAGATCTCGGTGACTGTCTTGCCGCCGCGGTGGGCCGTCATGCGCCGCACGTCGAGCCGCTGGCGCGGCGTGCGCGCAGGCCCCGGCGCGACACGCTCCGCGGGCGACTCGGCAGGCGGGGCTTGCGGTACGTCGAGCCCGGCGAGGACGGCGAAGGGACTCGACGACGGCGTCTCGGGCGGGGCGGGGGGCGGCTTCTTTTTCATGGGCTGCTGCGGCGCGGCCGCTGCGTCGTTGTAGAGGGTCGGGCTATTTCACCATGTCCGGCCGCCCCGGTGCTCGCAACGCACGACACGGGCCGCAGGCCATGGCCGCCTTCGCGCCCGGCGCACGGCCCTGCCGGGCCGTTCTGCTAAAGTTCGCCGGCGGGATTGTCCCGCGAGAACTCGAGACGGAGACCATCCCGCGTGACCGACCACGACACGACCGACGCATCGACCTCGCACCCCTACCGCGGTGACATCGCCTTCGATGTCGGCGCCCCGCGGGACGGCGCCATCAGCGCGCGCATGACCGTAACCGACGGCATGCGCAACCCGTTCGGCACCGTGCACGCGGGGGCGCTCATCTGGTTCGCCGACGTCACCGCAACCCACCTCGTGCTCGACGGGCGCACGCCGACGCCCGGCATGACGGGCTTTCCGCTCGCCATCAACCTGACGGCGAACCTCGTCGGCAACCTGAGCGCCGGTACGCTCACGGCGACGGCGCGCTTCGTCAAGCGCGGCCGCACGCTGTCCATCGTGCGCACGACCGTGTGCGGGCCGGACGACCGCTTGCTGCTCGACGTGACCACCACGCACCTGGCGGCGAAATGACGAAGGTGCCCCGGCTCAGTCCGCGCTCGCCGCCGCGAGCGCAGCCTCGAACCCCTCGCGGCTGGTGAGCGCATCGTCCTGGGCCGTAGCGCGCGCGACCCAGGCGATGACGCCGGCATCACCGGCCGTGTCCTCCTGCCCCGCCAGCCTGCCCGGCAGCGTGGCACCCGGCGGTACCGCGTAGACGTGTCCGCGTGCACCGACGGCCTCGCGTGCCAGCGCCAACCACGGCGCAGCCGCGGCCGGCGTTCCGTACACGATGACCCGGGTCGGCGGCTGCTCGATGTCGAGCAGGGCACGCATCAGCGTCGCGTGGGCCGACGGCCAGCGCCCGGCCTCCGTCATACCGGCGCGTAACGCGCGCTCGGCCGTATCGACGTAGCGCGGCTCGTCGAGCAATTGGCCGAGTTCGAGCAGCGCACGCACGGCGACGGCGTTGCCGCTCGGCAGGTTGTCGTCGGCGTAGGGCTTGATGCGCATGACCGGCGTGTCGTGGGCCGCGGTACTGAAATAGAAACCGCCGCGCTCACTATCCTCGAATCGTGCGATCAGCGCATCAGCCAGCGTCGTGGCGAACGCGAGGTCGGTGTCGCGCCAACGCGCCGCGAGCAGGGCGAGCTGGGCATCGAGGAGGAACGCGTAGTCGTCGAGGAAACCGCCGAGGCCCGTGACACCGTCGTGGCTGATCGCGCACAGCTCGCCGTCGCGCCAGTGATGTGCCCGCAGGAAGTCGGCGGCACGCTGCGCGGCGGCTAGCGGCTCTTCGTATCCGAGCAGGCGGCCGGCCGTCGCCAGCCCCTGGATGGCGAGGGCGTTCCAGGCCGTGATCACCTTGTCGTCACGCTGCGGCGCCGGGCGCTCGCTGCGCACCTGCGCGAGGCGCTCACACACCCGGGCCACCGCCTGCGGGGTCGCTTCTTCGTCCGGCGCGGCGTCGGCGAGGGGGGCGCGCCGGCGCAGCAGCCAGCGGCCGGCGTGGTTGGGCTTGCCTTCGATCTCGAAGCAGTCGGCGAAAGCAGCCCGGTCGTCGCCGAGTACGGCACCCAGCTCATCGTCGCGCCAGAGGTAGAACTCGCCCTCCCCGCCATCGCTGTCGGCGTCGAGACTGGCGGCGAACGCGCCGCTCTCGAGTTGCAGGTCGGCCGTCAACCAGTCAGCCGTGCGCCGTGCGGTCTCGGTCAACCAGGGCGAACCGGTGTCGGCGGCCCGCTCCGCGTAGAGCGCGAGCAACGCGCCGTTGTCGTAGAGCATCTTCTCGAAGTGCGGGACGGTCCAAGTGGCGTCCGTGGCAGCCCGATGGAAGCCGCCGCCGAGGTGATCGAACAGCCCGCCGCGTGACATCGCGGCCAGCGTGAAATCCAGCATGTAATGCGCGCGCTCGGTCTGCGCCGGCGTCGCGGCACAAATCGCCGCGTCCCGCAGCAGCGCGAGCCCTGCCGGGTGCGGATACTTGGGCGCGGCGCTGAAGCCACCGTTGGCGGCATCGAAGCTCGCATCGATCTGGCCACAGGCGCGCTCGACCATCGAAGCATCGGGCGCGGCGGGCGCGTGACCGCCGAGGATCTCGCCGAGCGCGGCGCTGAACTTCTCCTTAAACTCGGCCATGCGCCGATTCTTCTCGCCGTACATCTTCGAAATGCTCTTCAGCACTTCGCGAAAGCCCGGCGCCTGGGCACGCGGCTGCGGTGGGAAATACGTCCCGCCGAAAAACGGCAGGCCATCCTCGGGATCGAGGAACATCGTCAGCGGCCAGCCGCCCGGCTTACGGTTGAGCAGGCCGTGGGTGACCTGGTAGAAGCGATCGATATCCGGACGCTCCTCGCGGTCGACGAGCACGTTGACGAACTGCTGGTTCATGATCGCGGCGACCTGCGAGCTGTTGAACGACTCGCGCCCCATCACGTGGCACAGGTGGTTGGCCGAGTAGCCGATGGACAGCAGGATCGGCTTGTCCTCGCGCCGTGCCAGTGCCAGCGCCTCCTCGTCCCACGGCTGCCACTCGACGGGATCTCCTGCGTGGCTGAGGAGAAAGGGGCTGATCTGGTCGCCTAGTCGGTTCATCCTGCGGTCCTGGTTGGGGGCGCGCCACCGTAGCACAGCCGCACGGGCGGGACAGCGCCGCGGCCGGCCGAGTCGTCGCGATGGCCCTCGACCCGGGCATCGCGCCGCCGTGGCGGCGCTCCCGTGCGGATCAGACCGTGCTGCCGACGGCGCCCGGCGCACCGGGCGGCACGGGGTCGTCGTCAGGCGCGCGATGGACCACGAGTTGCGGGAAGGGAATCTCCCAGCCGAAGTGATTGCAGGCGTCGACGCACAGGCGCGTCAGCAGCCACTCCGCGGTGTCGTAGTGGACCGCGGCATCCGGCGACAGGTCGACTTCGACCCCGTAGTCGATCGACGATTCGCCGGCGCGCATGAGTTCCACGTCCACACGCCGGATCTGTTCCGGGCGCAGGACCTCCTCTAGGCCCTTGCGCACGAAGGCACGCAGCTTCTCACGCACTTCCTTCGTCGCAATGGCCTGGTGCTTGTAGGAGATCCCGAACACCACTTCGGCGCGTGAACCGTGCGACAGGTTCTGCGGCGCCATTTCGTAGAAGGCGGCAGCCGTGAAGGTCTGGCGAATACCGCCCTCGATGCGCACTTCGACCAGTCCCGGGGTCTGTACCAGCACCTCGGCGAGGCCGGCTTCGAGGCGCACGAAATCGCCCTTGCGCGTGGGGAACCAGGGTTCGTTCGGCGTCACCGGGCGCGAATGCAGGCCGATCAGCTCGCGGATCGGCATCGAGAACTCGCCGCCCTCGAGCGCCGGGTTGGCCAGGTCGCAGTAAAAACCGAGCTTGCTCACCCGCCACGGTATACCGTTGAAGAAGATACGTTCACCTTCCTGCACCGCGCCGAGATTGAGGTACAACGTCGCCTGCTCGATCAGGCTCGGCAGCATGCGCACGCCGATCCACGCCAGCGCCACGATGAACACCACGGTCACGCCGACGAGCAGCCAGTCGTTGAGCACGTTGAAGGTGATCAACATGGCAAGCAGGGCGATGACGAAACTGCCGACGGCGTAGACCAGGGTGACGATGCGGGTGGCGAGGTTCTTGCGCGCGCCACGGCGCGCGCGATACGTGCCGAGATGACGGCTGACGAAACGCAGCCCGAGCAGCGACACGAAGAACACCGTACCGCCGTAGAGCAGGTTGCGGCCGCGTTCGCGCAGGAAGGAGCGTGCAAACTCGTTGGCCGCATCGACGCTCGAGGAACGGTTCGCCTGGCGTGCGTCGAGCTGGCTCTGGCTCGCGGCGATGAGATCATCGACCGCCTCGAGCCGTTGCTGCCATTGCTTGCGCAGGCGCGTCAGCTCCGCTCGCGTCTTGTCGTCCCCGGCCGCCGCGATCAGCGGGTCGAGCTGCTGCAGCGCACGTTCGGCGACACCGCGATGATTGCGTGCGACACTCAGCTCGCGGCGCAGGCTCTCGATCTGGCGCGCCTGCTCGGTGAGCGAGCGCAGCATGATGACGAACGGCTGCAGGAGCTGTTCAGCCTCGGCCTTGAGATCGATCTTGAGATTGCTGTCGAGATCGAACTCGACTTCGCTGACGCCGGTGGCCAGCGCGCTGATCTGGCGGTTGACGTCGTCGATACTGGCCTCGATCTCGTTGATGCTGGCGCTGAGCTGCGCGGTGTCGGTGTCCTCGCGCGGCTTGGCGAGTTCCTTGCGCAGGATCTTGAGATCGGCGCGCCGCTCGGCGCGCTGCTCGAGCAGGTCACGGATGGCGTCGAGCGACATCGCGAGCGGATCTTGCGATGAGGGCTCGGCGACGGCTGCTTCGGTTCGCGCTGCGGGGGCCTCCGCGCTGCCTGCCGACGGCGTCTCCGCCGGCGCCGTAGACGCCTCGCTCGTGACCGACGGTTCGACCGCGGCCCCCGCAGGCGGGACCATTGAGAAGCCGCAGAAGACGGCGGCTGCCAACAGGCGTCGGGCTGGAATCACGGCGGCGGTTGCTTTTGACGGAAGGAATGCACCGCGTCGAAGTATGCACGATTCGGGCGCCGGCGCATCCGGTGCATCGCCGTGCCGCGCAACGGCGCCGGCGGCACCTCACCGCCGGGCCGCCACGCCAGGTTCAGAACGCCTCGCCGGCGAGCGCCTCGAGCTCGGCGAGCAATGCGCTCTCGCTATCGCCCTGCAGCCACAACACCGCGTTGTCGGCGCCGGCGGCAGCCAGGGCCTTGAGGTCGCTGCGCTTGCGGAACATGCCGTCGGGCGCGAAGGCGGTGATGTTGATCGTGCCCGGATCGCGCCCGACGCGCTGCGCGGCCTCGTTAATCGCGGCGCGGCCGTCGGCGATCTCCTGCGGATCGAGCACGAACGGCAGCCAGCCGTCGCCCCATTGTGCGACGCGGCGATAAACGTTGGGCGAGCCGATGCTGCCGAGCAGGATCGGCGGATGCGGCTTGCGCCAGGGCGTGGGCCGGCACACGCTCGGCGGGAAATTGGCGTACTTGCCCTCGGCACCGACGTACTCCCCCGTCCACAGCTGTTTCATAGCCAGGATGTACTCCTTGACCTGCCCCCAGCGATGCGCGAAGTCACCGCCCATCATGGTGCATTCCGCTTCGTTCCAACCAGCGCCGATGCCGTAGATGAAACGCCCTTTCGAGTAATGATCGAGCGTCGCGATCTCTTTCGCGGCCAACACCGGGTGCCGCTCCGGAACTAGGGCGACACCGGTACCCAGGTTGATGGTGCTGGTCACCGCGGCGGCGCGCGAGAGTGCGATCAAGGGATCAGGCATCTTGAACAGATAATCGGGTGCCGAACCGCCCTCGACCTTACCCGGATACTCGTCCGCCGAGCCTTGCGGGATTGCCGCGTGCTCGGGCAGCCAGTAGGAGTCGAAACCGAGCTCCTCGGCGCGCCTGGCGATGACCGCCGGGTCGCCGGTGAAGTGGTCGGCAATGACCTGAAATACGCCGACACCCATCCCCTCTGATTGTTTCGCTCCCATTTCCGCTTGACCTCCCCAGTCCGGATGTTTCGTGACCGGCCGGCAATCGCCGGCCAAAGCGTCATTTCATGCCAGGGCCGTGCGGTAAGCAAGCCCGCACCCCCCGGCGGCGATGACGTTCGGGGCCGATTCCGGGGCAATGCACCGCGCACCCGGGCGCCGCCGACTTGTACTTCGGCGGGCAGTCCCCGATCATCTGGCCCTGCCTCGTCCATGACCATTGCAAGGGAGAGAACCGAAACCGTGGCCGCATTGCTTGATACCGTCGATCCGGACGGCCTGCTCGAATACTCGGTGGTGTTCACCGATCGCTCGCTCAACCACATGTCGGCGACTTTCCAGGAAGTCATGCGCGACATCTCGGCCACGCTGAAGCACGTCTACAACGCCCAGGCCGTCGCGGTCGTACCGGGCGGAGGCACCTACGCGATGGAAGCCGTCGCGCGGCAGCTTGCCCAGAACAGCAAGGTGCTCGTCATCCGCAACGGCTGGTTCAGTTTCCGCTGGAGCCAGATCTTCGAGATGGGCGGGATTCCGTCGGCGGAAACCGTGCTCAAGGCGCGCCGCACCGGCGATGCCGTAGACGCGCCGTTCGCGCCGGCGCCGATCGAGGAGGTCGTCGCGACGATCCGCGCCGAGAAGCCGGCGCTAGTGTTCGCGCCGCACGTGGAGACCTCGGCCGGCATGCTGCTGCCTGACGACTACCTGCGCGCCGTCGCCGCCGCCGTGCACGAGGTCGGCGGCCTGTTCGTCCTCGACTGCATCGCCTCGGGCACGCTGTGGGTCGACATGCAGGACGTCGGTGTCGATGTCCTCATCAGTGCGCCGCAGAAAGGCTGGAGCGCCTCGCCCTGCGCGGGCCTGGTCATGATGAACGACGCCGCGCGCGCACGGGTCGAAGAGACGACCAGTACGAGCTTCGCGTGTGATCTCAAGAAGTGGTTGCAGATCATGCAGGCCTACGAGAACGGCGGCCACGCCTACCACGCGACCATGCCGACCGACGGGCTGGTCACGTTCCGCCGCACCATGGCCGAAATGCAGCAGGTCGGCTTCGACGCGCTCAAAGCGCAGCAGATCGAACTCGGCCGGCGCGTGCGCGCGGTGCTCGCCGACGCCGGCTATCGCAGCGTTGCGGCGCCCGGCTTCGAGGCGCCGGGCGTGGTCGTGTGCTACACGCAGGACCAGGCCATCCACAACGGCTCGAAGTTCCGCGAGCAGGGTTTGCAGATCGCGGCCGGTGTGCCGCTGCAGGTCGACGAGCCGGCGGAGTTCCGCACGTTCCGTATCGGCCTGTTCGGCCTCGACAAGCTCACCCACATCGAGCGCACGGTCGAGAACTTCACGCGCGCGTTGAACGCGCTCGGCTGAGCCGGGCGCGACGACCGCGCGACGCCGCTGCCATCGGGCGGCGGTGCCAGCGTCGGCCCGGGACTCGCGATGGTGCCGCGCATCGGGCACACTGCGGCGGACCAACCAAGGGGAGGCGGTACGATGATGCGTGGTCTGCTCGGCGCCCTGCTCACGCTCTGCATTCACCAGGCGGCAGCGGAAACCTGGCACGCCTACGGCGCCAACCGCGGCGGCGAGCGCTACTCAGAGCTCGACCAGATCAATCGCGGCAACGTCGCCAGGCTGGAGCCGGCCTGGACCTACCGCACCGGCGAACCGCAGCGCTTCCCGGAGCGCTTCGAGGACAGCTCCTTCGAGAGCACGCCGATCATCGTTGGCGACAAGCTCGTCCTGTGTACGCCGTTCAACCGCATCGTCGCGCTCGACCCCGCGACGGGTGCCGAGCAATGGACTTTCGACGCCGAAGTCTCGCTCGACAACCCCGAGGCGATGATCTACAAGTGCCGCGGCATCACGCAGTGGACCGATCCGCAGGCCGCGCCGGGCACGGCCTGCCGTACGCGCCTGTTCATGGGCACGAGCGACTCGCGCCTGTTCGCCATCGACGGCGAGACCGGTGAACGCTGTGCCGGTTTCGCCGACAACGGCGAGGTCTTCGTCGAGCCGAGCAAGGAGCTGCTGTTCCCCGGTGAAGTTCACCTCGACTCGCCACCGGTGGTCGTCAACGGCGTCGTCGTCATCGGCACGTCGATCGCCGACAACCAGCGCGCCGAAGGCCAGAGCGGACGGGTCAGCGCCTACGACGCCCGCACCGGTGCCTTGCGCTGGCGCTTCGACCCGATCCCGCGCGACGCCGCCGACCCGGCCGCGCAGACCTGGCACGACGAGAGCTGGCGCCGCGCCGGCCACGCCAACGTGTGGTCGATACTCTCGGTCGACGAGGAGCGCGACCTCGTGTTCCTGCCGACCGGCAGCGCGGCACCGGATTTCTACGGCGGCAACCGGCCCGGCGAGAACCGCTATGCCAACTCGCTCGTTGCTTTGCGCGGCGCCACCGGCGAGGTCGTGTGGCACTTCCAGTTCGTGCATCACGACCTGTGGGATTACGACCTGCCGTCGCAGCCCACGCTGATCGAGCTCGAGAAGGACGGCCGCACCATCCCGGCCGTGGTGCAGACCACCAAGCAGGGCTGGGTGTTCGTGTTCAATCGCGAGACCGGCGAATCACTGTTCCCGATCGAAGAGCGCCCGGTGCCGGGCGGCGTCGTCGACGGCGAATGGCTGTCGCCGACACAGCCGTTCCCGACCGCGCCGCCCCCGCTCGTCGCGCAGAAGCTCGATCCGGAAGATGCCTGGGGCTTCACCTTCATCGACCGCATGATGTGCAAGAAGCGCATCGCCGAACTGCGCAACGAAGGGCTTTACACGCCGCCCAGCACGCAGGGCACGATCCTCATGCCGAGCTGGACCGGCGGTGCCAACTGGCCGGGCCCCGCCTGGCACCGCGACAGCGGCCTGTTGATCGTCAACACCACGCGCATCGCAACGCAGGTCCGGCTCTACCCGCGCGAAGCCGCCGGCGAGATCGCGAGCGTCGGCGCCGAGGCCGGCGCCGCCATCCTGCGCGAGACCATTCCCTCGCTACAGCTCGGGACACCGTACGCGATGACCGTCGGCTACCTGCTCTCACCGCTCGGCGCGCCCTGCAACCCACCGCCCTGGGGCGGTCTGAGCGCCGTCGACCTCGCCACGGGGACCATCAAGTGGGACGTGCCGCTCGGTTCGATCGACCGCGAGACGCCGATTCCGCTGCCGTTCGAATGGAATCTCGGCACGCCCAACTCGGGCGGCCCTATCGTCACGGCGGGCGGCCTGGTGTTCATCGCCGCGACCATGGACCAGCGCTTCCGCGCCTTCGATGTCGAAACGGGTGAGGTGCTGTGGAAACACCGCATGCCGGCCGGCAGCCAGACGACACCGATGACCTACGAGGTGAACGGCCGGCAATACGTTGTCATCGCCTCCGGCGGGCACGCCTGGTACGACACGCCGATGGGCGACTACGTCGTCGCCTTCGCCCTGCCCGAGTAGCTGCGGGCGGCGCCGCTGCGGCTACTTGCGTACGTGCGAGGTGGCAACGGTCTGGCGCCAGATGCGGCCGTCGCGCATGACGAACGTGTCGGTGCCGAAATCGAAGCGATAACGCGGCGACTCGGCGTGCCAACTGATGAAGACCATGTCGTCGGTCGCGACCTTGTCGATGAGATCGAACGCACTACCGGCCGGCAGCAGGTCGCCGAGCCACATGGTGAAGAACGCCCGCGCGCCATCGAGACCGTACCAGGTACGATCGCCGTAGATCATGACCGCGTCATCGGCGTAGTCACTGAGAATGCCATCGAGGTCGCCGGCACCGAAGACCTCGAGGTGATGATCGAAAATCGCTTCCGCGTTGCGCATGGTTATGCTCCCCCGCTACGGCACAGGGCGCGCCGGCGCGCGCCTGCGGCTATCTTCACCAGCGCGACGATGACCGTCAACGCTGCCCGTCCGCAGCAACAGGAGTGACCATGTTCACGGTAGGTATCCTGCAGTGCGGCCACGCACCCGAAGCCCTGGTCGCCGCCCACGGCGATTACGACACGATGTTCGAGCGCCTGCTCGGCAACGACGACTTCACCTATCGGACCTACGCGGTCGTCGACGGCACGTTGCCCGAGAGCGTGCACGCCGCCGATGGCTGGCTCATCACCGGCTCGCGCTTCGGCGTGTACGAAGGCCACGCTTGGATTGCGCGGCTGGAGGCATTCCTGCGCGCGGCTTACGCCGCCGCGGTGCCCATTGTCGGCATTTGCTTCGGGCACCAGGTTCTCGCCCAGGCGCTCGGCGGCAAAGTGGAGAAATTCGCCGGTGGCTGGTCACTCGGCGCAGTCGACTACACGGTGACCGACGAGGTCACGGCCGGCGCGGGCCGCACGCGCCTGCTCGCGTTCCACCAGGACCAGGTCGTCGAACCGCCGCCGGGGGCCACGGTGACCGGCTCGACACCGTTCTGCCGCTACGCTTTCCTCGCCTATGGCGAGCGCGCCATCAGCATGCAGCCGCATCCCGAATTCACCCCGGCCTACGTCGACGACCTGCTGACGGCACGCAATGACCTGCTGCCCGCAGCACGCGTGCAAGCCGCACGCGCACGCAGCGGCGAGGCACTCGATGCGGCCCGTGTCGCTGCGCGGATCAGGGCGTTCTTCCTCGCCGCACGCGGCGCGCCGGAGGACCCCGGCGATGCCGCCGC
This sequence comes from Pseudomonadota bacterium, assembly GCA_029977665.1. Classification (GTDB taxonomy): domain Bacteria; phylum Pseudomonadota; class Gammaproteobacteria; genus JACKNG01. Next base: position 9,313 of record JAPOKK010000007.1, on the reverse strand, counting down.
GGACCCCGCGTGATGGGCTAGGCCGCGCCGGCCCGGCCCGTGCGCTCGTAGTGTTCCACCCAGTTGACGACGGTGTGGTAGTGGTGGCGCAGCGCGAGTTCGTGATCGTGGAATACGAACTCCTTGATCAGGCCCTGCTTCAACGAGCGCTGGATGCGTTCGAGCGTGTTGCCGTCTTCGAGCACCGCGTCGCGCAGCTCGACCAGCGAGTTCTCCTGGCCGAAACGCTGTGCCGCGTTAGACGCCGGACGCAGGAAGCCGCGCATCTGCCACACCACCTCGTTCGGCCCGAGCGGCCACATCTGGTGGGTGAAGTACATGCCGCTGCCGATGACGATGATCCAGCCCGGGAAGAACACTGTGACGTCGATCGACCAGTTCGGCGCACGTGTCTGGTTGAGCCCTTTCGGCAGCACCGTGCCCTCGTCGACACTGCCGCTGGTCACTGACGGCCCGGGCGCGTACTGGAACGCGAGTCCCTGCACGGGATTGGGCTGGTAGGCCAGGTTGCCGACCACCGACGAGGTGCGGTGCGGTCCCTTCAGACGCACATCGATGAGGCGGCCGAACGGGTTGTCGGGGCCGGCCAGCGTATCGGTCACGGAACGCTTATGCAGGAACGGCACGTGGTAGGTTTCGCAGAACGAATCGACCATGCACTTCCAGTTGCACCCGACCACGCCCTCGTACTCGAAGGTCTGGGTGCCGCGGTGAAACGGATAACCCACCAGGTCACTACCCTGCTCACCGAGGAATTCCTCGAGCGACATCGACGGCGGATCGTCGAGGTTGATGAAAATGAAACCTTCCCAGACATCGAGATGCACCGCCGGCAGGCCTTTTGCGTCGCGGTCGAGATCGTAGAACCCCTCCGCGTCCGGCACGCCGGCCAGACGCCCGTCGAGACCGTAGGCCCAGCCGTGGAACGGGCAGCGGAACACGTTGCAGTTGCCTTCGCGCTTGAGCTCGACGTGGTTGCCACGGTGCTGGCAGACATTGTGGAAAGCGCGGATACGATCGTCCTTGCCGCGCACGACCAGGATGGACATGCCGAAGGTGGGAATTTCCTTGACGAAGAAGTCGCCGGCCTGGCGCACCTGTTCGACCCGCCCCATGCACAGCCACACGCGTTTGAAGATGGCTTCGAGTTCGCGCTCGTAGAAAGCCGGGTCGTAGTAGATATCGGTCGGCACCGGACCGGTGCCGAGTTCGGGGTGTCGCGCCGTGAGATCGGGCGGAGTGAGGCGTGCGGACATGTTCAGACCTCCTGTGCGGCGGTATCAGGAATCGCTTCGACCAGCGGGAAACGCTCTGCCGGCCAACCGTCGATGACGGCCGGTTGCTGGTACCACTCGACGGCGGGACCGACCTCGGCGAGGGCGAGCATCAGCTTGAGCAGGTTGGCGTCGGCCTCGTCGAGCTGACCGAGCTGGCGTTCACTCAGGTAGGCGAGCGCAGCGGGCGCGACGGCCAGCATGGCATCGTAGAACGCCTTGATCTCTGGGTAGGCCGTCGCCAGGCGTCGGGCGTGCCGCGCGTTCGAGTCGGGCAGCACCCAGGTCGCGCAGAACGGCGCCAGCTCGGCAAACGGTTCGGGTAGCGTCGGTGTCGTCATCGTGGTTTGCTCCTCAGCAGGCGCCCGGGCGTGGCGCCGGTGAATTCGCCTTCGTCGCGGGTGATCTCGCCGCCGACCATGGTCAGCCGATAACCGACCGCTTCCTGCAGCAGGCGTCCCGCGCCGGTCGGCAGGTCGTGGACCAGGCGTGGTGGCCTGACGTTGAGACGGTCGAAATCGATCACGTTGAGATTCGCGCGCATGCCGGCAGCGAGCAGGCCGTGGTCGCCCAGACCGAACAGCTCGGCCGCAGCGCGTGTCTGCTTGTGGACGACGAACTCAAGCGGCAGGCGCGGCCCACGCGTGCGATCGCGCACCCAGTGCGTGAGCATGGTCGTCGGCACGCTGGCATCGCAGATGAAGCCGACGTGGGCGCCGCCGTCGGCCGCACCGATCACCGAGTGCTCGAACTCGAGCATCTCGCGCAGCGGTTCGAGATGGCCGTAGGCGTAAGCGTTGACGGCGAAGAACAGGAAGCTGCGGCCGTCGTCCTCGAGCAGCAGGTCGTAGGCGGTCTCGGCCGGATCCTGGCCGCGGGCGCGGGCGATCGCCGCCACGCTGCGCGCGGCCTCGGGCTCGTAGTTCGGCGGATCGCCGAGCACGTAGGTGTGCGGCCAGGGATCGCCGAGCAGCACCGACCAGGCGTCATCGTTCGGATCGCGGTCGGCGAGGATGCGTGCGCGCACCTCGGGCTTGCGCAACGCCGCCATGCGTGCCTCGTGGGTCATCGCCGCGTACGGCGCGTAGCTCGGGAAGCGTGAAAACGGCGTCAGGTTCTGGAACGAGTAGAGCACCGTGACCGGCCGTCCGAACACCTGTGGATGCAGGCGCGCGCCGCTGGCGACCGCCTCGCGGCAGCACGCGAGCAGCTCGCGCCAGCTGTCAGGGTTCGCGTTGGGCTGCGCCATGATGAACGAGATCGGGCAGCCGGTCGCGCGCGAGACGCGCTCCATCCACGCCAGCTCGCGCGCTGGTGCGAGAAGGTCCTCGCCGCCGACCCCGGCCGGCGCGACCTCGAGCAGGCCGCGGCGCGCCTCGCCGACGGCGCGTGCCAGACCGACCAGCTCGTCCTCGGCCGCAAACGTGCCGGGCACGGGCTCGCCGTCGACCGCGAGGTGCAGCAGCGTGCGCGACGTCGACACACCGAGTGCCCCGGCCGTGAGCGCTTCGCCGCACAGCCGCGACATGGTCGCGATATCGTCCGGGGTCGCCGCCTCGTTGCGTGATCCGCGCTCGCCCATGACGTAGGCGCGCAGGGCGCCATGCGCGAGCTGGGCGCCGATGTCGATGGCGTGCGGCAGCCGCTCGAGCGCGTCGAGGTATTCGGGAAAAGACTCCCAGTCCCAGCGGATACCGTCAGCGAGCGCGGCACCGGGGATGTCCTCGACACCTTCCATCAGCCCGATCAGCCAGTCGTGCCGGTCGGGCGCGGCGGGCGCGAAGCCGACGCCGCAGTTGCCCATCACCGCCGCGGTCACGCCGTGCCAGGACGAGGGAGCGAGTTCGGCATCCCAGGTCGCCTGGCCGTCGTAATGGGTATGGATGTCGACGAAGCCCGGGGTGACGAGCAGGCCGTCGGCATCGATGATGCGCCGTGCACCGGTGTCGACGCGACCGACCGCACTGATGCGCGCGCCGTCGATGGCAACGTCACCGGTGAAGGCAGGTCGTCCGCTGCCGTCGACGATCGTGCCGCCCCTGATGAGAATGTCGTGCATGATTCCGCTGTGCCTCCCCTGGCCGAACCGCACCGGCACGCTGCCTCCCGCCGGCGATGACGGCCGGGGAGCGAACGCGTGCAACCCGCAGCATGATACAAGCCGCCCGGCAGATCGCCACAACACGGCAGCACGCGCATTGTTCTCACGACCTCGGCGGGGTTATTTTGCCCGCGGGCAAGCATCGCCCCGCAACCCGTATCGGACGCGTTACCGTGACCACGCCGCTCGAGCAACTCGACATCCACCACCCCGATACCTATGCCGCCCATGGCTACCCGTGGGCGGCGTGGGACCGGCTGCGCCGCGAGGCGCCGGTGTTCTGGTACGAACGCGAGGACATCGAGCCGTTCTGGGCGGTGACCCGCCATGCCGACGTGATGACGGTCTCCCAGCATCCCAAGGTCTTCATCAACGGCGGCGGACGCCTGCGCATGACGCTCAAGGGCCACCCGGAGCTGTCTTATGCCGGGCGCGACGATTTCGGCCTGCCGCGCGGCTGGGATCCGGACGAGCCGCCCGACATGGTCTTCATGGACGATCCGCGCCACCGTCATATGCGGCGCCTGACGAGCTGGGCGTACACGCAGGGCGCGATGCGCGCGATGGCACCGCATTTCGCCGCCCTCGCACAGCGTTTCACCGCGGCCTACGTCGATGCGCTACAACGGGCTGGCGACACCGGGGTCGACTTCGTCCACGGTCTCGCGGCACAGCTGCCGCTGACCGCCGTCGGCGAGATTCTCGGTCTCGCGCGCGAGGACTGGGATCGCCTGCTGGTGTGGGGCGATGCACTGATTGGCGAAGTGGCACCGACGCATCGGCGGCCCGGCGAAAGTCGCGGACGCGCCGCCTACCGCCTGCTCTACGAGCTGCGCTGTTATCTCGAGGAAGTGATCGCGGAGGCACGCGCCCACGGCCGCCAGCGCGGCGGTCTCATCGACCGCATGGTACACACGCCGGTGGACGGCCGGCTGCTCGACAACCAGCAGCTCAACGGTTACCTGCTGCTGCTCATCGCCGCCGGCAACGACACCACGCGCAACGCCTTCTCCGGCGGCGTCGCCGCGCTCATCGAACACCCCGCGCAGCGTGACCGGCTGCTCGCGGATCCCACGCTGTTGCCGCTCGCAATCGAGGAGATCCTGCGCTGGACTTCACCCATCGGCAGCTTCCTACGCACGGCGGTGGCCGATTTCGTCCTCGCCGGCACGCGCATCCGCGCCGGCGACACGGTGGCCATCTTCTATCCTTCGGCGAACCGCGACGAGCGCGTGTTCAGCGAGCCGTACCGCTTCGACATCACGCGTTCGCCGAACCCGCACCTGACGTTCGGCTTCGGCACGCATTTCTGTCTCGGTACCAACCTCGCGCGCGCCGAGCTCAAGGCGAGCCTCACCGCCCTGCTGCCCTGCCTGGCGGATCTCGAGCTGTGCGGGGAACCGACCCGCATCCGCCAGACACATGTCCTCGGTTACGCGCACCTGCCGCTGCGCCTGTCCGCGCGGGCGCGGAGGCGCCGCCCATGACCACGAGCTGGCCCTTGATCGATGCGCAGGTGCACGCCTACGAGCGCAATCACCCGGGACGACCTTGGATCGGCCATCTGCACGGTCCGGCCGAGGTCACCGGCGACCAGCTCGTCGCGGCCATGGACGCCGTGGGCGTCGATGGTGCGCTGCTCGTCTCGCCGTGGAGCATGTACCGTTACGATGCGAGCTATGCCCGCGAAGTCCAGGCACGCCACCCGGAGCGTTTCGCGCTGATCAAGCCGTTCGACCATCACGACCCCGCGGTCGGCGAGCAGGTGACGGAATGGTCGCGCCAGGCAGGCGCAGTCGGCGCACGCATCGTGTTTCTCACCGACGCACCGCCGGCCGCCGACGATCCCGGCATCGACGCCATCGTACGCGCCGCCAGCGCGCACGACCTGCCGGTCAACATACTGTGCTGGGGGCATCTCACGTTCATGTCCGGGCTCGCGCGGCGTCACCCGCATGCCCGGCTCGTGCTCGACCACCTCGGCCTGCGGCAACACTTCGAGCAGCCGCCGCCGGCGCAGCCCTTCGCCACGCTCGACGAGGTGCTCGCGCTCGCCGAGTACGCCAACGTCGCGATCAAGATCACCGGCGCCGGCACCTTGTCGCACCAGGCTTTTCCGTATGCCGATATCTGGGATCCGCTCGCGCGCGTGTTCGAGGCCTACGGCATCGAGCGCTGCCTGTGGGGTACCGACTGGACACGCGCGACGGCGTTTCTCACCTTCGCCGAAGGTGTCGATGCGTTCCGCCTGAACGAACGCCTGACACGCGAGGAACGCGGCTTGCTGATGGGCGGCAACACCGCACGGCTCTATCGCTGGCAGCCGCGCCGGTCGAGGCGCTAGCGGCGTCCTACCCCTATGCGCCGGGCGGCCGACAGGCTATGCGGCGCAGGGCTCGCCCAGACGGCGTTCGACCAGATCGGCGATGGTCACGTTCAGAATCGTATTGCCTGCGGCGTCCAACAGGTCGAACAAGCGCCCGTCCGGCGCGTGCACGCTGAACAGCATGGTCAGCCCTTCCGGACCCGCGTGCTCCATGTGCACGTCGCCTTCGGCGACCTTGCCCTCGAAACCGGCCGTGCGCACCTTGTGCACGCTCTCGGCCGGGCGCTCTTCGAGGAGGTGCTGTTCGCCGGCGATGACGCGTGCGGTGGTCGTTCCGAGATGCCGGTGGTAGTGGCAGTAGGCGTCCGGCTCCCAGCGGATCAGCAACTCGATGCGGCCGCGCTCGGGGTCCGCGTCGGCCACGGCGTAGGCGTAGTCGATCGGGTAGTCGAAATCGGGCCCGCCGGCGAGGCACATCCAGCTCACGGCGTCGAGATCAATGCCGCCCGGCAGGTTAGGCGTCACGTGTAATGCTTCGTTCATGCAGCAACTCACTCCTGGTCACGATTGTGCCTGTGGTGGGATAACTGTAGTGCAACGGCTCCGCCTCCGCCAACGGCGCTGGCCCCGCACCCCCTGCGCCCCTCTCAGCCGTTACCGTCGGTATCGGTCGTATAGCCACCACCGAGTGCCTGGTAGGTCGTGACCCGTGCATTCACCTGCTGTTGCTTGAGCTCGACGAGTTCCATCCTCGATTCGAGCGCGTCGCGCTGGGTCATCAGGACCTCCATGTAGTCGGCGCGCGCCGACTTGAACAGGCGCGCCGCAATCGCGATGGACTCGGACATGGCCTCGACCTGCTTGCGTTTCATGGCATAGCTCTGCTCGAGGTTGTCGATCTTGGCCAACTGGTTCAGCACTTCGAGATAGGCCTTGAGGACGGCCTGCCGGTACTTGTAGAGCGCCTGAAGCTGCTGGGCGTTGGCGCTACGGTAGGCGGCTCGGATAGCCTTCTTGTTGAACAGGGGCACCAACAGGTCTGCCGCAACCCGGTAGATCAACGACTCCGGCGTCGATGCGATGGCGCCTGCGTCGAAGGTCTGCAAGCCAATCGCGGCCGACAGGTCGAGCGAGGGATAGAATCGCGCCCGCGCTACTTTCACGTCGAGCTCGGCAGCAGCGAGTTCCAGCTCCGCCTGATGGATGTCCGGGCGGTTGCCGAGCAGCTCGGCGGGATCGCCGACATGCACCACGGGCAACGCGAGTTCCTCGAAACCTCGTGCGGATCGCTCGATCGGCTGCGGGTAACGGCCGACGAGGTAGTTGAGCCGGTTCTCGGTTTCGGTAATCTGCTGTCGAATCTCGTAGAGGCGACTACGGTTCTTCAGCACCTCGGCCTCGAACTTGCGAACTGCCAGTTCGGTTGCCTTGGCCGCGGCCTTCTGTAACTTGACCGTCTCGAGCGCGCTCTCCTGGACCTCGATGGTCTTGTTGAGAATGGCAAGTCGATTGTCCAGCGCGGTCAGCTCGTAGTAGGCGTTGGCAATCTCGGCCACCAGGTGCGTCACCATGAAGTTGCGCCCCTCCCGGGTCGCCAGGTAGCGCAGCACGGCCGCTTTCTTCGCATTACGCAGCTTCTTCCAGATGTCGACTTCCCACGAGACCTCGGCCGAAACCAGGAAGTCCGGCAACGGCTCCGGGAATTCGCGCCCGGGTTCAATCTCGAGATTCTCCTCGACCGCGCCTTCGCGCGTGGCCCGTCCGACCTTGTCCACGCCCGCTCCGGCACGCAGGTTGACGAACGGCAGGTACTCACTTTCGCGCGCGCTGACCTCGTTCCTGGCCACTTCGATTTCCTGCATCAGGACCTTGAGTTCCTGGTTGCTCTGCAGGGCGCTGTCGATCAGTGCGATGAGCCGCGGATCGGTAAAGAACTCGCGCGAGGCGACGCCCGCGGAACTGGCAGCCCCGGAGCCGGCCGGGAAGCTGGCCGGTATTTCCGCCCCGGGCGATGCCTGGGGTAGCTCGTCCGTGGGGCCGAACAGTGACAAGCCGGAGCAACCCTGCAGGCAAAGCGTCAGGCCGAGCATGGCTGCATACGCTGGTTTGCTTTTCTTCGTGATCATGTTCAGACGTCCCCATACTCGATGACTTCACTCAAGGGCGATTCATGGGCATCCCGGATGAGGTGCCGGTTCTCGGCCAGTTTGCCGAACACGTAGTACAGCCCCGGCACCACGATGACGCCGAGCACGGTGCCGAGCAGCATGCCGCCGGCCGAGGACGCGCCGATGGTGCGATTACCGATCGCACCGGCACCGGTCGCCCTGACCAGCGGCACGAGACCCGCGATGAACGCAAAGGACGTCATCAGGATCGGGCGAAAGCGCACCTGCGCGCCTTCGATCGCGGCTTCCAGCACGCTCATCCCCTGCTGGTTCTTCTGGATCGCGAACTCCACGATCAGGATCGCGTTCTTACCCAGCAGGCCCACCAGCATGACCAGTCCTACCTGCGCGTAGATGTTGTTCTCGAGCCCCATCAGCTTGAGTAGCATGAACGAACCGAGCACACCGACCGGCAGGGACAGGATCACGGCGAGCGGCAACAGGAAGCTCTCGTACTGGCCGACCAGCACCAGGTACACGAACACCAGCACGACGAGGAAGATGTACAGGGCCTCGTTGCCGCGCTTCGCCTGGTCGATGGAAAGCCCGCCCCAGCCGATGTCATAACCCCGCGGCAAGGTCGCTTCGGCCACCTCCTGGATCGCCTTGATGGCCTGGCCGCTGCTGTAACCCTTGGCCGGCGCGCCACGGATCGCCGAAGACGGGTAGGTGTTGTAGCGCGTGATCTCGTTCAGCCCCTGCCGTTTGCGCATCGTCATGAACGACGAATACGGCACCATCTCGCCCTTGTCGTTCTCCACGTACAGGTTCATCAGGTCTGCCGGCATGCGCCGGAAGTCCGGGTCGGACTGCACGTAGACCTTGTAGAAGCGTCCGAAGCGAATGAACCCCTGTTCGTAGGTGCTGCCGATGAGGATGGCCAGGTTGTCCATGGCCTTGCCGATCGAAACCCCTTTCTGCATCGCGACCTGGTTGTCGATCACGAGCTCGTACTGCGGATAGTTGGCACTGAAGAAGGTGAACAGACCACGCAGCTCCTTGCGTTCTGCGAGCGCTGCCATGAAACGGTCGTTGACTTCCTCGAGACGGTCGTAATTGCCGGAGTTGGTCTTGTCCAGCAGCCGCAGCGCGAAACCGCCGGCCGCGCCGTAGCCCGGGACCGCAGGTGGCTCGAAGAACTCGATGGTCGCGCCCGGGATTTCCTTGGCCGCTTCCTCGAGTTCGTAGATGATGTCCTGCACGGTCTGCTCGCGCTCCGACCAGTTCTTGAGACTGATCAGGCAGGTCCCGGCATTCGAACCACGACCTTCCGTCAGCACCTCGTAGCCGGCAAGTGCCGAGACCGACTCGATGCCGTCGATGCGCTCGGCAATCTCCTGCAACTCGAGCGATTTCGCGTACGTTCTCTCCAGGGTCGATCCGGGCGGCGTCTGGATGATCGCGTAAATCATTCCCTGGTCTTCGTTGGGAATGAAGCCCGAGG
>JAPOKK010000217.1 GCA_029977665.1 Pseudomonadota bacterium | reverse complement strand
GCCTCGCGCTCGTCGGGATGCACGCGCTCGCCGAGCAGTTCAATCTCGCCCGCTAACGGCCGGCTGAGGCCGAGCATCTGTCGCAGCAGCGTGGTCTTGCCCGAACCACTCGCGCCCATGATGGCGAAGATCTCGTTCTCGCGGACATCGAAATCGATGTCCGCGAGCACCCGCCGCCCGGCATAGCCTGCGCTGAGCCCGCGCACGCTGAGCACTGGCCGCGGATCCGCGGGAGCTGGACTGGCGGGCGCGTTGGCGTCGGATTTCACGGGCAGGGTGGGCACATGGGCGCTGCGATGGAAACGATGCGAGGCAGTCCGAGGATGCGAGCGGTTCTAGTATCGACGCTCGCGCGCGTCGGCGAAAGTCCGGCGGGGCACGCGTGGCCATGAAGCGGTGCATGCGTTGCGGATGGCAGCACGGGCGCGGTCCGCTATAGTGCCCGCCATCGTTCACGACCCGGGCCGACGGAGCCCTGCGCACCATGGAGCCGCTCTCGCTGCTACGTAACGAAGTTGCCATTATCGAGCAGGGACATGCCTGGGCGCGCGAAGGCGAACGCGTGGTGCTGGCGACAGTGGCGCACACCTGGGGCTCCTCGCCGCGTCCGCCGGGAACGGTGATGGTGCTCGGCGAGAGCGGCCGGTTTCTCGGTTCGGTCTCGGGCTGCTGCATCGAGGAAGAACTGATCGCGAAGGTCGCGGACGATTTCCCCTCCGCCTTCCAGACTATCGAATACGCCTCGGACACCACGCGCTCCCTGCCCTGCGGCGGGCGTCTGTTGCTCACGCTCGAACCCCTCGATGCGCTGCCCGACCTCGATGGCCTGGTCGCGGCGCTCAAGTCGGGTCGCAGCATCGTGCGTCATCTCGACCTGGCCGGCGGCGCGGTGAGCTGGGCGGAGGCCGAACGCGGCGCGCGCACGCGCCTGGAAGGCATGCGGCTGGACGTCGTCTACGAGCCGGCCTGGCGGCTGCTCGTGATCGGCGCCGGCGAACTCGCGCAGTGGGTCTGCCGCTTCGCGATGCTGCTCGACTACGCGGTCGAGGTGTGCGACCCGCGTCCGGACTACCAGACGGCCTGGGACGTTGCCGGCCTCGCCGTCGCCGCCGATTACCCGGACGATTTCATCCAGGCAGCCGCCTGCGACGAACGCACCGCGGTGGTTGCCCTGACCCACGATCCCAAGGTCGACGACCTGGCCGTGATCGAAGCCTTGTCGACGCCGGTGTTCTACCTGGGCGCGCTCGGCTCGCGCCGTACCACCGCCAGGCGCGCCGAGCGCCTGCGCGAGCATTTCGCCGTACCCGAGGCCGACATCGCGCGCATTCATGGCCCGGTCGGCATCGATCTCAACTCGCGTCGCCCACAGGAGATCGCGCTCGCCGTGCTGACCGATATCACGGCCGCGCGCAACGGTGTCGCGATCACCACCCGGCGCGTGGCGGACGACTGACATGGCCGCGCGCCGCTGGCCGGTGCCGGATGGCTCCGCGAGCGCGCAGCCTGGCCGCGCCTGATGCGCGTCACTGGCATTCTGCTCGCCGCCGGCCACGCGCGCCGTTTCGGCTCGAACAAGCTCGTCGCTGCGCTGGACGATGGCACGCCGGTCGTGGTCGCAAGCGCGCGCCGCCTGGCGACCGCGGTGGACGACGTGCTCGCTGTCGTGCCGGGGGAGGGTGGTGCGGTCGAAACGCTGCTCGCCGCCGAAGGCATTGCAACGCAGCGCTGTCCCGAGGCGGTGCACGGGATGGGTCACAGCCTCGCCTGTGGCGCTGCGCGTGCCGGCGGCGCCGATGCCATGCTCGTGATGCTCGGCGACATGCCCTTCGTTGCCCCGGCCACGCTCGAACGCCTCGTGGCGATGCTCCGCGACGGTGCCGCGATCGTCGTGCCCACGCACGACGCGCGCGACGGCCACCCGGTCGGCTTCGCCGCACGCTTCGGCGCGGAGCTCGCGAAGCTCGCCGGCGATCGCGGCGCCCGCGCAGTGCTCGCGGCGCACGCCGACGAGGTGGTCCGCGTGGCGGTCGATGATCCCGGCATCCACCAGGACATCGACGTGCCGGCCGACCTGCCGGGGCCGCGCTGAGCGTTCGCCTATGGCGCTATCGGGGTGACAGCGGCTTTGGCCCGCCTCGACGGTGTCCGGCACTTTTGACCAAGAGTGTCAGACACCCTGGAATGACGACGTGGGTTCGCGTCTATGCCGGGGATTCTTGGGACCTGGCCGCGATGCCGGGTGGCTGCGGCGCGGCGGTCCGCGCCGACGGTGTCTGACACTCTTGAGCAAAAGTGTCAGACACCCTGGAATGACGACGTGGGTTCGCGCCTATGCCGGGGACTCGTGGGACCTGGCCGCGCTGCCGTATGGCTGCGGCGCGGCGGTCCGTCTCGACGGTGTCAGACACTCTTGACCAAAAGTGTCAGACACCCTGGAATGACGACGTGGGTTCGCGTCTATGCCGGGGACTCGTGAGACCTGGCCGCGATGCCGGGTGGCTGCGGCGCGGCGGTCCGCGCCGACGGTGTCAGACACTTTTGACCAAGAGTGTCAGACACCCAGGAATAACGACGTGGGTTCGCATCGATGCCGGAGATTCTTGGGACCTGGCCGCGATGCTGGGTGGCTGCGGCGCGGCGGTCCGCCTCGACGGTGTCTGACACTCTTGACCAAGAGTGTCAGACACCCTGGAATGACGACGTGGGTTCGCATCGATGCCGAGGGCTCTTGGGACCTGGCCGCGATGCCGGGTGGCTGCGGTACTGCGGTGCGCGTCTCGGGTGTCAGACACTTCAGTGTCTGACACCGGCCCGTTTCGTGGCCGGCACCGACCGCGACCGCCTGGCCCGCCACGCATTGCGGGCAGGCGGCGTGGCTATCGGCTGCGCTCAGCCCTTACCCTTGACGACGTTCTCGGCCCATTCCTCCATCGTGATCAGGCCGCCGACCTCGTCTGCGCGCCCCTGGTCCTTGGCGGGCAACGCTTCCTGAACCGCGTCGATGCGCTTCCATTCCGCGAACGGCGCCTTGCCGCTGGCCTCGGGCACGGCCTCCGACTGGCCGATGCGCTTCATGCGGTGGATGTAGCGCGGGCAGTTGGTGATGACGTGGGTGACGTTCACGCGAACTACCAGTTCGGCGCCCGGGAAATCGCCGATCAGCGGATCGTCGGCGCTGACCGTGGCCTCGCCCTGCAGGCGCAGGCGCATGGGCGTTTCGAAATCGAGGAACAGCATGCCGATCTGCGCGGTTTCGCCGATGTTGCCCATCGAGTGGTAGCGCCCGTTGCCGTCGTAGCTCGGAAACGCGAGAGTCTTCGGATCGACCACGCGCACGAAGCCCGGCGCACCGCCCTTGTACTGGCACTGCGGGCGGCCCTGGCGATCGACCGTGGCGAGCCAGAACATGTCGCGCGACTCGATGAAGGCCTTGTCCTGTTCTTCGACTTCCTCGCGGTCGAGGGATTCCAGCAGCGCGGCCATGCGCGCGGTGTCGAACTTCTCGTGGAGGGCCCGGTGGCTGTCGCCGTAAAGACTCATTTCTCATCCCCTCAGGATTTCAGGTGCAGGGCGAAACTTAGCCGATCGCGCGGCCGAAGTCTCCAGCCGTGCGCCGACGGTGTCTGACACTTTTGCTCAAATTTTAAGCAAAAGTGTCAGACACCAGGGGCTCCCGGTCGCTTCGTTCCCGCGAGGTACGGCGCAAGCGTTCACTGCTGTCGGACACTCTTGTCAAAAAGTGTCTGACACCGGCCCGCTCAATCCCGGCCTCCGCGGCGGACGCAACGAGCGGCGCGTTCAGCCCTCGTCAGGGCCGACGAGCGGTGCCGGGTGGCCGACGTGGTAGCCCTGCACGAAGTCGACGCCGATGCTGCGCAGCAGGTCCAATGTCGCGCGGTTCTCGACGAACTCTGCGATGGTCCGCTTGCCCATGACGTGGCCGATGTCGTTGATCGAGCGCACCATGGCGAGGTCGATCGAGTCGCTGGCCATGTCGCGCACGAAGGCGCCGTCGATCTTGAGGAAGTCTACCGGCAGCTGCTTGAGGTAGGACAGCGAGGAGAAGCCGCTGCCGAAGTCGTCGAGCGCGAAGCGGCAACCGTGATCCTTGAGGCGGTGAATGAAGCGCGTCGCCTGGACGAGGTCTGCAACCGCCGTGGTCTCCGTGATCTCGAAGCAGATGCGGTCGGGCGGCACCAGTGCCGCGGCGAGGCGCTCGAGGATGAGTTCGAGGATGCCGTCCTTGCCGATCGACTGCCCGGAGAGGTTGATCGAGTACATGCCCATGGCGGCGATTTGTTGCGGGCGTGCTTCGAGCCAGTCGAACAGGGTGCCGATGACCCAGCGGTCGAGCTTGTCGGCGAGCCCGTACCGCTCGGCCGCGGGCAGAAATTCGCCCGGCAGGATGAGTTCGCCATCCTCGCCGCGCATGCGCACGAGGATCTCGTGGTGTGTGCGCCCGGTGGTGCCGTCGAGTGGCTCGATCGGCTGGCAGAAGAGCTCGAAGCGGTCTTCGTGCAGGGCGCGATTCAGGCGCGTCGCCCAGCGCATCTCGCCGTGGCGCATCGCCAGCGGGGCGCTGTCGGGCTCGAAGGTATGGATGCGATTGCGCCCGGAATCCTTGGCCGCGTAGCAGGCCGTGTCGGCCATGCTGAGCACCGTCGTCGCGCTTTCGGAGAGCAGGTTGATGGGCACGACGCCGACGCTCGCCGAAATGCGGAAGGGTTGCCCCTGGACCTCGAAGCGCGCGTTCTCGATGGCACTGCGGACCTGCTCCACGGCCTCGCCGGCAGGTGCCCCGTGGCAGTCCTCGATGAGGATCGCGAACTTGTCGCCGCCGATGCGTGCGAGCGTGTCGCGCTTGCGCACGCTGGTCTTGAGCAGGGTCGCGACCTGGCGCAGCAGCTCGTCGCCGGCATCGTGGCCGCAGGTGTCGTTGACGAGCTTGAACTGGTCGATGTCGAGCACCGCGAGGGCATGCTCGGTGTGCTCGCTGCGCGCGCTGTCGACGACCTGCGCGAGGCGCACTTCGAGCGACTTGCGGTTGGCGAGGCGCGTCAGGTCGTCGTGCTGGGCCTGGAAGGTCAGCAGCTCGCTCAGCTTGTAGGTGTCGTCGATGTCCTCGCAGGTGAGCAGCAGGAGGATGCCGCTGCCGTGGCGCACGGCGCGCGCGGTGTTGCGCATCCACACCACGTCGCCGTCCTTCTTGATATGGCGGATGTCCCAGCGATAGACCCGCCCGGGGCTGTCGACCGCGGCACTGAGATTCTCCTGGGCCAGCGCGCTGTCCTCGCGCACGTAGAGATCGAGCATCGGGCGATCGATGAGTTCAACCGTGCGGTAGCCGAGGAAACGCGCGCCGAAGCGGTTCGCGTACACCACCAGCCCATCCTCGGTGAGGGTGAAGCAGGTCATCGGCGTGTTGTCGTGGAGCACGTCGAACGGCACGCTGCTGCCGCGATCGACGCGCTCCAGCAGGGCTTCGGTGGCCGCGCTCGCGGCAGCACCGCGGGCGACGGGCGGCGCGTCGGGGGAGCAGGCGAGCATGTCGCGCATCAGCGCGCTGTGTTCGCGCAGCCGCGCCACGGTGTCCTTGAGCGCGAGCTGGGTACGAATGCGCGCGATGAGGATCGGCAGATCGCCCGGCTTGATGATGTAGTCGTTGGCGCCGAGTTCGAGGCTGCGGTTGATGTCCGCCTTGTCGTTGCTCGCGGCGAGCATGATCACCGGCAGCTGCGTGGACGAGAAGCGCTGGCGGACCTGGCGCAGCACCTCGTCGCCGCCGATGTCCGGCATCCAGAGATCGAGAATGACCAGGTCGAAGCGCTGCTGGCCGAGACGCTCAAGCGCCTCGGCGCCGCCGGCGGCGGTGACGACGGCGAATCCCTTCGCGCCAAGGCGCATCGAAATGGCCTTGCGAATCGTCGCGTTGTCGTCGACGGCGAGCACGCTCGCCGCGGGTTGCTTGCCCAAGGTTCGCCCTCGCATGGCTGTCCATCAGCAGGCTTGTGAAAAACGACCGGGCCTGCCGCGGGCGTCGATGCGCACTACTGGGTGCTTGCATCGACCACGGCCGGGCCCCGAATCCTGACGCGCGCCCTCTTCGTGGCGTTCCTTGCGACGCTTTTCACCCGTCTATCGGCCAGGTGATATCGGACAGGTCAACAGCAGTGTACTGGCTCCGCTCGGGACCCTGCAACAAAACTCCTGCGCGTAGAAAACCTTATACCGTCTTCATGACAGGCTCGTTGTCGTTTGCTGGCTAAGGGTCTGCGCTGCAACGATTCGCCCGGTCCTCGCGCCGATCGCTCCCGCCGCACCGGCTTGTTCGCCCCCCGATCGGGACGCCGATGGAGATGGCCAAGGAGATGCGGATCGAGACGCCGATCGCGACGCCGGCTCGTCGTGCGGCGCCTTGCGGGCCGCGCTATTTCGACGCAGAACCCAGCTTGAACAACGGTGGCAGCGCCGCCGTACGCGTGGCCTTGGGCTTTGCCGCCGCACGTGGTTCACGCTGGAACGCATGCCACAGCGCGTCGCCCTGCCAGGCTGTCCTCGCGCGGCCGTAGAGCGCGCGCTCGAGTTCGATCACCGCCTCGCGCAGTGCCGGTGTCGCGGCCAGCGCGGTGACGTCCCGCAGCGAGCGGCAGGCCGCGTCGGGATGGCGTCCGCGCGCCCAGGCAATCAGCGCGGCGCGTGCGGCCGGCGCATCGTGGCGGGCACAGGCCTGCTTGAGTTCGCGGCCGGCGCGGGCATCGCTCGCGCGCGCG
>JAPOKK010000151.1 GCA_029977665.1 Pseudomonadota bacterium | reverse complement strand
TGCTGCGCCGCCGCGCTGGCGACCTCAGGGACGTCGCCACCAGGCTGCTGCGGAACCTGACCGACGGGACGCCCTACCCGCTCGAGATCCGCGCCAATTTCCGCGACTTGCGCCTCGAGACGAGCGGCAGCCTGGGCGATCCGATGAGAGGGCGCGGGCTCGACCTCGCCTTCTCGCTCGAAAGCCCGTCGCTCGATGCCCTGGGTCGTCTGCTCGGACGCCGTCTGCCACAGTTGCAGCGCCCGCGCTTGCACGGGCGCGTACATGACGAAGCGGACGTGCTGCTGCTCGACCCGCTGACGCTCGAACTCGGCCCGTCGCGTGCGGACGCTCGTGTCAGCCTTGACCTGGACGGGCCGAGACCGCGGCTCGGGATCAGCGTTCAGTCACCGTATTTCGATCTCGAGACACTCGGCACGGCACGCGACGAGGACGCGGAGTCCGCATCGCCCCGCCTATCCACGGCCCCCCTGCCGCTCGACTGGCTCGACGAGGCGGACATTGACCTCGAGGCCGAACTCGACGCCATTCGCGGCCGTGGCCTCGAGTTCGACGACCTCGGCCTCGACGCGCGCCTCGACGACGGCGTGCTCGAGATCACGCGCCTCGCACTGCGCCTCGGTGACGGCGAGGCCGGCGCCACGCTGCGACTCGACGCGCGCGACGGCGAAGCGCGCCTCGCCGGACAGCTGAACCTGACCGAGGTGGCGGTGACGCCACTCGTCGGCCCAGACTGGCGGCGCGTCGTGCGCGGCGGCAGCGTCAATCTCGATCTCGAACTCGCGGGCACCGGCGCCTCGCTCGCCGCCATCGCCGCCACCGGCGAAGGACACCTGCACGCGCGGCTGGCCAATCTCGAGATCGCCGATCGCATCGCCAGCACCGCCGAGGGCGATATCGTGCTCGGCCTGCTCAGCGCCATCAATCCCCTCGCATCCCGCGACGACCGCGTGCACATCGAGTGCGCGGTCGCGAACTTCCCGCTGCGCGCCGGGCGCTTCGAGAACACCACCGGCATCGGCTTGCGGGCGCGCAAGCTGCGCGTGCTCGGCGGTGGCAGCATCCGGCTCCCCGGGGGCGAACTCGATCTCGGCGTCGACGCGAAAGCGCGCGATGGCCTCGGTCTGAACCTCGCGAC
The DNA here is from genome assembly GCA_029977665.1 of Pseudomonadota bacterium. GTDB lineage: Bacteria > Pseudomonadota > Gammaproteobacteria > JACKNG01. The sequence continues at coordinate 8,600 of JAPOKK010000151.1, read as the reverse complement.
GTTTACCGATTTCGTGCGCATCGGTGGCACGCTGGCGGCACCGCGCACGATCACCGACGGCGCCGGGGTCGCCGAGGCCGGCGTCCGCGCGGGGGCCGCGCTCGCCACCGGCGGCCTCTCGCTGGTCGCCGAAGGCCTGCTCGATCGTGCCAGCGAGGATGTCGATGTCTGCGCCATCGCGGCCGGCACCCAGGCACCGCCCGGGGCCGGTGCGGCCGAACGCGCGGCGAGCACCGCGCGCCGGGCGCTGGATGCCACGACACAAACCCTCGAGCAGGCCGGTGCCGCGGTCCGCAAGGGTCTCGAAGGTCTTTTCGAACGCTGACGGCAAGCGCGCCGGGGTCGTATCCGCGCCTGTTGGCGCGCCCTCGCGTGCCGCGGAGCGCTGCGCGAAGGCCCGTGCACGGCGCCGATTATCGACCTAGAATCAATCGTATATTTATTTGATAACCCAATGAAATCAATATAATCTTCGCGAATTTCTCAGAATCGACTCGAACGATGAAGCAGCGTCTGACCGCGTTCGCTCTGGCCTGGGTTTGCGCCGCGCTGGCGGCGGCGCAGCCCGCCGCCGATGAACCCGCCAGCCCCTACGGGCGTGCCTTCCGCGCGCTCGCCGGCGACCGCCTCGAGCGCGAACACGGTATCGCGGTCGTCGGCTTCGCCCACGTCTCGGCCGCGGTGGCCAACCACGACATCCCCGAGAGCCGCATGCCGCAGGGCCTGGCACGTAACACGCAGCCGCAGAGCGGCGTGGCCCAGGACGCCGGCCTCAACCTGAACCACGTCGGCCTGCTCGTGTGCAAGGGCGCTGGTTGTCCGCCGAACCGTCCCTTCGCGCCCGATCCACGCCGCAACGTACTAAGCCGCATCACGCCGCTGCCCGGCCCGCGCGGCGACGATGTCATCGTCGACTGGGGTGTCTCGGCGCTGTTCGGCGAAGATGCCGTTTACTGGAACACCAAGGGCTTCGACGACTGGGCGTGGAACGCCGACGACGCCCACCGGCTCGCCATCACCCAGTGGTATCTCGACGTCTACCTGCCGGTCGGCGCCGGCGCATCGCTGCTGCTCGGCAGCTGGCACACGCCGATGGCGGCCGAGATCGGCTACCCCTTCGTACCGCCGAACTACTTCGCCAGCCGCACCTACGCGTTCTCGGCCGGGCCAGCCAAGCACGTCGGCGCGCTGCTCCAGGCGAAGCTGCCGCTGGCGCCGCGTTACGGCCATGCCAGCCTCGGCTTCGGCATCGTCAGCGACTGGAACAGCCTCGACTTCGGCTCCGGTGCGGGCGGGCCGTCCTTCGTGATGAACCTGCGCTGGCGCAGCCCCGACATGGCAACCTGGGTCGACATCGAGACGACCTACGGCAACGGCGAGGACGATTTCAACGACGTGCGTGTCAAGGACGGCATCGCGCGCCCCCGAGGTGGCGGCAGCCAGTACCTCGCGCTCAGCTCGAGCGACGAATACCTCGACCGCTTCATCGCCTATCTCACCGTGTCGCACGCGCTGAACGATGCGCTCGACCTCGTCGTCGAAGGCGTCTATATGACCCAGGAAGGCGGCGACCTCGCGCCCTTACCATTTGCCATCACGCGCGACTCCGCGCTCTACGGCCTCAACGCGGGCTTCCGCTACCGGCTGGCCGAAAGTCTGCACGCGGGCGCCCGCCTCGAATGGTTCGCCGACGAGAACGCCGCCAACGTGCTGTGGAGCGGTGTCGGCGCCACCGGTGGCAAGGTCACCGCGCTGACGCTGAACCTGAGCTGGCTCGTCAGTCCGCACCTGCTGGTGCGGCCGGAACTGAAGTTCGACAGCTACGACGGCGGCGGCCACCTGTTCGCCCCCGACAGCAACGGCGTCGCGCAGCACGACAGCCAGTTGCTGGCGACGGTCAACTTCGAGTTCCGCTTCTAGGCCCCGCCCCCGACGCGAGGCTGCCGGGCGCCCCCCCCAAAAGGTCAGTCGAGCAGGGCCTGCGCGATGTCGTCGATGGCGCGCTCCATCGCGTCCTGCCCGGGCACGAACGCGGCGAGGATGACCTGGTCGACGCCGGCGTCTTCGTAGCGCCGCAGCGTGTCGCGATCGCAGGGCCGGGCGTAGGGACATACCGCGACCTTGACGTCGGCGACGTCGCGTCCCTCGCGTTCGCAGTAGCCGGCCAGCTCGGCAAACTTCGCCGGCATCTCCTCCGGCGGCAAATCGAGGCCGTACCAGTGGCCGAAACGCGCCACGCGGCGAAGGGCCGCCGGCGATTCGCCACCGAAGTAGAACGGTGGGTGCGGCTGCTGAACCGGCAGCGGGTACTGCGTGCTCGGCGGCAACGACTGGAACTCACCGTCGTAGCTCGACGTGCCGTCGCGCCACAGGGCCTGCATCAGCCGCAGGTAGTCGTCGTTGCTCGCGCCGCGCCGCGCGAAGGACTCGCCCAGTGCCTCGAACTCCTCGGCCAGCCAGCCGACGCCGACGCCGAAATCGAAGCGCCCGCCGGAAAGCACGTCGAGATCGGCGACCTGCTTGGCGGTCAGCGCGGGATTGCGCTGCGGCACGACCAGCACGCCGGTACCGAGGCGGATGCGGCTGGTGTGCGCGGCGATGAACGACAACAGGTTGAACGGCTCGAGGCCCTGCGCAGTGCGGTCCACCGGGAACGAACCGTCGGCCGAGTACGGGTAGCGCGAGGTGTATTCCATCGGCAGCAGGATGTGGTCGACCGCCCACACCGAATGGAATCCGCGCTCGTCGAGCCCGCGCGCGATGCGTGCGACGTAACCGGGCTCCGCGGTGTCGCCGCCGAACAGCGGCATGATGCCTACTTTCATTTCTCCCCCTTAAGTCTTTCTCAGTGGGGCGGCGCGACAACAACGCTCCGCCAGAATCGTCATCCCGGTGGGCTAGCGATAGTCCTCGCCGGCCTGGAAATTAGCGTCGGCGGCCAGCAAGCCCTGCCCGGGCACGTGGTTGACTTCGAGCCGCGTGCCGATCGGATCTTCGAACAGCACCGAGTAGTAGCCCGGAGCCCAGCCGCCCTCTTCCGGCCCGTGCACGATGTGCGCACCTAGCCCCACGGCGTGTTCGTGCACAGCCTCGACATCGGCGCGCGAGCGGGCACGGAAACACAGGTGATGCAGGCCGATGCTGTTCTGTACGAAGCGCCGTCCCTCGAACTCGGGCGCGCAGCGGCTGACACCAAGCGCCGTGCGTCCGCCGACGTAGTAGATCATCTCCTCACCGCTGAACACGCATTCGAGGCCGAGGAAGGCCAGCAGCGACTCGTAGAAGGGTTTGCATGCTTGCCAGTTGCTGACGCTGATGATGACATGCGCCATGCCGTTGACTTCGACCATCACGGGTTCCTCCCTCGGTTCGTGATTCAATCCACCAGCAACCACACCACGGTGGCAACGATCCAACTGGCTTCGTTGGCGGCCTCGCCGATGCCGATGCCGATGCGGTTGCGATCCCAGCCGGCCTCGCGAATCGAATAGAGCACCTGCCACAGGCGCAGACAGATGGTCACGTGGCCGGCGACGAACGCGAACACCGCGATACCTTCGCCGCCGTGACGGTAGATGTTCCACGCCAGCGTGAGCTGCGGCACACCCTTGAAGAACACCGCGAACGCCGCCCGCACGTAAGGGTCGGACACCCCGACGCCTTGCGCCCGCCCGGCCACGATGGCGGCGAGCACGCCGGCGCCGGTGATCGCCGCGGTCACCGTGTCGACCTCGTTCCAGCGACCGCCGGCGATCAGCAGGTAGGCGAGGTTGGCTGCGCAAACCACTGTCCACACGACATAAATCACGACTGTCTGGCGAATCACGCGGCCCGGCTCCACGCGCAGCGCCGACAGCGCCAGCACCAGGTTGACGAGCAGAAAGGCCAGCCACAGCGCGATCCAGGTGATGCTCACGCCTTCGACGGTGGTCCGCATCGCGAGCAGTTGCGAGATGCCGAAACCGAGCGCGGCGGCGATCTGCACCCAGAACAGCAGGTCGGCGGTCAGCCGCGCGCGCCGCGGCGTGGCAGCAACGGCGTGCGTCATGCGAGGGCGACGACGGCGCTGCCGCGGGTCTTGAACTCGCCGCGCTGATCGACCGCGGCGAGTTCGAGGCGCACGCAGCGCGACCCGGCATCATCGAGCTTCTCGACCACCCGGGCGCTCGCCGTGATCACGTCGCCAACGCGGGTCACGGCGAGGAAGCGCGTATCGAAGCGGCGGATAGCGGCTGGCGGCGCCCAATCGGTGAGGACGCGGCCAGTGTAGGCCATCACCAGCATGCCGTGGGTGATGACGTCGTCGAGTCCGGAGGCCCGCGCGAAATCGATGTCGACGTGCACCGGGTTGTGGTCGCCCGAGGCGCCGCAATAGACGGCCAGCGTGGCGCGCGTGATCGGCGGCAGCGTCAGCGCAGGCAGCTGCTCGCCGACCGCAACGGCGTCGAAGCGCGGCACGACCCGCGCCGTCACGAGCCGTGCCTCACGACGATGGTGCGGTCGAACTCCGCGACGCGCACGCCGTGCTGATTGCTCACCACGTTGTGTTGCACGAGGAACTCGAGCGCGCCGGCCTTCTTGGCGAAGACATCGACGATCTCCGCCTCGAAGCGCAGCACGTCACCGGCGAAGCACGGTTCGTGGTAGACGAAAGCCTGTTCGCCGTGCAGCACCTGGCCGAGCGGAATGCCGAGTTCCTCGAACCAGTCATAGGGATCGGGCCGCTCCATCTCGAGGCAGAAGAGGAACGTCGGCGGCACCGGTAGCGACGGGTAGCCGGCGGCGCGGGCGGCTTCGTCGTCGCTCCATACCGGGTCGCTTTCGCCGATTGCCTTGGCGAAAAGGCGTAGCCGTCCCTTCTCGACTTCGACGCTGAATGGCCGGTTGCGGTAGCCGACCAGCTCGGCACCGAGCGCGCGCCGCGGGGATTCGTCGGCCATCGGCTCAGTCCTTCAGGCGCAGTTTGCGGAAATCGCGCATCATGCCGCGCGCCAGCGGCAGCGCCAGAGCCCGGTGCAACCGCTGCAGCCACCAGAACACGCGCGCATAGGCCGGGAACACGATCACTGCACGGTTGCGTGCGACGCCGGCAAGAATGCGGCGCGCGGCCTCGTCGGCCGGGACGATCGCGAACGGGATGTTGTCGACGAGCCGCTGCTGGTCGACGTTGATGGCCTGCGAGGCATTGAAGATGTTCGTCGCGATGAAGCCCGGGCAGACCACTGAGACCTTGACGCCGAGCCCTTCGCCCTCGACACGCAGCGATTGTGACAAGCCCACCACGGCATGCTTGGTCGCGCAGTACGAGGCGTTGGTCGGGAACGGCACGAGTCCCGCGAGCGAGGCGATGTTGACGATATGGCCGCGGCCCTGACGCGCCATCTGCTTGTACGCCGCGTCGCAGCCGTGCACGACCCCCATCAGGTTGACCTCGACCACGCGCCGCCAGTGCTCGACCCCGATGTCGCGCGCCTCGCCCGAAATGGCGATGCCGGCGTTGTTGAACATCAAATCGAGCTGGCCGTGGGCAGCGACGGTGTCCGCCACCAACGCGGCGACCGCCGCGGCATCGGTGACGTCCAACGCCACGCCGCTGACCCGCTCACCGAGGCGCGCGGCTGCGGCCTCGACCCCCGCCTGGTCGATGTCGGCGAGGATGACCGTCGCGCCGCGCGCGGCCAGCGCACGGCCGAGCGCCAGCCCGATACCGGATGCGCCACCGGTGACGATGGCAACCTCTCCCCTCCTGTTCATGCCCTGCCCCGCACTGCTACTCGCGTATGATGATACCCGAGCCAACGTCGGGAACCGATTCTCATGAGCGACGCCATGCAAGCGGCCATCCTCGCCAAGCAGGACGAATTGCGCCACACACCGGAACGTGCGCTGGCAACGTTCACCTCGCGCTCGAAGCTGGACACGGGCTTTCGCTCCGAGGTGCAGATTCGCGCCCACCGCGTGGTCGTCGACGAGCCACCGCAACTCGGCGGCAGCGACGCCGGCCCGAACCCCATCGAGCTGTTGCTCGGTGCGCTCGGCGCGTGCCAGGAAATCACCTACCAGGCCTACGCGAAAGCGTTGGGCATCCCGCTCGAGAGCGTATCGGTCGAACTCGAGGGCGACATCGACCTGCGCGGATTCTTCGGCGTCGACGAGGCGGTGCGCGCCGGATTCCAGCGCATTCGCGGGCGCGTGCACCTCGAATCCGACGCGTCGCGCGAGGATCTCGCCCGGCTCAAGGCGATGGTCGACCGGCATTGCCCGGTGCTCGACATGCTCTCGACGCCGGTGCCCGTGGCGCTCGAGCTGGCCGAGGGCTGAGTGCATGGCCCTGCTGCCCTGTGTCGAAATCGAGCCGCGTGCGCCGGCCACCGCGAGCGTCGTCTGGCTGCACGGTCTCGGTGCCAACGGCCATGACTTCGAACCCGTCGTGCCGCACCTCGGACTGCCGGCATCGCTCGCCGTGCGCTTCGTGTTTCCCCATGCACCCTCGATCCCGGTGACCATCAACGATGGCTACGTCATGCCGGCGTGGTACGACATCGTCGCGAGCGATCTCGAACGCCGCGTCGACGAGACCCAGCTGCGCGCTTCGGCCGCCGCCGTAGCCGAGCTGCTGCGCCGCGAGAACGAACGCGGGATCCCGAGCGAGCGCATCGTCGTCGCCGGCTTTTCACAAGGTGGCGCCGTCGGCTACGAACTCGCGCTGACCTGGCCCGAACGGCTCGCCGGCCTGGTCGCGATCTCGACCTACTTCGCGACGCAGGCGAGCATCGAACCGCACGCGGCGAGCGCTGGCATGCCGATCCTGATTTGTCATGGTCGCCACGACACGCTCGTGCCGGCGCGTCTCGGCGAACAGGCGAGCCGCACGCTGACCGACATGGGTTACGCCGTGGAGTACCGCGACTACGCGGTCGAGCACGGCGTCGACCTCGAGGAAATTCGCGATATCGGCGCCTGGCTGGCCGCCTGCCTGGGCTGATATCCGCGACCCGGCCGGCCATTATCGATAAGATTTTCTAATACACGATATACCCACGATTTAATTGATATATACCCGTCGGTGTCGATAAGCTGCCGGCCCGGCCCGCGGCCTGTTACACCACCAGCGCACCACACACCTTCGAGGAGGGGAGACAATGGATTTCGGATTCGTATTCATGGGCGACTGCCACATCCACGGCGACGTCAAGTTCGCCGAGGACCACGGCTTCTCGCACGCCTGGCTGTACGACTCGCAGATGCTCGGCAGCGAGGTCTATGCAGCACTCGCGCTGTGCGCCGACCGCACCAGCAAGATCAAGCTCGGCCCGGGCGTGACCAATCCCGCCTCGCGCATCGCCCCGCTGTCGGCCTGCGGCATGGCGACGATCAACTCGCTCGCCCCCGGTCGCGCGGTCATGGGTATCGGCACCGGCAACACCACGCGCCGCACGCTCGGCATGCCGGCGGCCAAGGTCTCCGAACTCGAGGAGCACGTGCGCATCTGCCGCGACCTGTTCGACGGCAAGATCACCGACTACAGCGAAGGTGACCGCCAGCGCAAGATCAAATTCCTCAACCCGGACATGGGATATATCAACGTCAAGGACTACATCCCGATCTACATCTCCGCCAGCGGCCCCCGCGTGGCGCAGCTCGCGGGGCGCGTCGCCGACGGCGTGATCCTGTTCGGCGCGGTGCATCCCGATCTCGTCAAGTGGATGGTCGACAATGTACGCAAGGGCGCCGAGGAAGCGGGGCGCAACCCTGACGACGTCTACGTGCTCTCGATGACCGCGTTCTACCTGACCGATTCCGACGAGCAGATCGAGACGCGCGAAGTGCGCGAGGCGGTCGGCCCGATGGTCGCTTCGAGCTCGAACATCTTCGCGCTGTCGTGCCACAAGTATCCCGAAGTCATGCCCGAATCGCTGCGCGACGAGCTGATGCAGTTCACCGGCGTCTACCGCGAGCCCGATGCGCCGATCGAGACCCGTCACCTCAAGCTCTACGAGGGTTACCTGCAGCACCTGCGTCCCGAACACGAGGCGCTGATGACGAAGAAGATCATCCAGGCCACGACCCTGACCGGCACCAAGTCGGAGGTCATCGGCATGATCGAGGCGATGCGTGATGCCGGCGTGCACCAGGTCGCGATCCAGCCGATTCGTCCCACGCGCGAGGTGGTCGACCAGGTCGCGCGTGAGATCATGCCGCATTTCACCTGATCGCCAGGCCGCGTGCTGCGCGGCCCTATTCGTGGACGGCGGCCCCCGGGCCGCCGTCTGCATTTGTGGGGACGCGCACAGCGGCTCCCGTCATCCGCCCTCCCCTGGCCCTCCCCTGGCCGCCCCCGCGGTGCCGCGGCCGTGCCGCGCGCCCGGCTCGATGCTCAGGCGACGTCCTCGAGGCGCGCGCCGCGCACTTCGTTTTCCTCGCGCCGCATGCTGTCGGTGACGGCGTACGCAGCGGCAACCATCCAGCCGCCGCGGCGCACCGCCGGTGGCTCGGCGCGCGCAGCAGCAGGTGCCGGCTGCGCTTCACCCGGCACGTTCGCGACGACATCGGCCGGCTGCTCGCTCGTCGCACGCCCGGCAGCAGGCGGTGCGGCGCGT
>JAPOKK010000013.1 GCA_029977665.1 Pseudomonadota bacterium | reverse complement strand
CCCGAATCTCCCTGGCGGCCGCTGTCCGAACCCTGTTCTTCGCGGCGCCACACCTCACGTTCAATGACACCGAACCTGTGGCGATTGCCACACCCACCAGACCCGGGACCGAGACACGCTGTCAGTCACAGCAACAAGGCCCCGGGAGGTGCCACATGGACAAACTGACCGACTACCTCTCACATGCCGTGCTGCTTGCACTCGTACTCGGCGTCGTCCTGTGCTTCATTGATGTCAGCCACCGTCTCGGCGCGTGGCACGGGGGTGGCAGCATGGTGCCTGCGACCCTGGCCAGCGTGTCGCGAGCCTGACCCGAACCGCCTCGTCCGGGCCGGCACCGCTCACCGCCGCTCGAGCTCGCATGGAGTCAGCCAGCATGCGTACGCACGAAGTCGCCGATTCGTGCGATCGCCTGTTGGCCGGCATCCAGGATCGGCGCGAACAGATGCCACACGTGGATCATGTCGTCCCATACTTCCAGCGTCACGTCGACCCCCGCGGCTTCGAGCCGTGCAGCGAGGCGCGTGCTGTCGTCGAGCAGCGTCTCCGCGTCGCCGACCTGGATCAGGAAGGGCGGCAGGCCATCGAGTTCGGCATTGAGCGGTGATGCCAACGGCGTCTCCGGCGCGGCGCCGTCGAGGTAGGTCGCGGCGATCGCGAGCAGCGCCGCGCGTTGCACCATGGGATCGCGCGCTGCACGGGTCTGCATCGATGCGCCGCTCGCCGTCATGTCCGTCCAGGGCGAGATCGGTACGGCACAGGCAGGCAGCGCGACCCGCGCATCGCGCAGCGCGACGAGCAGGGCCACGGCGAGGCCGCCGCCGGCGGAATCGCCCGCGACGGCGATGCGCTCGGCCGCCGCACCGCTGGCGAGAAGCCAGTGCCAGGCGGCGCACGCATCCTCCACCGCGGCCGGAAACGGCGCCTCCGGCGCGAGACGGTAATCCAGCGCCAGCACGCGCCCCTCGACGGCAAGCGCCAGCCGCTCGAGCAGCGGCCGGTGCGAACGCACCGAGCCCATCACGTAACCGCCGCCGTGCAGGTAGAGCACGATGCGACCACTATCGCCGCCGCTGGCCGTGAACCAGGTAGCGGCTACGCCGCCGGCATCGACCGCGGTCGCGGTGACGCCCGGCAACGGCGGACTAAGGTCACCCAGGGCATCGAGGCCGCGCCGCATCTCGGCAAAGGAAGCGCCGGGCTGCGCGATCGGCCGATCGCGCAGCAGCGTGCGGATCGCGGCGAGTTGGGCGTTGCGGATGGCATCCATCATCGGCGCTGCCGCGCGTGACTACCGCAACCGCGGTCGCCACGCGTGGGACGCGTTCAGATGAACTTGGCGTAGGCGTCCAGTACCGGCAGCACCTTGTCCGCCGGTGCCGGCGGCAGCGGCAGGATGGCGCGCCTGATACCACCGCGATCGCGCAGACCCTTGACCGCGTCAGCATCCGGCGGCGCGGCGAAGAACATGCCGATGTCGAGACTGGCCGGGTCGCGCCCGATCTTCTCGCACGCGGCGTTGATCTGCTTCAGACCACCATCGAAGTCGTAGAGTCCGCCGAGCGGCATCCAGCCGTCACAGAACTCGGCCACGTGGGCGGCGGTCTTGGGGCCGGCCGCACCACCCATCACGATCGGCGGGGAGGGCCGCTGCAGGGGCTTGGGCCAGGCCCAGCTCTGTTCGAGCTTCACGTACTCGCCGTCGAAGCTTGCCTCGTCCTTGGTCCACAACTCCTTCATGGCCAGGATGTGCTCGCGCAGGATCGCACGGCGCTGCTTGAAATCGAGCCCGTGATTGCGCATCTCCTCCACGCACCAGCCGTAGCCGATACCAAGCTCGAAGCGCCCGCCGGAGATGACGTCCAGGCTCGCCACTTCCTTGGCCAGCCACAGCGGGTCACGCTGCGCGACGAGGGTGATGCCGGTGCCGAGACGCAGCTTGCTGGTCACCGCGGCGGCCGCGGTCAGGGCAACGAACTGGTCGTGGGTGCGCCAGTATTCCTCCGGCAACGGACCGAGCTCCGGGCGGCCGCCCCAGGGCGTTTCACGGCTGGTCGGGATGTGGCTGTGCTCGGGGAACCACAGCGACTCGAATCCGCGCTCCTCGCACGCGCGCGCCAGGTCCATCGGCTGGATGGCCTTGTCCGTCGGAAACATGATGACGCCGATATCCATTGCGAACCTCCCTCATGGTTAAGGGCGGCATCATGGCACAGATACGGCCGCTTGCGGCTACTGCGCCCAGCCACCGGCAAAGGGAAAACCCTGGCCACAGAAGAACCCGGACTCGTCGCTGGCGAGGAACAGCGCGAACGCCGCGTCCTCGCGCGGCGTGCCGAGGCGTCCTGCCGGAACCTGGCGGCGCAGTGACTTGACGAACGACTCCTTGGCCATCAACTCGGCCGGGTAGTAGTCCTCGCTGGCGACGTAATTCTGCGCGATCAGGTTGACCTGAACGTTGTGCGGTGCGACTTCGACGCCGACCGACTGCACGTAGCCGAGCTGGGCGGCGCGCGCCGCGCTGTAAGTCGCGAGCGTCTTCATGCCGCGCAGCGCCGACGCGCTGCCGTAGACGACGATCTTGCCGCGTTGACGCGCGATCATCTGCGGCAACACCGCGCGCGTGAGACGGTGCAGCGGGTGCACCATGACCTCGAACGGCGTCAGCCAATCGTCGTCGGAGAGCTCGGTGGTCGCGATACCGGTGAAGGTCGGAGAGGCCAGGTTGGCGACGAGCACGTCGATCTCGCCGGCCTCCGCCACGGCCGCCTCGCAGGCGCCGGGGCGGGTCAGGTCACGCGTGTCGGCGATGACCGTCGCGCCTTCCTCGGTGAACACGTCGACGGTGACCGGCCCCATGAAATCCCCGGCCTGCGTCAGCAGCACGCGCTTGCCGGCGAGGCGCCCGCTCATGCGCTGGCCTCGCCGGCGGCGGCCTGCTGTGTCAGCCACCACTGGCGGTAGTTCTCGTCCGGAGCGAACACACGCGCCTTGGCGCCGCTGATGGGCTCGCCGCCGCCGCTGGTCACGCCGACGTCGAATTCAATGATGCCGGCGCGGATCCGCGTGATCTCGAGGCGGATGACGACCTCTTCGTTGGGACATACCGGCTTGCGCATGCGCTCGGGCTCGAACGTCAGGCCCAGGCTGCCGTCGCCGGGCAGCACCGTGCCGAACAAGCCGGTGATAGCGATTTGCAGCAGCCCCCCCGGCACGATGATGTCCGCCACGCCGGGAAAGCGCACGCGCGCCGCGGCAACGTCATGGTGAATGGCGTTGCGGTCATTGGCGAGCTCGCAGTAGCGCGCGACTTCCTCGTGGCTGAAACTGACGCGCTCTTCGTGCGTCATGCCGACGCTGAGCATGGCCGCGGTCTGACAGTTGGTCTGGGGCATGGCTGGTCTCGTTGCTGTCAAGGAGAAGGAGAAGAGATGCCGCGCGCACTCGCGGCCCGCTCCAGATGCGTCTCGGCATGACCGCCGATGATCGCGTTGCTGATGATGCGCTTGAGATAATGCCCGACGACGAGTTCGTCGGTCATGCCTATCGCGCCGTGCAGTTGCACCGCTTCCTCGGCGACGCGCCGGCCCGATCGTGCCGCCTGGTACAGGGCGGCGGAGGTCATCGCCGCAGCCGTGCCCAGGCCGCCTTGATCACAGTGGAGGCGCGCGACTTCGAGCATCGATTCCGCGCGCACGGCCTCGAGCTGCATGTCGACCAGGCGGTGCTGGAGTTCCTGGAAGTCAATGAGCTTGCGGCCGAACTGCTCGCGTTGCGCAAGATGCTCGGCAGTCAGCCGCACGAGCGCGTGCATGATGCCGAGCGACTCGGACGCGAGCAACAAGGCAAAGTAGCCCTGCGCCTCGCCAGGTGCGGCTGCCGTCAGGTCGAGGCGTTCGCTCGCACCCACACGAACACCGCGCAGCGCGACGTCGGCGAAATCGCGCCCGTCCGCGCCCCGTCGCGCGTGGCGCGCGACACCCTCAGCGTCCGCGTCGACGAGATAGTAGGCCGGCACACCGTCCTCCTGCCGCGCGCCGACGATGAGAACGTCGGCCAGGCCGGCATCGAGCACCGCGCCGGCGTGCCCGTCGAGCACCGCGTCGCCGTGCGTCGTCATCACCATGCCCGTTGCCGGCAGCGGCTCGAGCAGCGCCAGCAGGCTATCCCCGGCCAGCCAGCGCGCGAGCACCGCGTCGCGGCGCGGCGTCGGCCGCGCGCGCCCCAGCAGGTAGCCAGACAGGGCGAGCTGGCTGGGCAGGGGCTCGCTCATCGCCGCCGGACCCAGCGCCGCGATCAGCGCACTCGCGACCGACGGCGCGAGCCCGAGGCCGCCGTCGGCTTCGGCCAGCGGCACGGCCAGCCAGCCGAGTTCGGCGAAGTCATGCCAGCGCGCCCGGCTGTCGTCGTCCGCGCTCGCCAGCACCGCACGCAGCGAGGCGTAGTCATAGCGTTCGCGCACCATGCGCTCGGCGCTGTCGACCAGCGCCGCGCATTCCGGGGACGGCGTCAGGCTCATGGGCGTTCCGCGGCAGGTGCTGCCGGGCTCATGTCAGCTCGCGGCGCAGGCTGCGGAAGATCAGCTCGCGCTGGATCTCGTTGCTGCCGCCGTAAATGGTCGCCGCGCGGTTGTTGAAATAGCCCGCCAGCCAGCTCGACATCGGCAGGCCGTCCTTACCCGGGCCAAGGGTGGGTTCGGGCGCGTAGAGCCAGTCCACGCGCGCCAGCATCAGCGCCAGTTCGTCGATACGCTGCATGGTCTCGGTCCAGCCGATCTTGATCACGTTGGGTTCGGCGGCGGTCTGCGCCTCGCGCGCTCGCAGGTGGCCGAGACGGAACTCGGTCGCCTCGTAGGCCATCAGCTCGACGTCGACACGCGCGGCCTCGTGCCAGAACGCGCGCGGCACGTCGTCGCGTGCGCGTGCGCCGGCCAGCAGCAGCTCGAAGCGGCGACGCAGGCGCCCGCCGAACACGAACGCGCCGCGCTCCATTTCGAGCAGGTACTTCGCGACCGCCCAGCCCCCGCCCTCGCCACCGAGGAGGTTCTCGGCGGGCACCTCGACGTCATCGAAAAAGACCTGGTTGAACTCGTGGTCGCCGGTCATCAGGCGAATCGGCCGTACCGTGACACCGGGCGTGTCCATGTCGATGAGCAGGAAGCTGAGCGCGTCCTTGCTCTGCTCGCGACGCGTGCGCAGCAGGCAGAAGATCTTGTTGGCGTGGTGTGCGTCCGTGGTCCAGATCTTCGAACCGTTGACGACGTAACGGTCGCCACGGCGCTCGGCGAATGTCGATACGCTACCGAGATCCGATCCGGAACCGGGCTCGGAAAAGCCCTGGCACCAGTGATCGCGCCCGTCGACGATCGCCGGCAACAGCGCCTGCTGCTGGGCGGGCGTGCCGAACGCCATCACGACCGGACCGACGTAGGTGATGCTCAACGGCGAGAGCAGCGGCGCCCCACGCCGGCCCTGCTCGTAGAGCAGCAGGTAGTTCTGGACCTGGCCGAGCCCGGCGCCGCCGTGCTCGACCGGCCAGAAGCCGACATGCCAGCGACGCGGACGCAAACGCTCGATCCAGGCCTCCTGGCGGGGGTGATCGCAGACCTGAGAGCGCAGCGCGTCTTCCGGCTCGACGATGCTGGCGTCGAGTGCGCCGTCGAGGAAAGCACGCACCTCCGCGAGGAACGCGCGATCGGCCGCATCGAGTGCCGCTTCGAATAACATTCAGCGCGTGCCGCGGACTCAGTCCTGTTCGAGCCGGATACCGAGCGCCTTGCGCGTCGCTTCCGGCAGGCCGCTCGGGTCCATGAGGAAATCGCACACCTTGAGCCAGTGGGTGTGCGCGAGCTGGTGCAGGTGGAAGGCGTTCTGCATGGCGAGTTCCCGCCCCTGTGCATCCTGCGCGCCGTTGATGGCCTTCTTCGTCATCTTGAGCGCAAAGCGTGACTTGGCGGCGATCTTGCGCGCCATCTCGAGCGTCGCTTCCTCGAGTTCCGCGCGCGGCACCACCTTGTTGACCATGCCGAGTTCGCGCGCCTCCTCGGCGGAAATGGCGTCGGAGGTGAACAGCATCTCCTTCGCCTTGCGCGCGCCGACCTCCCACAGGTGGTGGAAGAACTCGACGCCGCCGATGCCGAAGCTGACGGTTGGATCGCTGAAGCTCGCGTCGTCGCTGGCAATGATGAGGTCACACGGCCAGCACAGCATCAACCCGCCGGCGATGCACTTGCCCTGGACCGCGGCGATGGTCGGCTTGGGAATGTTGCGCCAGCGCTCGCTGAAGCCGACGTAGATCTCCTCCTCGCGCGCCATCTGCGCCTCGGCCCCGGCGCAGGTGAATCCGCACATGGTGCCGACGGTGTCGTAATCGTGCATCGCCTCGTACCAGTTCTTCTCGCCGAGGTCGTGGCCGGACGAGAAGTGCTTGCCGTTGGCGGCGAGAATGATCACGCGCACGTCCTCGTCGTGTGCGGCGCGGTCGAAAGCATCGTTTAGTTCGTAGAGGAACCGGGTGTCCTGGGCGTTGGCGGTTTCCGGCCGGTTGAGCACGATGCGCGCGATGTGCGCCTCGGGCAACTGGTAGTCGATGTAGGCGTACTCGCTCTTGGCATCCACGGCGCGGGCTCCCCCCTGTTGGCGTCTGGCAGAGCGCCAGCGGCGCTAATGTACATGCTTGCGGGGGCGGATGAAAAACTACCGCACCTTGCCGGCAACTGCGCGAGAATCACCGCCATGACAGGGGCGGAGACGTGACGTGAAGATAGGCATCATCGGAATCGGCGCCATGGGTTCGGTCTACGCGGGCCTGCTGGCCGCCGCGGGCCACGAGGTCTGGGGCGTGGACAGCTGGGCGGCGCATGTCGACGCGATTCGCGAGAGCGGTCTGCGCGTGGCCGGCGCGAGCGGCGATCGCGTCGTCCGCCTGCGCGCGACGACCCGGGCCGCCGACGCCGGCCCGTGCGACCTGGTGATCATCGCGACCAAGGCGGCCGACGTCGCGGCTGCCGGGCGTGCCGCACAGGCCCTGCTCGCGGCGCACACGCCGGTACTGACCATCCAGAACGGTCTCGGTGCGGTCGACGCGCTGGCCCGAGTGCTGCCGCGCGAGCGCATCCTGGTCGGCGTCGCCGGCGGTTTCGGTGCGTCACTCGTCGCGCCCGGCCACGTCCACCACAACGGCATGGAGCTGGTCCGGCTGGGCGAAGCGGACGGCGGCATTTCCGCGCGCGTCGAGGCGGTCGCCGCAACCTGGGCAGGCGCCGGCTTCAACGTCCAGTGTTACGCCGACATCAACCAGCTCGTGTGGGAGAAGTTCATCTGCAACGTGACTTTCTCGGGCCCCTGCACGGTGCTGCGCATGACCGTCGGCGAGGTGATGGCCAACCCGCACGCCTGGCCGCTGGCGCTCGGCTGCGGGCTGGAAGCCTGGCAGGCAGGCCGTGCCCGGGGCGTCGCATTCTCCTTCGACGACGCCGCCGCCTACATCACCGCCTTCGGCGAGAAGATCCCGCACGCGCGGCCGTCGATGCTGCTCGACCACCTGGCCGGGCGCCGCTCCGAGATCGCGAACATCAACGGCATGGTGCCGCAGATTGCCGCGGAGGTCGGCACCGCCGCCCCGCTCAACGAGGCAATCGTCGGGCTCGTGCGCGCCCTGGAAGAGCACTTCGCCTGAGTGCCGATGCTCCGCCGCAGCTCGTACCAGTGCGCGTGGATCGCGCGCAGGGGCGTCAGTCAGTACTGGATGCGCCGGGTGAAACCGCCGTCGACGACCAGGTTGGCCCCGGTGACGAAGCTCGCCGCCGGGCTGGCCAGGAAAGCGACCGCGTTGGCGACCTCCTCCGGTGTCCCCATGCGTCCCATCGGGTTGCCGGCGAGCGCGGCGGCATAGGTCTCGGGCTGCTCGCGCTTGCGCTGGCCCCATACGCCGTCATCGAAATAGATCGTCCCCGGCGAGACCGTGTTGGCGCGAATCCCGCGCGGCGCGAGCGTGGTGGCGAGGTTCGACACGTAGTTGATGACCGCCGCCTTGATCGCGTTATAGGGGCGCGCGCCGCCAAAGGCCTCGAGCGCTGCAGTCGAGGCGATGGCGACGATGGCGCCGGCCGCGGACTGTTCGAGGTAGGGCATCGCCGCGTCGACGGTGCGCACCGTGCCGAGCATGTCGACTTCCATGCTGCGCCGCCAGGTCTCCTCGTCAGGGGAACCGCCGAGCGCGCTGACGTTGGCGACGACGACGTCGATCCCGCCCAGGGCATCGGCCGCCGCGTCGATGAAGGCGCTCAGCGCTGCGCCATCGGTCACGTCGGCGGCACCAGCATGGACGCGGGCACCGGCCGCCGCCTGCGCGGCGAGCGCGGCGCCCGCCTGTTCGACCTCGACGCCGTGGCGCGCGCAAATCGCGACCGAGGCGCCTTCGGCAAGCAGGCGCGCGGCAATCGCGCGGCCGATACCGCGTGAACCGCCGGTGACGAGTGCGGTCTTCCCAGCAAGTCCCAGATCCATACCCCTGCCCCCTTCGTTTTCCTGAGCCGTGCAAGCGGCGTCGCGCCGCCCGAGGCGCCCATGGTGTCGGAGGCGGTCGGCGCCGTCCACCACCGGGCCGGGTACCGCTTCGAGCATGTCGGCGGCGACGACCACTTGAGCCAGGTCAAGTGCGCGCCACGAAACCGCTGCCCCGGCGCCAGCCACGCACCGGTTGACGTAAACTACGCCACTGAGCCGCCCCGACCGGGGCGTTCGAAGCTACGAGACGCGCCGCCACGACGGTGGGGCGCCCAAGGGGAGACCATTTCATGACGACCACCCAGACGAGTGGCCAAGACCTGCGCATCGTGATCATCGGCGCCGGCATGGCCGGCATCCTGTCCGCCATCAAGCTGCGCGAGGCGGGCTACGAGAATTTCGTCATTTACGAGAAATCCGACCGCCTCGGCGGTACCTGGCGCGAGAACACCTACCCGGGCATCGCCTGTGACGTGCCGGCCCACCTCTATACCTATTCGTTCGAGCCGAACCCGGAGTGGAGTTCGACATTCGCCTCGGGCCCGGAAATCCAGAGCTATTTCGAACGCGTTGCGCAGAAGTACGACGTCATCCCGTACATCCGCTTCAATGAGGCCGTGCCGTACTGCGCGTTCGAGGACGGCCGCTGGCGCATTCGCACCTCCAGCGGTCGCGAGGACGAGGCCGACTTCGTCATCGCCGCCACTGGCGTGCTGCACCACCCGCACACCGCCGACATTCCCGGTCTCGACAGTTTTGCCGGCGCCTGCTTCCACAGCGCGTGCTGGGATCACTCGGTACCGCTCGAAGGCAAGCGCGTGGGTGTCATCGGCACCGGCTCGACCGCCATCCAGATCACCTCGGCCCTGGTCGATAAGGTCGGACGCTTCGATCTGTTCCAGCGTACCGCGCAGTGGATCTCGCCGATCGAGAACCTCACCTACAGCGAGGAGCAGAAAGCCGAGTTCCGGCGCAACCCGGCCCTGCTGCAGGAAGTGCGCGATCTCGCCAACAAGGAGTTCGAGCGCTTTTCCAACGCGGTCATCGACGCCGAGTCGGACGAGATGAAAGGCATCGAGGCCGAGTGCCTGGCGAACCTGGAAGACAACGTGCGCGACCCCGAGCTGCGCGAGAAGCTGCGCCCGAACTATCGCGCGGGCTGCAAGCGCCTGATTTTCTCGAGCGATTTCTACGAGGCCATCCAGCATCCCAATGCCCACCTCGTGACCACGCCCATCCAGGGCGTCGAGCCGGGCGGCGTGCGCCTCGCCGACGGCGAGCTGCGCGATCTCGACGTACTGGTAGTCGCGACCGGCTTCCGCGCCGACAGCTTCATCCGCCCGACCACCGTGCTCGGGCGCAACGGGGTTAATCTCGACGACGTATGGGCCGACCACCCGGTCGCCTACCTCTCGATCTCGATCCCCGAGTTCCCCAACTTCTTCATGCTCAACGGGCCCAACGGCCCGGTCGGCAACTTCTCGCTCATCCAGATTGCCGAGCACCAGGTCAACTACATCCTGCAACTGATGGACCGGGTCCGCGCCGGCGAGTGCCGCGCGATCAGCGCGAGCGCGGAAGCTGCCGCCGAGTTCGAACGCCAGCGCACCGCGGTCGCCAAGCGTTCCATCTGGTCGACCGGCTGCAAGAGCTGGTACCTCGACAAGAACGGCGTGCCGGCGAGCTGGCCGTGGTCGCGCTCGCGCTTCTTCGAGGTCATGCGCGAACCCGAACTGGAGGCTTTCGAGCTGGCCAGCTGACACGCCGGCCCGGCGCCCCGCGTGGTGCCTGACGCGTTCGATCGCGGCGTGTCGGACACCGGGCGCCGGGAACGAGACGCGCACCGCCGACTGCGGCAACGGTGCGCGTCGTTCAACCAACGCTCGACAACGGACGGCATGCGCGCGGGGAGGTACGGGCACATGGCTGAAGTCGGCTTCATCGGCTGCGGCACCATCGGCGGCCCGATGGCACTCAGGCTGCTCGAGACGGGGAACGCGGTGCGCGCGTTCGACGTCGACCCGCAGGCGCTGGCTGCCCAGCGCGCCGCGGGCGCGGTCGTCGCCTCGAGCGTCGCCGAGCTCGCGCACGCGTGCGAGACGGTGCTGCTCTCGCTGCCTGGCCCGGCGCAGATCGAGGCGGTCGTGTCGGGAGACGCAGGGCTGCTCGCCCGGGCCGGCGCCTTGCGCACGGTCGTCGATCTCTCGACCAACGACCTCGCACTCAATCGCCGCCTTGCGGAAAGCGCCGCGGCCGGCGGCATCGCCTATCTCGACGCACCGGTGTCCGGCGGCAGCCAGGCCGCGCGCGAAGGGCGCCTGGCCATCATGGTCGGTGGCGAGCGAGACGCTTTCGAGACGGTCCGCGGCCTGCTCGAGTCCCTGGCCGAGCACGTCTTCTACCGCGGCCCGGCGGGCAGCGGTACGCTGACCAAGCTGATCAACAACCAGGTCTTCCTCTGCGCGAGCGTGCTCGTCCAGGAGGGTTTCGTCATGGGCGCCCGGGCCGGCATGGATCCGAGCGACCTGCTCGAGGTGCTCAAGGCGAGTTCCGCCGGGCCGTTCATGGCCCGCGCGCCGCTGACGCTCTCGCGGCGCTTCGATCTCGGCGTCTTCGCGCTCGACATCGCGGCCAAGGACGTCGCGCTCGCACTCGACTCGGCCCACGCTCTCGGCGCCGCCATGCCGCTGACCGAGGCCGCCCACGGCATCTACCAGCAGGCCCTCGCGCGCGGACTCGGCGGCGAGGACTTCTACGCTACCGTCAAAGTGCTCGAAGAGGCTGCCGGCGTCACGCTGCCATCGCTGCGCAAGCCGGTGAAACCCGCATGAGCATCCCGCCCGTCGTCGACCTTTCCGACGGTCGCAGCTTCGCCGGTGGCTTCCCGCACGCGAGTTTCACCTGGCTGCGCGAGCACGCGCCGCTCTACTGGCACGCACCGACCACGGCAACCCCCGACGGCGAGGGCTTCTGGGTCGTCAGCCGGCATGCCGATGTCGACGCCATCATCATGGACCCGGCGAGCTTTTCTTCCGACACCGCGGGCGGGCGCAGCGGCGGCGGCACCGCGATCAAGGACGAGCCGACCGCCGGCAAGGTGCTCAACCACACTGACGATCCCTACCACCGTCGCCTGCGCGCGCTGGTCAACAAGGGCTTCACGGTACGCGCGGTCAACGCGCTCGAAGACGAACTCCGGCGGCGCACGCGGGCACTGCTCGCGACCATCGGCGACGGCGAACGCTTCGATTTCGCGCGACGCTTCTCGCGCGAGATTCCGACCCAGGCGATCTGCATCGTGCTCGGCGTACCGGAGAACGATCGCGAGATGCTCGTCGACTGGGTCGATGCCGGCATCGAGTCGGCCTCCGAATCGGTCATCGCGTCGGACTACGCGAACAAGGTGCGGCGCTACGCGCAGTCGCTGATCGAGGCGAAACGCGCGCAACCCGGCACCGACATCTTCTCGGCCATCGTCCACGCCGAACTCGAGGAAGACGGTACGCGGCTCGGCGACCACGAGCTGCGCTCGTTCTTCTCGCTGCTGTTCCCGGCCGGCGCCGAGACCACCACGCGCGCGATCAGCGGCGGCATGCTCGCGCTTATCGAGCATCCCGCGCAATGGCTACGCCTCGGCGCCGACCGCGGCGTGGTCAAGACCGCGGTCGAAGAGGTCGTACGCTGGACCACGCCCTCCGTCTACAAGCGCCGAACCGCGACGCGTGACCTCGAGCTGCATGGCCAGCGCATCCGCGAAGGCGACAAGGTCACGTTCTGGGAGATGTCGGCCAACCGCGACGAGCGCGTGTTCGCGCAGCCGTTCACGTTCGACATCGCTCGCTCGCCCAATCGCCACCTCGGCTTCGGCGCCGGCGTGCATTTTTGTCTCGGCGCCGCGCTGGCGCGCCTCGAGCTGCGCGTGGTGCTCGAAGAACTCCGCGCTAGCGGCCTTACCTTCAGCCTGGCCGGCGAACCCGAGTGGATGCCGAACAACCGCCTGTTCGGGCTAAAGTCACTGCCGGTCGAGGCGCGCGTGTGCGCCTGACCCGGGCCCGCGTCATGACCGCGCGTCGGCGCTACCGCAGCATCGCCCCGGAGGACTGCCCATGAGTGCGCACGATGCAACGCCACCGGCGTGGCCGCTCAAGCAGCGCGAGCTGCAGAATCATCACATGGACTCGACGCGCTGGAACGGCTTCGCGTTTCGCGACGGCGATATCGTCATCGCCACCTGGGCCAAGTCCGGCACCACCTGGATGCAGCAGATCGTCGCACAGCTGCTGTTCGACGACGCCGATACCGTGCCCATCATGGATCTCGCGCCTTGGATCGACCAGCGCTATGCGCCGATCGAGAAAGTACGCGCGATGCTCGAGGCGCAGACGCACCGGCGCTTCATGAAGACGCACCTGCCGGTCGATGCCCTGGTCTTCTCGTCACGGGCGCGATACCTGTATATCGCTCGCGACGGCCGCGACGCCCTGATGAGCTGGTACAACCACCACCAGGCCTACAACGACGCGGCTTACGCGATGATCAACGACACCCCCGGTCGCGTCGGTCCGCCGCTAGAACGCCCCTGCGCCGACATCGCGCGCTATTTCCGCGACTGGCTCGACGGCGATGGCTACCCGGCCTGGCCGTTCTTCGGCAACGTGCGCTCCTGGTGGGAAGTCCGAGCACTGCCCAACGTGCTCCTGCTGCACTACAACGACCTGCTTGCCGACCTCGAGGGCCAGATGCGTCGCGTCGCGGACTTCCTCGATATCGACATAGCCCCGGCCCGCTGGCCCGCGATCGTGCAGCGTTGCACGTTCGATTACATGAAGGCGAACGCCGAGCGCATCGCGCCGCACATCAGGAAGCGCATGGACGGCGGCGCCACGCGCTTCATCCACAAGGGCACGAACGGGCGCTGGCGCGCCGTGCTGCCGGCTGCCGACATCGCCCGTTACGAGCGTCTGGCTGAGAACGAACTCGGCGCGTCGTGCGCCACCTGGGTGGCGCAGGGCGGGCCGACCGACTGAATCCCGATGCGCGCCGCCGCGTTCAGTTGACCAGGCTCTGGATTGGCGCGGGTACGCGTCCGCCAAAGCGCACGAAGGCATTGCCGCCGCTGCCGTGCGGCAGCGCCATGATGGTCGCTTCACCGAGCAGACCACCGAAACGCGCGTGCTCGCCGGCCGTCTTACCCGGCACCGGGATGAGCCGGGCCGCGGTGGTCTTGCGATTGATCACACCGATCGCCATCTCGTCGGCAATCAGCGCGGCGAGCGCCTCGGCGCTGGTGTCGCCGGGCAGCGCGATCATATCCAGCCCGACCGAGCACACGCTGGTCATCGCTTCGAGCTTCTCAATCGACAAGTCGCCGCGCGCCGCGGCGGCGGCGATCTCGAGGTCCTCGCTGACCGGAATGAACGCGCCGGACAACCCGCCGACGTAGGAACTGGCAAAAGCCCCGCCCTTTTTCACCGCGTCGTTCAGCATGGCGAGCACCGCGGTGCTGCCCGGCGCGCCGATGCTGGCCAGGCCCAGGCTGCGGAAGATCTCACCGACGCTGTCGCCGCGCGTCGGCGTCGGCGCGAGCGACAGGTCGACCACACCAAAGGTCACGCCGAGTGCCTGCGCAACCTCGCGGCCGATCAGCTCGCCGGCGCGCGTGACCTTGAACGCAGTCTGCTTGATGACTTCGGAGAGACGGCCGAGGTCGATGCCGGGCTCGGCCTCGATGGCGCGCTCGATCGCGCGCTTGACCACACCCGGCCCGCTCACGCCGACGTTGATCACGGCGTCGCCCTCGCCGACGCCGAGGTAGGCACCGGCCATGAATGGGATGTCCTCGGGAATATTCGCGAAAACGACCAGCTTGGCCGCGCCGAGACCGTCATCACCCGCGGTGTGCTCGGCGGTCGCCTTGACCGTCTCGCCCATGCGCAGCACCGCGTCCATGTTGATGCCGGCGCGCGTGGTGGCGACGTTGATCGACGCGCACACGCGCGAGGTCGTCGCCAGCGCCTCGGGCACAGCGTCGATCAGGGCGCGGTCGCCGGCGGCCATGCCCTTCTCCACCAGCGCACTGAAACCGCCGACGAAATCGACGCCGACATTGCCTGCAGCGGTGTCCAGCGCGCGGGCGACCTCGACCATCTCGGCGGCCGTGAAAGGCGCGCCGACCAGCGCAATCGGGCTGACCGCGATACGCTTGTTGACCACCGGCACGCCGTAGGTCGCGCCGAGCCGGTCGCAGGTCGTGACCAGCGCGGCGGCGAGGGTCTCGATGCGCTGTCTCGCACGTGCCGTGAACACGCGGACGTCGTCGCTCGCGCAGTCGAGCAGCGAGATGCCGAGCGTGACCGTACGCAGGTCGAGATGCTCGTATTTGAGCATCTCGAGCGTCGAGATCACTTCCTGCTTGCCGAGCATGTCATGGCCCTCCAGCCTGCGCGATGGGTACCGGCGCGGCGCGCCTCAGATGCGGTTCATGATCTCGAACAGCCGCCGGTGCTGCACGTTGAGTTCGAGCCCGAGGCGCTCGGCGGCCGAAGCGAGATCGGCCTTGAGCGCGGCCAGCGATACCGAATCCGGCACGTCGACCTGGAAGATCATGGCGTTCGCCTCGGGCCGGTCGCCGCCTTCGAACACCGCCTGCAGGTCGGTCACGTTGACGCCGTAACGCGCGAGCACGCCGCTGACCGCGGCGACGATACCGGGGCGATCCGGGCCGTGCGTGGTGACGACGAAGGGCTCGGCATGCGGGCGCGACGCGGCCGCTCCGGCCGGATAGGCATGCACGATGACGTCCAGATCGAGGCCTTCGAGCGCGGCGGTGAGCGTGTGAGCCAGCGCCGCTTCGTCGACTTCATCGGGCATGGCGACGACGAACAGCGCGCCGAACACGGCCTGCAGCAGCGTCTGGCTGACGCTACGGATGTTGCAGCCGGCGTCGAGCAGCGCCTGCGAGACCGCGGCGATGATGCCCGGGCGATCTTCGCCGAGCACCGAGATCACGGCCTGGGTCACGTGCCTGCTCCTTCGAAAGAATCGGCACCGATCCTCGCCAGCGCGGGTCCGGGCGTCAACGCCGTCGGCCGGAGGCGGTGGTGCCCGCCATGCTCAATCACCGCGGGCCACCCCGTCGAGACGCGGGTCGGCGCCGCCGCGCCAGCCGTCGACGACACGCTCAATGCCGTGCAGACCGCTGCCGAGTGCGCGCACCGCCACGTCGTGGCCACGCGCTTCGAGGGCCGCTGCCTGCCGCGCGAGCGACGTGTCCTGTTCGAGTTCGAGCACCTCGCCGCGGTGCACGAAGTTCGGCAGCGCGATCGCGGACTGCACGTCGAGCCCCCAGTCGAGCACGCCGATCAGCGCCTTGGTCACGTAGCCGATGATGCGGCTTCCACCACGCGAGCCGAGCACGAGTTTCACCTCGCCCGCGGCGTCGAGCACGATCACCGGGGTCATCGAGCTGCGCGGCCGCTTGCCGGCGGCGACCCGGTTCGGATGCGGCTGCCCATCGAGTTCCGGCGCGAAGCTGAAATCGGTGAGCTGGTTGTTGAGCAGGAAACCGCGCGTCATCATGCGCCCGGCGAAGGGCGCCTCGTTCGAACTGGTCAGGGCGACCACGTTGCCGGCACCGTCGACGACCGACAGGTGCGAGGTTCCGCCGTCGCGCGCCGCCGGCAGATGCGGCACGGCAGCGACGGCGCGCCGCGGGGGTGCACCGGACGGCGCTACTCCGCGCGCGCGGTCACGGTCGATCAGCGCCGCGCGCCGTGCCAGGTAATCGGCGTCGAGCAGCGCGACGGTCGGCACGTCGACGAAGTCCGGATCGCCCACGAAGCGTTCGCGGTCGGCAAAGGCGAGCCGGCTCGCCTCGGCGACCAGGGGCACCGCCTCGGCAGAGACCGGCGCGAGCGCGGCAAGGTCGAAGCGGGACAGCATGCCGAGGATCTGCAGCAGCGCGATGCCGCCCGAGGACGGCGGCCCGATCGAGCACACCGTGTAGACACGGTAGGGCCGGCACATGGCACGGCGTTCGCGCGGCGCGTAAGCCGCGAGATCGGCCTCGGTGAGATCGCTCGGCAACCAGCGTCGCGCGCGGGCCCGCGCGACGAAGTCGCGCGCGAGCGGACCGGCATAGAGCGCGCCGGGACCATCGCGAGCGAGCTCGCGCAGCGTCGCCGCGTAAGCCGGGTTGACCACGCGCGGCGGCGTGGCGCGCGCCTGGCGCAGGAAATATTCGCGCATGTCACCGAACCAGCCGAGCAGTGGCGCCTCGGCGAGCTGCTGTCCGAGCCGCGGCGGCATCGGCACCCCCTGCTCGGCCAGCAGCGCCGCCGGTTCGAGCAATGCCGCCCACGGCAACGCACCGTGCGCGGCGTGCGCCTGCGCGAGCATCGCGACCAGTCCCGGCACGCCCACGGCGCGCCCGCTGACCACGGCCAGGGGCCACGGCAGGGTCACACCGAACGGGCGGAAGCGCGCGGCGCCGGCGGCCGCGGGCGCCGTCTCGCGGCCGTCGTAGACATGCATCGCGCCGCTCGCACCCTCGCGGTAGAGCAGGAAGCCGCCGCCGCCGATGCCGGTCTCCGGCGCCTCGACGAAGCCGAGCACCATCTGTGCCGCGATCGCGGCGTCGAGCGCGTTGCCGCCGGCACGCAGCACGGCAAGGCCGGCCGCGACCGCGTGGGGGTTGGCCGCGGCGACCATGAAACGCTCGGCGTGCCGCGCAGCGGCCTCCTGGCGCGGCGGTGGCACGCCACCGTCGCCGTGCGGCGCCTCGCCGCAAGCGACGAGGCAGGCCAGCAGGCCGAACAGCACGACGGGCAGGCGGCGGACGTGTCCGAGGCGCGCGAGCATGCCGACATTGTGACACGACCCGCCCAACCGGCCGGCGTGCTCGGCGGGCAGGCGTTAACATGTTCACGTGCCTGTTCTCTTTAGTCAGCGCCCCGGCAAGCGCGTGCGCCATGCCTGAGGCGCGCCGCGACACCGTTGCCCTGCTGCGTGCCTACCGTGCGCGCGAGCTGTCCCCCTGCGAGGTCGTTGACGCCGCGCTGGCACGGATCGCGGCCTGCGACCCGCGCCTCAACGCCTTCGTCATGGTCGACGAGGAGGCCGCGCGCAGACAGGCGCGCGCGTCCGAGCGGCGCTGGCAGGCCGGTGCGCCGTGCGGCCCGCTCGACGGCGTACCGGTCACCATCAAGGACATGAACGACGTGCACGGCTGGCCGACCCGCGCCGGCAGCCGGCTCACGCCAGCCGTGCCCGCGAGCAGCGACGCCTCGCCCGTGGCGCGCCTGCGCGCCGCCGGCGCGGTGTTTCTCGGCAAGACCACGACTCCGGAGTTCGGCTGGGCCGGTGTGACCGAGTCGCCGCTGACCGGCAGCACGCGCAATCCCTGGGATCCGGCGTGCACCGCGGGAGGCAGCAGCGGCGGCGCGGCAGTCGCCGCGGCGCTCGATCTCGGGCTGCTGCACCTGGGCGGAGACGGCGGCGGGTCCATCCGCATACCGGCGGCTTTCTGCGGCGTGTTCGGCATCAAGCCGAGCTTCGCGCGCGTGCCGCGCTACCCGCAGCATTCGCCGCTGCGCCTAACCCAGGCGGGCCCGCTGACGCGCAGCGTCGCCGATGCCGCGCTGATGCTCGACGTCATCGCGGCGCCCGACCGGCGCGACTGGATGGCGCTGCCGCGCGAATCGCTCGCGCCGTGCGGCGCGCGGCTCGACGGCGGTATCGACGGTTGGCGTATCGCCTATGCAGCCGAATTCGCCGGTGGCTCCGCGGACGCCCCGGTCCGCACCCGGGTCGACGCGGCGCTCGAGACACTCGCCGACCTCGGCGCGGACGTCATCCCCATCGCCGATCCCGTGGGTCCGCTGGGTGAGCTCTTCACGCGCTACTGGCAGGCCGCCCAGGCCTATGCCCAGCACCACCGCTCGCGCGACGAACGCGTGCAGATGGACGCCGGCCTCGTCGCCCTGCTCGAAGCCGGCGAGAAGTTCTCATTCGTCGATTTCGCCGAGCTGATGCACGCACGCATCGCGGTCGGCGAACGCCTCACGGCGCTGCTCGCCGACTATGACCTGCTGGCCACGCCGACCCTGCCGCTGGCGGCCTTCCCTGCCGGCGACCAGGTGCCGCCCGGCTGCGGCCTCGCGACGTGGATCGACTGGGCACATTACAGCTACCCGTTCAACCTCGGCGGGCAGCCCGCGGCAAGTTGCCCGTGCGGCTTCACTGCCGAAGGCCTGCCGGTGGGTCTGCAGCTCGTGGGCCCGATGTATGCGGACGGCGCGGTCCTGCGCGCGGCCCGCGCCTTCGAGCGCGCCGCGCCGTTCGCGATGCCCGCGCCGCCGCTCGTCTCCCGCTGAGCGTCAGCGGAACTGCCACACGAGCAGCGCGCACAAGGCCAGCGTGAGCGCCGTCCCCGCGTGCACGCTGCGCGGCAGCGTGCGCCAGGCGCTGGCCGGCACCGCACCGAGGGCGCCTACTTGCAACGCATCGACCTGCAACGCCTCGCCCAGCACACGCTGCCACAGCGCGCAGGCGAACAGGGTGACGAGGAAGAGGATCATTGCAATCAGCGTGAAGTGCAGGCCGAGCCAGCCAGCCTGCGCCGCGACGAAGCAGGCCGCACTGATCACGTGCCCGCTCAGCGTGCCGGCGAGCGCCGCCCGCGGGCCGGGCCGGCGCCGACGAAGAGACAGCACGAACAGCGCCACCAGCGGCGCGGTGACGTAAGCAAACGCCTGCTGCAGGTAAGCGAACAAACCCTCGAACGAAGCGATGGCCGGCGCCCAGGCAACTGCCAGCAGCATCATGGCGATCGTGGTCGCACGCCCCAGGCGCGCGCTCGCGCGCGCGTCCAGCTGCGGCCGGCGCGGCTTGACGAAATCGACGATGACCAGCGTCGAGGCCGAATTCAGCGCCGAGTCGACGCTCGACATGATGGCGGCGACCAGCCCCGCGATCATCAGCCCGGCCAGGCCGGCCGGCGCGTAAGTCGCGATGAGGCGCGGGAACACCTCGTCACCGCGCGCGAGGTCGGGCAGCAGCACGAAAGCCATCGCGCCTGGCAGTACCATCACGAACAGCGGCGCGAGCTTGAGCAGCGCGGCGAGTACTGCGCCGCGTCCGGCCGCCGCGACATCGCGCGCGCCGAGCAGGCGTTGAGCCACGTACTGGTTCATCGTCCAGTAGTAGAAGCCCATGATCGGCAGCCCGAGCAGGGTACCGAGCCAGGGCAGCGCCGGGTCGTCGAGCGGCCGCAGCAGCGAGAGATGATCGGCCGGCACGGCCGTGACGAAGCGGCGCCACTCAAAGTCGAACTCGCTGAATACGATCAACGCGAGGGTCAGCGATCCGACGAGCAGCACGACGGTTTGCAGCACGTCGGTGTAGACGACCGCGCGCAGTCCGCCGGCAGCGGTGTACAGGCCGGCGACGAGCGCGAGCCCGGCACAGGTCCAGCCCAGCGACAAGCCGGGCACGAAGAGCATGATCACGAGGGCACCGGCATAGAGCGAGCCGGCGGTGTCGACGACGATGCTCAGGAACAGCGAAGTGCCGGAGAGGTAGCGCCGCGCGCCGGTGCCGAAGCGCTGCTCGAGAAACTCGGGCACGGTCGTCACGCGTGCCGCAAGCAGACGCGGTACGACGAGGTAGGCGCTCGCGAGCAGCACGAGCGCCGCCATCCATTCGTAGTTCGCCACCGCGATGCCGCTCTGCCAGGCGGCGCCCGGCAGGCCGATCAGGGTCGTCGAGGAAATGTTCGACGCGAACAACGACAAGCCGACAACGCCGGCACCGAGGCTGCGCCCGGCGAGGAACAGCTCGTCGTCGCGCGGCGCGCGCTGGTAGACGCGCACGCAGACGACGAGCAGTACCGCGGCGTACGCCGCGAGCACCAGGTAGTCGGCGCTCGCGAGAGTCGGCATGCCGCCCGGCGCGCTCAGACGGCCGCGCGATTCGCCACCAGCGCAGGCGTCAGCGTGGGTTGGCGCGGCAGGCAGGCGCCGCGTGCCGCTTCCATGAACTCCTGTGCCCAGCTGTCGACGTCGTTGTACTCGATGATGTTGTAAAGCGTGGTCATGAGGTTGCGTGCCTCGCGCTCGTCGAGATTCAACGCGCGCAGCACCGCGTCGACCAGGTTCCGCTGATCGTGCGGATTGGTGAGGATGGCGCCGTGCAGCTCGGCCGCTGCGCCGGTGAACTCCGAGAGCACCAGGACGCCGTGCCCCGCAGTCTTGAAGCGGGTTGCGACGTACTCCTTGGCAACGAGGTTGAGGCCGTCGCGCAGCGGCGTGATCCACATGACGTCGGCGATGGCATAGAGGCCGACGAGTTCCTCGAACGGCAACGGCTGGAACAGGAACTGCACCGGCATGTAGCCGAGCTTGCCGAAACGCCCGTTGATGCGCCCCACGCATTCGTCGATCTGGCGCTCGAGCTCCTGGTAGATGGTCATCTCGCGCGCCGCCGGCACGCAGACGTCGATCAGGGTGATGCGCCCGACGAGATCCGGGTTCTCTTCCAGCAGCTGCTCGTAGGCCTGCAGCTTCTGCAGCACGCCCTTGGTGAAATCGAGGCGCTCGACCGACAGGATCACCTGCATGTCGTCGTTCATCGCACGCAGCTCCTCGACGCGCGCAGCGATGCTGTCCTGCTCGATGAGGTGATCGATGCGCGCGATGTCGAGGCCGACGGGGTGCGCGCCGAGCCTGAGCGCATGGTCGTTGACGCGAATCGCCGTCGTCATGTGCTCGATGCCCACCGCGCAACCGTAGGTGAGGAAACGCGGCGCGCAGCGCGTGCGTTCGAGTACCTCGACCGGCATCACGCCGCGCACGCAGTCGATGAAGTTCTCGAGCTGCCGGGGAATGTGGAAGCCGATGTAATCACACTGCATCAGGCTGCCGATGATGTCGTTGCGCCACGGCAGCACGTTGAACACGTCGGCCGAAGGGAAGTAGGTGTGGTGGAAGAAGGCAATCTGGACGTCGGGGCGCAGCTCGCGCAGGAAGCCCGGCACCATCCACAGGTTGTAGTCGTGGATCCAGACCAGCGCGCCGTCGGCCGCTTCCTCGGCCGCGTGCCGCGCGAACTTGCGGTTGATGTCGACATAAATCTGCCAGTGTTCTTCGTTGAACGCCGAACGTTCCCAGAAGGTGTGCAGCAGCGGCCAGAATGCTTCTTTCGAGAAGCGCTTGTAGAACACGTCGACCTCGTGCTTGCTGAGCGGCACGCGCGAGCAGACCAGGTTCGGGTACTGCGCCTCGTCGACGACGGTGCGTTTCTCAAACGGGGCCTCGTCGTCCTCGTGCACCGACCAGGCCACCCAGGAGCCCGCCGAGCGCGCGGATTTGAAGAAACCGAGCAGCGTCGGCAGGATGCCGTTCGGTGACGCATGGGGACGGCGTTCGACGACGCCGTTCTCGATCACCTCCGCGTAAGGCAGGCGGTGGTAGAGCATGACCAGTTCGGCTTCACCCGGCGCTACGGCCTGCTTCTCGCCACGCAGCCCCGGCGCGTCGACGAACTCGAAATGCTCCAGCGCCTCGAGTATGCCGCCACAGCCGGAACGTCGGGCGTGGAGAATATGCTCACGTTCACGCGTCTCGTAGAGCAGCTCCGGTTCCGAGCGCCCGACACACACGCCACGGCAGCCGATCTTGTACATGCTGAGGTCGTTGAGGGTGTCACCGGCGACCAGCACGTCCTCAAGCGAGATGTCGAGCAGCCTGGCGAGCTCGCGGACGGTCGAGCCCTTGTTGATGCCGCGCGGCAGGAAGTCGAGGTACCAGCTCGCCGAGTAGATGAGGTCGCAGTCGCAGTCTTCGGCGATGCGCTTGACCTCGTTCATAACGCGCGCCAGCGCGTCCGGGTCTGAGTAATACGAGCAGCGTCGCTGCTGCGGCACGTCCTGGCGCAACACTTCGGGGTAAGCGCGCATGGCCTCGGCGATACCCTGCTCGCCCGGCCAGCGCTCGTCGATCGCGGCCTGCAGGGGCTGCACGGGTTCGAGCGTACGACCATCGACGATCGTCGCGCCGACGTCGCAGACGATGTAGTCGGGACGCGCCAGCGACGGGTCGGACAACAGCGGGCGCACGTGCTCGAGGCCGCGTCCGGTGACGTAGGCGAGCGTAATGTCGGGGGTCTCGTCGATGAGGCGGTAGAGACGGTCGCGATCGGCGCGCGAACCGCCGAGGTACGTGCCGTCGAGGTCGGTTGCTAGCAGCATGCGGGTCACCTGTGAAATGGACTTGAAGGGGATTGAACGGGGCGGGAAGGGCTTCCGAGCGGGTGAAGGGGAGCGGCACGAGGCCGCTCAGCAGCGCATGGACAATCGTCTGCGCGTGTCGAGGTCGAAGTAGTCGATGGTGGCGCGCTTGAACATCAGGTCGCAGAACAGCTCGCACCACGCCTCGCCGTTGCGCCACGCGACGACCAGGCTGGCGTCGTTGGAATAGTGCAGCTCGAACTCGCCATCGAAGGCGGGATAGCTATTGCGGAAGCTCATCAGGCGCAGCAGGCGCTTGACGGTCGGCGTCGCCAGGCGTTCCTCCACTTCGGGCAGCGTGAAATAGTGGCGGTTGATGTCACGCGGCTCACCAGTCTTCTCGCACAGGGCTTCGTCGTTCGTGCCGCACAAGAGGCCGACGTAGTAGACCTGCGGTATGCCGGGCGTGAAGAGTTGGATGGCGCGCGCGCAGACGTAGGCGTCGTCGTTGCGCTTGAGCGCATCGTAGAACGTGCAGGTCAGCTGGTAGATGGCGCCGACGGAATGCACGCTCGCGGCCGAGCCGCGCATGATGGGGTCGGCGCTGCGCTGGATCACGTTGTCGACGAGGTCCTGCACGCGTTCGGCCGGCAGCAGGTCCTCGACGTCGGGGATGCAGATGCCGTCGTGGGTATCGAGCACGGTGATCTGGTTGCGCGGGCAGGTACGCAGCCAGTTCTTCAGGTAGCGGCTGTTGGCATCGAGCAGCGAGTAGAGCACCAGCGGCGGCAGCGCGAAGGCATAGGGCCGCATGTCGCGCTGACCGATCGCGCTTTGGTAGCTCGGATGATCGTGTACCTCGGGCAGGATCTCGGCGCCGTGGCTCTTCGCCACGCCGTTGGCCCAGTCGAGGATCTGGTAGACATCGGGCTCGACCAGGAAGCAGCTCGTGCCGACGCGCTTGGTGGTATAGCCGAACGCGTCGAGGCGGAACAGCTTGACGCCGCGGGCGGCTAGAAACGCGATGATGTCGCCGACGAAGCGGTAGGTGTCCTCGCTCGTGTAATCGAGATCGATCTGGTTCTCGGTGAACGTGCACCACACGCGGTCGACGGTCCCGTCACCGAACTGCACCTCGCGGAACGGCACCTTCTCCTTGCGGATATGAATCTTGGCCAGGTCGTCGGGGCCGATGTCGGGCAGCTCGCTGAGACGCACGAACAGCCCCGCGTATTCCGAGCTGCGCCCGCGCGCGAGGAAATCCTGGAACTCGGGCGACGCGTCGGAAATGTGGTTCAACGTGATGTCGAGGCAGAGGTCGTAAGCGGCGGCAATCGCCTCGAGATCGCTCCACGTACCGTAGGCCGGATCGATCTCGCGATGGGAGATGGGCGAGAAGCCGCCGTCGGCATTGGACGGAAACGGCGGCAGCACGTGCACGCCGCCGACCGCGGTATGGAAGTAGTTGTCGAGCGCGAAGCGGAGATCGCCGAGACCGGCGCCGATGCGATTGGGGTAAGCGATGAGCTGGCAGGTGTTCTTGAGCAATGTCCCGGGGCGCGCCGCGCGCCGCTGGTGCGATTGCCGGCAATCGAAGCGAGAACCGTGCCAGCGCATTCGGCACGAGACCGCCAATCACGCGCAAACGTGCATCCACAGGGCCGATCCGCACGTTCGGCGCGCCAGGTGACGGGGCCGCAGCCAGACCGTCGTGGGCCGTAATCGTGCACGCGCCTCCCCATCTTGGTGCAGCCGCGGCGTCCGGCCGGGACCGCGATCGCGCCGCGGCGGGGGCATCGGGAACGGGCCCGCGCCTTGCATGCAAGAGAGGATTGTTAACTTGCGTAATCTTAGAACGTGCTCACAGCGGCGCTGACGTCGTGCGGTCACAATGCCTCCCCATAGTGACAACGAAAACCCGAGCACGAACACCAAAGGAGCCCCTCATGGCAGAGCCCGCTTCCGTCGTCGTACCGCTACGTAACCGTCCCGCGCCGCAGACGCTGCAGAACCACCTGCTTGCTGCCGAGCGCGCTGCCCGTACCGATGGCAGCCGTTCGCTCAGCTGGATCGTCTCGGCGATTTCCAGCGCCTCAAAGGTCATCGCCGCGCGGCTGCGCACGGCCGGTCTCGACGGCAACCTGGGTGCCGTCGGCGAAGTCAACGTCCAGGGCGAGGACCAGCAGGCCCTCGACGTCATCGCCGACGAGGTCCTCATCCAGGAACTCCAGGCGCGCGAAGGCGTGGTCGTCCTGGGCTCCGAAGAGAACGACGACCTCATCGTCGTCGATGGCCCGCCGGCCCATGGCTGCCGCTACGCGGTACTGTTCGACCCGCTCGATGGCTCGTCGAATCTCGATGTCGGCGGCAGCGTCGGCACCATCTTCTCAATTTACGAGGTCGCCCCGGGCGAGGAGACCAACCTGCAGGCCGGCCGGCGCCAGGTCGCCGCGGGCTACGTGCTCTACGGCCCGTCGACCATTTTCGTCATGACGCTCGGCGACGGCGTCGACATGTTCGTACTCGACCCGGCCATCGGCAACTACGTGCGCGCCGGCGAGAAGGTGCAGATCCCGCGACGCGGCAAGATCTACTCGGTCAACGAGGCCAACGTCGAAGGTTTCCCGGCCGGCTACCGGCGGTTCCTCGACAACTGCCGCCGTCAGGGCTACGGCAGCCGCTACGCCGGCGCGATGGTCGCCGATGTCCACCGCGTCCTGCTCAAGGGCGGCGTGTTCCTCTATCCGCCAACGGCATTGGCGCCGAACGGCAAGTTGCGGCTGATGTACGAGGCCAACCCGATGGCCTGGCTGATCGAACAGGCCGGCGGCCGCGGCGATACTGGCAGCGGCGACATCCTGGACGTCGAACCGGGCTCACTGCACGAACGCGTGCCGGTGATCCTCGGCAGTCCGCAGGACGTCGCGGCACTGTGCGCGGAGATCGCGCGCGACCGCCACAACAACGGCAACAGCAACGGCGGCAGCAACAACGCCTGACACGCACGTCCCGGCGCCGCCCGCGCGTCGGGCTTGACCGCCTGGCGGCACCCTCAGTGCCGCCAGGGCCGGAACTCGTTGACCGCCGCCTCGATCAGTGCGGCGTCCGGCGGGATGCGTCCGCCCAGCATCAGCACGGCCAGTCCGTGTACCAGGGCCCACGCCTGCACCACCGTCACCGCACGCTCCGCCTCGCTCGCCGCCGGCATGAGCCGAGCGACCTGCTCGCGTAGCAGGCGCGCGGCGCGATTGTCGGCAAGCAGGACACCGGTGCTGCCGTCCCGGTGCATGTGGCTGGTCATGAGGCGGAACAGCGCCGGGTTGGCCAGCGCGAAACGCACGTAGGCCTGGCCGCTCGCGCGGAACGCCGCGCTGTCCTCGCGCGCCCGACGGGCGGCCGCGAGCTGGGCGTCGGCCAGGCGCTCGAAACCTTCCGCGGCGAGGGCCGCATAGAGCGCCGCCTTGTCGGGGAAATGCCGGTAGACGGCGGTTGCACTGACGCAGGTGTGGCGGGCGACCTCGCGCAGGCCGACATCGCCGTCGTCGCGCGTCTCGAGCAGCTGCAGGGCACTCTCGATCAGCGCGCGGCGCAGGTCACCGTGGTGATAGGTGGCCTTGTGCTGCTGCGTTCCCATGTTGACAACGTTACCATGCGCCGCCTATGTTTACATCGTAAACATAGGCGGCGAGCGCCCGGGAGGTCCCATGTCGAGCAAAGTCGAGAAACTCATCCGCTCCTCGATCACGGCCGGCGCGCGCGGCGTCGCCCGCGCCGCCAACGCGGTCCGCACGCGGGGCGACGCACATCCCTACCTGAGCGGTATCCACACCCCGCTGACGGCCGAGCACACCCTCACCGACCTGCCCGTCACCGGCTGCCTGCCGCCGGCGCTCGACGGCCGCTACCTGCGCATCGGGCCCAATCCGCTGGTCGCGCCGAACCCCGCCACGCACCACTGGTTCGTCGGTGACGGCATGGTGCACGGCATACGCCTGCACGACGGCCGGGCCACGTGGTACCGCAATCGCTGGATCCACTCGGACGCGGTCAGTACCGCGCTCGGCGAAACCGCGGTGCCGGCGCCGCCCGGGCGCGAGCGCGGCGTCGTCAACACCAACGTCATCGCGCATGCCGGGCGTACCTGGGCGCTGGTCGAGGCCGGCACCGCGCCGGTACTGCTGGACGACAACCTCGAAACGCAGCGCTACGACGATTTCGCCGGCGGTCTCGCCGGCCCCTACTCCGCGCATCCGCATCGCGACCCGGCGAACGGCGAGTTGCATGCCATCTGCTACCGCGGCGACGTGCAGGACACCGTGTGGCACACCGTGGTCGACGCCGCCGGCCGGGTCGTTCGGGAAGAACCGATTACCGTCACCGACGGCCCCTGCATCCACGACTGCGCCATCACGCCACGCTACGTGATCGTGCTCGACCTGCCGGTCACGTTCTCCATGGCACTGCTGCTCGCCGGACACCCGTTCCCCTACCGCTGGAACCCCGAGCACCCGGCACGCGTCGGCCTGCTGCCGCGTACCGGCACGGCGGCGGACATGCGCTGGTACGCGGTCGATCCCTGCTTCGTGTTCCACCCCGCCAACGCGTTCGAACGCGCCGACGGCAGCGTCGTGGTCGATGTCGTCGCCCACGATCGCATGTTCGACGACCATTACGATGGCCCCGACGGTTCGCGCATGAGCTTCGAGCGCTGGACGCTGGCCCCCGGTGCCGCGGCGGTCGCGCGCGAGATCGTCGATAACGAAGGCCAGGAGTTCCCGCGCTACGACGAACGTCGCACCGGCAGCCCCTACCGCTATGCCTACTGCATGGCGGCGGCCGCCGCCGGCCCCGGGCTGGTCACCGATACGCGCCTGTTCCGCCACGACCTCGAGCGCGGTGAGCGCGCCGTGCACGACTTCGGCCCTGGGCGCCACCCGGGCGAGTTCGTGTTCGTGCCGCGCAGCGCGGATGCGGCCGAGGACGACGGCTGGCTGCTCGGGCTGGTCGTCGACATGAACGACGACACCACGGCGCTCACCGTGCTCGACGCCGCGGACTTCACTGCACCGCCGCTCGCCACGGTCACGTTACCGCACCGGGTTCCGCCCGGCTTCCACGGCAACTGGATCGCGGCCGGCGCCAGCGCCTGAAGGGCGCTGCCGCGGCAAGCCGGCAACGACGCGTACGGCATACGCCGCACGCGCCCCCGGCGCCTCTTCGTGTAAAGATGCGCCATGGGCGGGATCTTCAGTGCGTCGATCGAACGGACGGCCGCGCGCATCCGCTGCGGCGAACTCGGCGCGCGCGATCTGACCGAACGCCTGCTTGCCCGCATTGCGCGACTCGAACCGGCGCTGCACGCGCACGCCACGATCACCGCCGAGCTCGCACTCGAACGAGCCGCCGCGATCGATGCCGACCGTGCCCGTGGGCGTCCGCTCGGGCCGCTCGCCGGCGTGCCGCTCGGACTCAAGGATATCATCAGCGCAGCCGGGGCACCGACGCACGTCGGCTCGCGCGCACTGCGCAACTGGCGACCGGGCGGCGAGGCAACCGTGACGCGGCGGCTGCGCGAAGCCGGCGCGGTGCTGATCGGCAAACACCAGACCACCGAAGCCGCCTGTGGGGCGCACCACCCTTCGCTGGCCGCGCCTTGCAACCCGTGGCATGCCGACGCCTGGACCGGGGTGTCGTCGAGCGGCTCCGGCGTCGCCGTCGCCGCGGCGCTCGCGTTCGGCTCGTTCGGCTCCGACACCGGCGGCTCGATCCGCTTCCCGGCGCACTGCTGTGGCGTGGTCGGCCTCAAACCGAGCCACGGCGCCATCCCGCTCGACGGCGTGTTCCCGCTCGCGCCGTGTTTCGACCACGTCGGTCCGTTGGCGCGCAGCGTCGGCGACGTGGCCTTGCTGTGGCACGTCGCCAGTGCGGCGGTTGCCGAGGCCCCCGCCTGGCAACCGCCGCGCGGCCGCCTCGCGCTGCGCGTGGGTTACGACGAAGCGTGGTGCGGCGAGGACGTCGCAGCGCCGGTTGCCGCGGCGCTGCGCGAGGCAGTGTCGACCCTGCGGGCCGCCGGTGCGACGATCGTGCCGCTCGCGATCCCGCGCCTCGGCGCGCAGGCCGACGACTGGCTCGTATTGACTGCCCGCGCCGCAAGTGACGCCCACGCGGCGACCTATCCCGCGCGCGCGTCTGATTACGGCCCGGCCCTGAGCGCCTTGCTCGATTACGGTGCGACGCTCGACGCCGCCGCGATGGCACGGGCCAGCGAGCGCGTCGACGACTATGCGCGCCGCTTCGGAGGCTTGTTCGCGGCGGTCGACGTCCTGCTCTCTCCCGTCCTGCACGGCCTCACCCCGAGCCGAGCCGAGGCCGCGCGGCAGATGCGCAGCGCGGGACTGCGGCGCTTCGTCGCCTACACCGCGCCGGCCAACCTGAGCGGCTGCCCGACGCTGTCACTGCCGGGCGGATGCGACGCCCTCGGCGTGCCCTGGGGCTACCAGCTGGTCGGCCGGCGCGGCGGCGAAGCGCTGCTGTTCGATGCCGGCCACGTGCTGCAACAGGCGCGCCCCTGGCCAGCGGTCGCGCCGGATTTCGCCGACTGAGCCCGGACTCAGGCCGCGCTTCGTGCCGCCCCCTCGCCGTCGCGCGCCGCTTCGTCCGCGCGCGTGAATTCGAGTACGCCATCCTCGATCGGTGCGTGATGAATGGCCTCGCGATCGGCAAGGTAGTTCTGGTGGTTCTGCCAGGGATCGCGATCGCCCTGGCGCGGGAACAGGTGCATGCCACGGCGGATATAGCCCGGAGAGAAGTCGTCGATCAGGTGGCGCTCGGGCATGTCGCGGTCCGACTCGCGCAGGCGCGGCGTGCAGACCGTCACACCCTTGTCGTCCATGTGATTGAGTAGCCGGCAGACGTATTCGCCGACGAGTTCCGAGCGCAGCGTCCACGAAGCATTGATGTAGCCGAGCGTGTAGACGAGGTTCGGCACGTCGGAGAACATCATGCCGCGGTAGGACCAGCGCGAGGGAAAGTCGATCGGCTTGCCGTCGATGCTGAACCTCGCGCCGCCGAGCAGCACGAGCTCCAGCCCCGTCGCGGTGACGATGATGTCGGCCGGCAGCGTCTGTCCCGACTTGAGCACCACGCCCTCGGCGCTGAAGCGCTCGACCTCGTCGGTGACGACCTCGGCCTTGCCGCTGCGTATGGCCTTGAACAGATCCGCGTCCGGCACGAGGCACAGGCGCTGATCCCAGGGCTTGTAGCTCGGCGTGAAGTGCTTCTCGACGTCGTAGTCGGGGCCGAGCTGCTTGCGCACCATGCCGAGCAGCTTGGCGCGCACCTTGTCCGGCTTGACCCGGGTCTGCCGGTAGACCCAGCGTTGAAAGCGGATGTTCTTCCAGCGGATGAGGCGGTAGGCGAGCTGCTCGGGCAGCACCTTGCGTAGCAGGTTGGCCACCGCGTCCTCCGCCGGCAGCGAGACGACGTAGGTCGGCGAGCGCTGCAGCATGGTGACGTGCGCGGCGCGCTGCGCCATCGCCGGCACCAGCGTCATCGCCGTCGCGCCGCTGCCGATGATGACCACACGCTTGCCGGCGTAGTCGAGATCGTCCGGCCACTGCTGCGGATGGATGACCGGCCCGGCAAACGCTTCGCGGTCGGGGAACGACGGCGCGTGGCCCTGTTCGTAACTGTAATAGCCGCTGCACATGTAGAGGAAGGTGCAGGTGAAGGTCTCGGGTCTGCCGGCGTGTTCGGTCGTAATGGTCCAGCGCGCGTCGGCGCTCGACCAGTCCGCCGATTTCACCCAGTGACCGAAATGAATCTTCTCGACCAGACCGCGCTCGCGCGCGGCCTCCTGCACGTAGGAGAGGATCGACGGTCCGTCGGCAATCGCCTTGGGCTCGCGCCACGGCTTGGAGTCGTAGCCCATGGTGTACATGTCGCTGTCGGAGCGGATGCCCGGGTAGCGGAACAGGTCCCAGGTACCGCCGATCGCGTCGCG
Source organism: Pseudomonadota bacterium (assembly GCA_029977665.1). Classification (GTDB taxonomy): domain Bacteria; phylum Pseudomonadota; class Gammaproteobacteria; genus JACKNG01. The sequence continues at coordinate 1,742 of JAPOKK010000013.1, read as the reverse complement.
CCCCTCGAGGATGGCGAAACGCTTGCCCGGGCATTCGTCCTGCAAGCGGCGCGCGGCGCCGATGCCGGAAAGCCCGGCGCCCACGATGATGACGTCGTAGTGATTCATGTCGCGTGCTCCTCGCGCTCGCCGCGCGTCACCGGTCGCGCAACGCGGCCGGGTTGCCAGGGGTCGAGCCCATTCTACGTGCTCGCGAGCGGCACGGGGACCCGCGCGGCCGGCGCCGCCGGGCACGCGGCGCTGGCGTATTCGGCCAGGGCGCCTATAATGCGCCGCCCCGGTCGGCTTCCCCGCCGTCCCACGTCCGTGCCAGGTGGCTCCCATGTCCGAAGATTCCTCCACGCCGCAGTCGTTCCGCGACCTGGCGCTTGGCGACGCCCTCGTCGCCGCCCTCACCGCGGTCGGTTACGAAACGCCGACCGCCATCCAGCGCGAAACCATTCCGCTGCTGCTCGCCGGCCGCGATCTGATCGGCCAGGCGCAGACCGGCACCGGCAAGACCGCGGCGTTCGCGCTGCCCGTGCTGCAGCACATCGACCTCGCGCTGGCCGCGCCGCAGGCGCTGGTACTCGCACCAACGCGCGAACTCGCCATCCAGGTCGCCGAGGCCTTCCAGCGTTACGCCGCCGACCTGCCCGGCTTCCACGTGCTGCCCATCTACGGCGGCCAGGACTACGGCGTGCAGCTGCGCGCGCTGCTCCGCGGCGTGCATGTCGTCGTCCGCGCCCCGGGCCGCGTGATGGACCACATGCGCCGCGCCACGCTCGCCCTCGAACACCTGAAATGCCTGGTGCTCGACGAAGCGGACGAGATGCTGCGCATGGGCTTCATCGAAGACATCGAGTGGATCCTCGGCGAGACCCCGCCGGACCGCCAGATCGCGCTCTTCTCGGCCACCATGCCGCCACCGATCCGCAAGATCGCCGAACGCCATCTCGACAATCCCGCGACCATCAGCATCCGCATGCAGACGACGACCGCGGCGACCATCCGCCAGCGTCACTGCGTGGTCGGCGGGGCACACAAGCTCGACGCCCTCACACGCATCCTCGAAGGCGAAAGCATCGAGGGCGTGCTGGTGTTCGTGCGCACGCGGCACGCGACGCTCGAACTCGCCGACCGCCTGCAGGCGCGCGGCTTCGCCTGCGCGGCCATCAACGGCGACATGCCGCAGAAGCAGCGCGAGAAGACCATCGGCGAGCTGCGCCAGGGCACGCTCGACATCCTCGTCGCGACCGACGTCGCGGCACGCGGCCTCGATGTCGAACGCGTCAGCCACGTGATCAACTACGACATCCCCTACGACCCCGAGGTCTACGTGCACCGCATCGGCCGTACCGGCCGTGCCGGCCGTCAGGGCGACGCCATCCTGCTCGTCGCGCCGCGCGAGACGCGCATGCTGCGTACCATCGAGCGCGCCACCAACCAGCCCATCGAGCGCATGGAACTGCCCTCGGCCGAGGTCATCAACGACAAGCGGCTCGCGCGTTTCATGCAGAGCATCTCCGACACGCTCGCCGCCGCCGATCTCGACGACTACCTCGAACTCGTGGAGCGCTACCAGCGCGAGCACGACGTCGACCCGCGGCGCATCGCCGCGGCGCTGGCAAAGCTCGTGCAGGGTGAGGAACCGTTGCTGCTCGAACCGCCGCGCGGTGAGCGCGCCTGGCGCGAACGCGGCCCCGCGAGCGAGTCACGCGGCGCGCGTCGCCCGGAAGCGCGTGCCGAGCGCGCGCCGCGTG
>JAPOKK010000268.1 GCA_029977665.1 Pseudomonadota bacterium | reverse complement strand
CATAGTGGACGAGCATGGTGGCATCGCCGCCATCGTCGAGGATCATGTTGGGAACGCCGCCGCCATGCCAGTCGAACAGCTTGGCGGTGTAATCCCAGTAGTCGGCAATGGATTCGCCCTTGACCGCGAAGACCGGCGTGCCGGTCTTGGCGATGGCCGCCGCGGCATGGTCCTGGGTCGAGAATATGTTGCAGCTCGCCCAGCGCACCTTGGCACCGAGGTGCTGCAGGGTCTCGATCAGCACGGCGGTCTGGATGGTCATGTGCAAGGAGCCCGTGATGCGCGCACCCTTGAGCGGCTTGGACTTGCCATACTCTTCGCGCATGGCCAGCAAGCCCGGCATCTCCTGCTCGGCAAGCTCGATTTCCTTGCGGCCGTAAGCGGCCAGGCCCATATCGGCGACGACGTAGTCGGCCGCCTTCTTGGCCGTCTGCTTGCGGCTCGTTTTGGTCTTTTGCAGCATTGGAATTCCTCGTTGATGCGGTTCGTTTCGCCGGACCCCGGGCTCAGCGCCCCGGTCCCGCACGGCATGGACAGGCGGTCGGGTCTGCGTGCCGCACGTCGACCGGACGATCGGGCGTGACGGCGGACCACGGTCTCGCGCGGCAGGCCGCAGGCGCCGTCCACGCCGCGCTGACGGCGGGCGCGTCGCGTGACACCGCCCCGTCCTGCCGCCAGCTCATACGCACGGGCGGGCCGCTCCGATCAGGCCAGCGCCGATTTCAGTTTGTCGGCCAGGTCAGTCCGTTCCCAGGAGAACCCGCCGTCGGCCTCGGGCTCGCGCCCGAAGTGCCCGTAGGCGGCGGTGCGCTCGTAGATCGGGCGGTTCAGACCGAGGTGCTCGCGGATACCGCGCGGACTCAGGTTCATGGCGTCCATCAGCGCCTCTTCCAGGCGGCTTTCCTCGACCTGGCCGGTGCCGTGCAGATCGACATAGAGCGACAACGGCTTGGCCACGCCGATGGCGTAGGCGAGCTGAATCGTGCAGCGCTCGGCGAGTTCGGCGGCGACGACGTTCTTCGCCAGGTAGCGCGCAGCGTAGGCCGCGGAGCGGTCGACCTTGCTCGGGTCCTTGCCGGAGAAGGCGCCGCCACCGTGCGGCGCGGCACCGCCGTAGGTGTCGACGATGATCTTGCGCCCGGTCAGGCCGGCATCGCCGTCCGGGCCGCCAATCACGAAGCGGCCGGTCGGGTTGACGTAGAACTCGTCCTCGGGACACATCCAGCCGTCGGGCAGCGCGGCGATGACGTAGGGCCGCACGAGTTCGCGGACTTCCTGCTGGCTGAGTTCCTCGGCGTGCTGGGTGGAGACGACGACCGAGGTGGCGCCGACCGGCTTGCCGTTCTCGTAACGCAGCGTGACCTGGCTCTTCGAGTCCGGGCCGAGGCCCGCGGCCGCGCCGCTGTGACGCGCACTCGCCATGTCCTGCAGGATGCGGTGTGAATAGTAGATCGGTGCCGGCATCAGCACCGGCGTCTCGCGACAGGCGTAGCCGAACATGATGCCCTGGTCGCCGGCGCCTTCGTCCTTGTCCTTGTCGGCGGCGCTATCGACGCCCTGGGCGATATCGACGGACTGCTTGTGCAGGTAGAACTCGAACTCGGCCTTGGCCCAGTGGAAGCCGTCCTGCTCGTAGCCGATCGACTTCACCGCGTCGCGCGCGAGCGATTCGACCGTCTCGGCCGTGATCGAGGACGGACCGCGGACTTCGCCGGCAACGACGATGCGATTGGTCGTGGTGAGCGTCTCGCAGGCCACCCGCGAGAGCGGGTCGGCGGCAAGGTAGGCATCGACGACCGCATCGGAGATGCGATCACACACTTTGTCCGGATGCCCTTCCGACACCGACTCACTGGTAAAGAGGTAGCTGGAACGCACGCAGATCCTCCTCGTGCAAGAATTTCTCGACTGGATAGTTGACGGAACGGCCACCGGGTAACCCCGTGGCGGGCCGCATTATGCCCGATTCGCCTGCCGATTACGCGCCGGCGCCCTGACCGGCATCAAGCCGGCGCCACCTCGAGCACGATCTTGCCCAGGTGCGCGCTCGACTCCATCAGCTCATGGGCCCTAGCGGCCTCGGCGAGCGAAAATGTAGCGTGAATGTGGGTGCGCAGCCGGCCCGCGGCCACCAGCGGCCAGAGGTCGCGCTCCACCGCCGCGGCGATGGCACGCTTGGCGGCGACCGATTGCGTCCGCAGGGTCGAACCGGTGATGGTCAGGCGCCGCGTCAGCACGTGGCCGAAATTGACCTCCGCCTTGGGGCCCATGAGGAAGGCAATCATGCAGTAGCGGCCGTCCGCGGCGAGGGAGCGCACGTTCTTCATCACGTAGGGTCCGCCTACCATGTCGAGCACGACGTCGACGCCCTCGGGGTAGATGCCGCGCAGGGCCTCTTCCCAGTCGCCGTCCTTGTAATTGAGCGCGTGGTTGGCGCCGAGCTCGCGGCAGTAATCGCACTTCGCCGCGCTGCCGGCGGTGGTCGCGACCTCCGCGCCGAGCGCCCGCGCGACCTGGATGGCGGTCGTGCCGATACCGCTCGAACCGCCGTGAACGAGCACGCGCTCGCCAGCCGCGAGACGGCCGCGCTCGACGAGGTTGTAATGCACCGTGAAACAGGTCTCGGGCAACGACGCAGCCTCGACGGCCGACAAGCCCTCCGGCCAGGGCAGGCAGTGGCCCGCGTCCGCGACGCAGTACTCGGCGTAGCCGCCGCCGTGGGTCAGCGCGACGACGCGGTCGCCGACGCGCCAGCGCGTCACGCCTTCCCCCGCGGCGACGACCTCGCCGGCCACTTCGAGACCCGGCAGCGGACTCGCGTCGGGCGGTACCGGGTAGTGCCCCGCGCGCTGCAGGCAGTCGGGTCGGTTGACGCCGGCGGCGAGCACGCGGATGAGCACTTCCTCGGCACCCGCGGTGGGCGTCGCGAGACTGACTTCGGCGAGGACTTCGGGACCACCGGGCGCGGTGACCTCGACGCCCCGCATCTGTGAGGGTATGGCAGGCATGGACGGCTTCCGTGGGGTGTCGGCGTGGGGCGTGCGAGTATACGTGCTCATCCGCCCGCTTCGAAATGCCCGTCACGATGACGCCCCCGCAACGCCGCGCGGGGGCCGCGTAGCGGGACGCTGGCACGCAGCGGACGCCATGGTAGGATTCGCGCCCATGACGACGCAGCACCATCGCCTCATCATCATCGGTTCCGGTCCCGCCGGTTACACGGCGGCGGTCTATGCCGCCCGTGCCGCGCTCGAACCCGTGCTCGTGACGGGCCTCGAGGTCGGCGGCCAGATGACCACCACCACCGACGTCGACAACTGGCCCGGCGACGATGCCGGCGTACAGGGTCCGGAGCTGATGGAACGCATGAAGCGCCACGCCGAACGCTTCGGCACGACGCTCGTCTACGACACCATCAACCGGGTCGAGCTCGGCGCGCGTCCGTTCGTGCTGCATGGCGATGCCGGCAGCTACAGCTGCGACGCGCTGATCATCGCGACCGGCGCCTCGGCCAAGTACCTCGGCCTGCCGTCCGAAGAAGCCTACAAGGGTCGCGGCGTCTCCGCCTGCGCCACCTGTGACGGCTTCTTCTATCGCGGCAAGCCGGTGGCCGTGATCGGCGGCGGCAATACGGCGGTCGAGGAAGCACTGTACCTGTCCAACATCGCCTCCGAAGTGACCGTGGTGCACCGGCGCGACAGCTTCCGGGCGGAGAAGATCCTCGCCAACCGCCTGCTCGAAAAAGCCGCCGGCGGCAACGTCTCGATCCTGTGGAACCACGTGCTCGACGAGGTTCTCGGCGACGATGCCGGCGTCACCGGCATCCGCGTGCGCGACGTCGCCAGCGATGCACGCCAGGAGGTCGCCGTGCACGGCACCTTCATCGCCATCGGCCACCAGCCGAACACCGCGGTGTTCGCCGGGCAGCTCGACATGGACGGCGGCTACATCCGCGTCACCGGCAGCGGCCACGGCCACGGCTATGCCACCGCGACCAGCGTCGAGGGCGTGTTCGCCGCCGGCGACGTGTGCGACCCTGTCTACCGCCAGGCCATCACCTCCGCGGGCGCCGGCTGCATGGCCGCGCTCGACGCCGAGCGCTGGCTCGAAGCGCAGGCCTGAGGATGACGAAGCTGCCGGGAGGGCGCGCTCAGCGCGCCGCGACGACGCCGGCGTAGGCCGCTTCGAGGGCGTCGTAGACGGCGTCGCGGAAACGCGGATCGTCGCTGTCGAGACGCACGAGCAGCTCGGCGAGCACCGCGTTGTCCTCGCGGCCGTGCCACGTCTTGACGTACTCGCCGCTGCGATAGCCGTGGTTCTGGCGGAAGAAATTGAGCACGTTCTTGGCCACGTAGGCGCGGTAGAGGTGATCGAGATCGTGCCCGCAGAGCGCGACGAGCCTGGCCACCGAACCGACCGCGAAGGTGCGCGAGGCGAGCGCGGTGACGGCCAGGCGCTCGACTTCGGGCAGGAACTCGCCGTGTCCCGGCGGCGCCTGCCACTCGGCGACGATCTCGCGTGCGGCAACGTCGAGGTCATCGTGCTGCTCGAGACGCATGCTCAGGCCAAAATGCCAGATGTCGACGATTTCGAGCATGACCTGCTCGAGATCGGGCGTGGTGTGCTTCCACCACTTCCAGCCGCCGTAGTGATCCATCAGCTCGGCGCACTCGATCCAGATCGCGCGGTACCACTCGCGGGACCTCTCGCGCCAGTCGGCGTCGACCCGGCTGTTCATCTCGTCCTGCATGACGAGCATCACGCGGGTCTTTTCGATCATGACGTCGACATCGGCGGGCGGCATGCGGGTGTTCCTGTGGGCGGCATTGCGGGAGGCGCAGTATAGAAGCGGCGAGCCGAACTTGCACCGCGCGAAGCCCGTCACGGAACACCTGCGCGGACCGTAACCGGGGGACGCGCCGCGCTTGCCGGCGCGGCCCGATTCTCCTACGCTCGCAGCGCAGCAGGCGCCCTCCCCGCAGGCCACGGAAGCCATGTCACCCGTCCTCGTCACCGCCCTCGTCCTCGTCTTCGTGCTCGCCATGCTGATGCGCTACGGGCGCGCACCGGACATCGTCATCTGGACCGGCGTGACCCTGCTCATGGTCGTGCCGGTGCGCCACGCGGACGGCAGCCTCGTGTTTGGCCTGCTCGACGCCGCGCAGGCCTTCGGCGGCCTCGCCAACGAGGGCGTGGTAACGATCGCGGCGCTGTTCGTCGTCGCCGCCGGGGTGCGCGAGACCGGCGCGATGCAGTTGCTCGTCGAACGCCTGCTCGGTACGCCGCGCTCGGAACGCTCGGCGCAGCACCGCCTGGTATGGCCGACCGCGCTGATGAGCGGTTTTTTCAACAACACGCCACTGGTCGCCATCCT
>JAPOKK010000085.1 GCA_029977665.1 Pseudomonadota bacterium | reverse complement strand
TGCGTCTCATTCCGACCCCGGGCCACACGCCGGGCCATTGCTCGGTGCTGATCGAGTCGAAAGGCGAGACGGCGATGATCACGGGCGATTTCATCCACCACCCGATCCAGTTCTGGGATCCGGCGCTGGTCAGCCCGTTCGATATCGACAACGACATGGCCGTGGCCACGCGGCGGCGCGTGTTCGGCGAGTACGCCGACTCGCCGACGCTGATCATCGGCACGCATTTCGCGGGCCCGACCGCCGGCCGCCTCGTCACCGACGGCGACACCTACCGGCTGGACGTGTAGGCGTCACGCCATTTCGCGAACGCGGCTGCCCCGACGGCCGCGTTCGCTGCCGGGCACGGCGTCATCGCGCCGGGCGAGACCGGGATGGCGGCCCTCAGGACCCGGGCTTGGGCGGACGGCCGTTGGGCATGACGCCATCGGCACGTGCCTTGAGGTACGCGAACACCGCTTCCTTGTTCTTCTGCACGCGCGCGTTCTTCGCCATCGACGGCATCACGCCCACCTGCCCCTGAAAGCCGTTTTCCATCACATCGAGGAAACGCGCGTAATCGACCCCGCCCTCGTTGAGGCGCACCAGCAGGTTGGGCGCGAACGTCGAGCCGAGTGCGCCGCCACCGTGGCATTGCTGGCATTCGATCTTGAATGTCCGCCAGCCGTCGTAAGTCAATTGGTCGACCGTGCACGCGCCGGCGTCGGCAGTGCCCTCGGGGCAGCTGACCGAGTAGCTCGGCGCGCCGCCCGTGCCGTTATCAGCTTCCGGCGCCGCGTCCGCGGCCTGCGCCGGCGACGCTGCAGCTGAAGCGGTGCCAGGCGGCGCCGTCGTGGCGGCTGCCGCGGTCTCGGTTTCATTCGTCGCCGCGCCCTGCGGCTGCGGTGGCGTGTCGTCCGGCTTGGGCGGGCGGCCGTTGGGCATCGCGCCGTCGGCACGCGCCTTGAGGTAGGCATACACCGCGTCCTTGTTCTTCTGCACGCGCGGGTTCTTGGCCAGCGAGGGCATCACGCCCATCTGGCCCTGGTAGCCGTGTTCCATGACGTAGAGGAAGCGGCCGTAATCGACGCCGCTCTCGTTGAAGCGCGTCATCAGGTTGGGCGCGAAGGTGCTGCCCATGCCACCGCCACCGTGGCACTGCTGGCATTCGATCTTGTAGGTCTTCCAGCCGTCGTAGGTGAGCTGGTCGACTTCGCACGCACCGGCGTCCGCCGCGCCCTCCGGACAGGCCACCGCGTAGGCCGGCGGCGCACCTTCGGGCTCGACGCGCGGCTCGTGCACGGCGAGGGCGGTGGCGGCAATCCCGGCAAGTGCCAGGCTTAGGCTCGTTTGCTTGAACACGTCCGATCTCTCCTTTCGGTTCGCGGCGGCGCCAAGACCGCATGATTTGGCTCAGCATAGCGCCATACCGATGAATCCATGCTGAACCAGATCAGATACGCGGCTCGCGGGCTGCGACAGTTTGTCGCAGGCACGTGCAAGGTCCCACGGGATGACCGATCATGGTGGCATTCCGGCTGACGTCCGGCCTCACACCCGACAACGAACCCATGGACCGCATCCTGCGCTACCTGCTGCTGATCCGGCTTTTCGCCATCGGTGGCCTGTGCCTCGGTCTTGGCGTCATGCACGGTGTCTACGCGGTACCCGTGCCGTGGGGCGCCGTCAGCGGGGTGCTCGTCGCGCTCGGCCTCGTCACGCTGGTCGGCTGGCGCCGCGGAACGACCCCACGCGGCGCCCCGCAGCGCCGTTACCTGGTCCAGCTCATCGCCGACATGATCGCGCTCTCGGCACTGGTCTATTTCACCGGTGGCGCGTTCAACCCGTTCATCTCGCTGTTCCTGCTGCCCATCGTCTTCGCCGCAGCGGCCATGCCGGCACCGGCCACCGCGGCGATCACGGCGCTCGCCATCGGCTGCTATACGGCGCTCATGCTGGCACCCGTGCCGATGGCCGGCGCACACCAGCATCACGGCTTGTTCGGGCTGCACGTGTGGGGCATGTGGTATGGCTTCATGCTGACCGCGTTGTGCGTGGCCTGGTTCGTCGCCGGCCTGGCCCGGCACCTGCGCCACCGTGACCATGAACTCGCGGCACTGCGCGAGGAGGCGCTCGAGGCCGAACGCTACATGGCCCTCGGGACGCTGGCCGCGGGCACGGCCCACGAGCTGGGCACGCCGCTGTCGACCATGGCCGTCATCGCCGGCGAACTCGAACACGAGGCCGTTGATCCACAGATACGCGAACAGCTCGGCTTGCTGCGCGAACAGGTGCAGCGCTGTAAAGCAATCCTCGCCGGCATGTCCGTCGACGCCGGCAACCTGCAGGCCGGCGCCGGCGAGGCCGTCGCCGTCGATGCGTGGCTCGACGGCATCGTCGCCGAATGGCGCGGGCGCCGTCCCGAGTTGCTGCTCGACTTTCACGGCGAGGGCACGCTCCCGGCGCCCGAGATCGTGATCGACCGGGTGCTGACACAGGCCATCGTCAATATCATCGATAACGCGGCGCAAGCCGCGACGAGCCAGGTCGAGGTCGATTGCCGCTGGTCGGCGGCCGAACTCGTCGTCTCCGTCGCCGACGACGGCGGCGGCATCGCGCCCGAGCTCAGCGTGCGCCTAGGGCGCGAAGCCGTCACGACCAAGGCGGATGGCCTCGGCATCGGGCTGCTGCTGGCGCGCTCCATCATCGAGCGCCTGGGCGGCCTGCTCGAATTCGAACCGCGCGCCGGACACGGCACCACGGCGCGCATCTGTATCCCGCTCGACGGGCTCGCGGTGTCATGAACGACACGCCCCAGACCTGTCTCGTCATCGACGACGAGGAAGCATTCCGCGTGGTCCTCGCCGCGGCGCTGCGCCGGCGCGGCTACGAGGTCGCCGTCGCGGCCGATGCCGACGCTGCGCTCACCAGCGCCGAGCAGCTGCGCCCCGCGTTCGTCGTGCTCGACCTGCGCCTCGGCGACGATTCAGGTCTGCAGCTGGTCACGCCGCTGCTCGATATCGTACCGGGCGCGCGCATCGTCGTCCTGACGGGCTACGCGAGCATCGCGACCGCGGTCGAAGCCATCAAGCTCGGTGCTGCACACTACCTCACGAAGCCGGCCGATACCGACGAAATCCTGGCCGCCTTCGGCCGCGCCGCGCCCGATCCGGACACCGCGCTGGCGCATGAGCCGACGCCGCTGCAGCACCTCGAATGGGAACATATCCAGAAGACCCTGATCGCCTGCGACGGCAACATCTCCGACGCAGCACGCAAGCTCGGCCTGCACCGACGCACGCTGCAGCGCAAGCTGCAGAAACGTCCCTCCGGCCTGTGACGGCGCGCAGCGGCGGTTGCGCACCGCCCGTCGCATCGGACATGCTGCGCGGCTGCTGATTCGACCAGGGGAGAGGACCGATGAGCCAGGGCGGCATGCTTTCCGGGGTGCGCGTGCTCGACTTCGCGCGTTACATCGCCGGGCCTTACTGTGCCGCGCTGCTCGGCTATCTCGGCGCGGACGTCATTCGCATCGAAAAGCCGGGTGGCAGCGAGGACCGCTTCGTCGGGCCGGTCAGCCCGAGCGCGAGCGCCGTGTTTCTCGAGACGGGCTGCAACAAGCGCGGGATCACGCTCGATCTCAAGCATCCCGACGCGCGCGAGGTGGTGCGCCGGCTGGTCGCCGACGCCGATGTCGTCATCGCCAACATGCCACCGGGCGCACTGGCGCGCGCCGGGCTCGACTACGAGAGCCTGTGCGCGATCAAGCCCGACATCATCCTCACCACGCAGACGGGATTCGGCCATGCCGGGCCGTGGCGCGACCGCGGCGGCTTCGACGGCATCGGCCAGGCGATGTCGGGCTCGGCGTTCTTCTCCGGACAGCCCGGCCAACCGGCACGCAGCGCGACGCCGTTCGCCGATTTCGGGACCGCCGCACTCGGCGCTTTCGGCACCCTTGCCGCGCTCTACGAACGCCGCGCGAGCGGGCGCGGGCAGCACGTCCAGGCGGCGTTGCTCGGTACCTCGCTCGCGTTCTTCAACGCGGCGCTCATCGAACAGGCCGTGCTCGACCTCAATCGCGTGCCGAGCGGCAACCGCGGCCAGACCAGCGCGCCGACCGACATTTTCGCCACGCGCGACGGTCACGTCCTCACGCATGTCGTCGGCAACGGCCTGTTCAAGCGCCTCGCGCGCGTCGTCGGCGAGCCGGGCTGGGCCGACGACCCGGCCTATGCGAGCGACCAACTGCGCGGCGAGGCGCGCGACGCGATCTGCGGCCGCGTCGCCGCGTGGTGTGCCGAACGCAGCACCGACGAAGTGCTCGACGCGCTCGCCGAGGCCGGCGTGCCAGCCGGCCCGGTACTCGACTTCGATGCCGCAGTCAGCCATCCGCAGACGCAGGCAATGGGCTTCCTGCAGCCGCTCGCCTACCCGGATCTCGACGGTGCGCCGCCGGTGGCGCGCATGCCGCTCGATTTCTCCGCCTTCCAGCCGGTGCAGCGTCGCGCACCGACGGTCGGCGAACACACCGACGAGGTACTCGCCGAACTCGGCTACGATGCCACGGCGATTGCCCAGCTGCACGCGGCTGGCGTGGTGTGAGCCGGGCGCGCGTGGCCAAGCCCGGGGCGGGGCGATAAACTCGCGGGCCTGCCAAGCAATCAGTCAGGGTCACGAGGGAGGTTCATGAGTTACGGCATTCTTTCTTTCGGCGCCTACGTGCCGGCACTGCGCCTGAGCCGCGGCGCCGTACTCGAGGCGGTCGGCTGGGCCGTACCCGGGCTGCGCGGACTCGCCGCGGGTGAGCGCGCCGTTGCCAACTGGGACGAGGACACCATCACGATGGCGGTCGAAGCCGGGCGCGACTGTCTCGCCGGCATGGACGGCGCGGTCGGTCATCTCGCACTCGCTTCGACCACGCTGCCCTTCACCGACCGCTCGAACTCCGGACTCGTCGCCGATGCGCTGGTGCTCGACAACCACCTGATGACCGAAGACCTCGCCGGTAGCCGCCGCGCGGCCACCAGCGCGCTGGCACGTGCGGCGCGCAACCAGGGCGCGATGCTGCTGCTCGCGAGTGATTGCCGCGAAACCCGTCCCGGCAGCAACCAGGAGATGCTTTACGGGCATGGCGCCGGCGCCGTGCTGCTGGGCGAGGGCAAGCCGATCGCGGAGTTCCTCGCCAGCGCCTCGATCCACGAAGATCTCGTCGACCAGTACCGCTCTGCCGACACCGACTACGACTACGCGCTCGAGGAGCGCTGGGTGCGCGAGGAGGGCTACTTCAAGATCGTACCGAGCGTGATCGAACAGGCCGCGCGCGAGGCCGGCATCGCCGTCGCCGACATCGACCGCGTGGTCCTGCACGGCTCGACGAGCGTGGCGCGCGCGCTGGCCAAGCGCCTCGGCCTCGCCGCCGACCGCTTCAGCAGCGACCTGATGAGCGAGTGCGGCGATTGCGGCGCCGCGCAACCGCTGGTGATGCTCGCGCACACGTTGGAGCAGGCTTCCCCGGATCAGTACGTCATGGTGGTCGGCTTCGGCCAGGGCGCGGACGCGGTGTTGTTGCGCACGACACCGGCGCTGTCGGCGATGAAGGCCGGGCGTGGCCTCTCGCGCTACCTGGCGCGCAAGCGCGAGCTGACCAACTACACCAAGTTCCTCTCGCTCAGGAACCAGATTTCGATCGATTTCGGACTGCGCTCGGAGCGCGACAATCGCACTGCGCTGTCGGCCTTCTACCGCAAGCGGCGCGACATCACCTCGATGCTGGGCGGCCGCTGCCGGGAGTGCAACACCCTGCAGTTCCCACGCTCGCTGGTGTGCGTGAAGTGCGGCGCTTCCGACACGCAACAGCCCGAAAGCCTGGCCGGCCTGACCGGCCGCGTGAAGTCGTTCACCGAGGACTGGCTGGCCTATACGCCGTCGCCGCCCTACGTCTACGGCAATGTCGAGTTTCCCGACGGCGCCAACATCATGCTCGAGTTCACCGATTTCGCCCCGGGCGAGGTCAAGGTCGGCGACCCCGTGCGCCTGGTGTTCCGCATCAAGGACTTCGATCCCAAACGCAACTTCCGGCGCTATTTCTGGAAACCCGCGCCGGTGATGGACTGACACAGTCGAGGAGGGTCACGTCATGGCCAAAGGTATCAAGGACAAGGTGGCAATCATCGGCATGGGCTGCACACGCTTCGGCGAACGCTGGGACTGCGGCCCGGAAGAGCTCATCGTGGAGGCCTTCGGCGAAGCGCTGACCGACGCCGGCGTCGACCGCAACGACATCGAGATGGCCTGGCTCGGTCTGTTCTTCCAGGAGCAGAGCGCGGGCAAGTCGGCGCTGCCGCTGTCGATGTCGCTGCGCCTGCCCAACATTCCCGTCACGCGCGTCGAGAACATGTGCGCGACCGGCACCGAGGCGCTGCGCGGCGCGGTCTACGCGGTGGCCGCCGGCGCCTGCGATATCGCGCTCGCAGTCGGCGTGGAGAAGCTCAAGGACACTGGCTATCCCGGCCTGCCCGAGCGCAGCAAGGGCACCTTCGACGACCTGTGGCTGCCGAACGCGACGGCGCCCGGCGCCTTCGCGCAGCTCGCCAGCGCCTACCAGGCACGCCACCAGTGCAATCCGACCGACATGAAGCGGGCCATGGCCCACATCTCGGTCAAGAGCCACGCCAACGGCGCACTCAACCCCAAGGCCCACCTGCGGCGCGAAATCACCGAAGAGCAGGCCATGAACGCGCCCATGATCGCCGCCCCGCTCGGACTCTACGACTGCTGCGGCGTGAGTGACGGCGCCGCCTGCGCCATCGTCACGAGCGTCGAGAAGGCGCGCGAGATGGGCATCAAGGACATGGTCACGGTCAAGGCCATGCAGCTCGCACCGAGCAACGGCCTCGAGATGTCGAACAACGCGTGGGACGGCAGCTACCTGCTGACCACCCGCATCGCCGCCGAGCGCGCCTACAAGGAAGCCGGCATCAGCGATCCGCGCAAGGAACTCGACATGACCGAAGTACACGACTGCTTCTCGGTCACCGAGCTCGTGGTGATGGAGGATCTCGGCCTGTGCCCCGAGGGCGGTGCGATCAAAGCGGTGTTGGCCGGCGAGTTCGACCGCGACGGCAGCGTGCCGTGCCAGATCGACGGCGGACTGAAATGTTTCGGGCATCCCATCGGCGCCAGCGGCCTGCGCATGGCCTACGAGATGTACCTGCAGCTGCTCGGCCGGGCAGGGGAACGCCAGCTCGCCAGCCCGAGCCTCGGCCTGACGCACAATCTCGGCGGACACCCGTTCCGCAACGTGGCGAGCGTTTCGGTGTTCGGGCTGCACTCGGCCTGATCCGAAACCGCGCGCGGGACGCAAACAACGCCGATCACGACTGAAACCAACCGGAACCGCTTGCATGAATCCTTACCGTTCCCCCTGGATGACCTCCGACCACGAGTTGTACCGCGACAACGTGCGCAAATTCATCGAAGCCGAGTTCGTGCCGCATCGCGAACGCTGGATCGAACAGGGCCACCCCGAGCCCGAGGCCTGGCGCAAGGCTGGCGAGGTCGGCATCCTGTGTCCCGACGTGCCGGCGGAGTACGGCGGCGGCGACGGCGATTTCGGCTTCGATGCCATCACCTACGAGGAATGCCAGCGCGCCTGCATTTCGAGCTTCGGCAACGGCATCCAGAGCATCGTCGCGCATTACCTGATGCGCTATGGCACCGAGGAGCAGCGCCAGCGCTGGCTGCCGGGCATGGCGAGCGGTGAAATCATCACGTCCATCGCGATGACCGAGCCCGGCACCGGGTCCGACCTGCAGGCGGTCAAGACGCGCGCGGTCCGCGACGGTGACGAGTACGTACTGAACGGCTCGAAAACCTTCATCACCAACGGCTACAACGCCAACCTCGTGTGCGTGGTGTGCAAGACCAACCCGGAAGAGCGCGCCAAGGGCATCTCGCTGCTGATGGTCGAGGTCGAGGGCCTCGAAGGCTTCCGGCGCAACAAGCCGCTCAAGAAGGTCGGCATGAAGGGCCAGGACACCTGCGAGCTGTTCTTCGATGACTGCCGCGTACCGGTCGGCAACGTGCTCGGCGGCGAGGAAGGGCAGGGCTTCTTCCAGTTGATGGCGCAGCTGCCGCGCGAGCGGCTGATTATCGCGGTCGCCGCGGTCGCCGCGATGGAAGCCGCACTCGAGCAGACCATCACCTATACCAAGGAGCGCAAGGCCTTCAACCAGCGCGTGTTCGATTTCCAGAACACCAAGTTCACCCTGGCCGAGATCGCCACCGAGACGCGGATCGCGCGCGTGTTCGTCGACAACTGCATTCAGCTGCTGAACGAGGACCGCCTCGACACCGAGACCGCTTCCATGGCGAAGTGGTGGTGCAGCCAGAAGCAGTTCGAAGCGGCGCACGAGTGCCTGCAGCTGCACGGCGGCTACGGTTACATGATGGAATACCCGGTCGCGCATTACTTCGCCGACAGCCGCGTGCAGATGATCTACGGCGGCTCGAACGAAATCATGAAAGAGGTCATCTCGCGCTCACTGTGAACGCGCAGACCGTCTTCGATACCGCCGCCGCTTCGTGAGCGCGAACGACAATCTCTACGCGCACTTCGCCGCGGCGCTCGATGCGTCGCGCGCGTGCATCGAGACGCCCGACGGCGGCGCGTGGAACGGCGCGGACATCGCGCGTCACAGCGCGCGCGCGGCCAACGCGCTACGTGCACACGGCCTCGCTCCCGGCGATCGCGTCTCGGTGATTGCCGAGAAGTCGCTGGAGTACCTCTGGCTCTACCTCGGCTGCCTGCGCGCTGGGCTCGTGTTCCACCCGCTCAACCCGGCTTACACCGCGCGCGAACTCGGCTTCTTTCTCGGCGACGCCGGCACCCGCCTGCTGGTCAGCGATCCCGCGCTCGCGGCGCGCGTGGATCCCGCGGCGGCGGCTTGCGAGAGCCTGTCGGGGACGCTCACGCTCGGCGCAGACGGCAGCGGCAGTTTCGCCGACGCCTGCGCGGATAGCGACGACGAAGCCCCGGTGTGCCCGCGGACCGGCGACGACACCGCCGCACTGCTGTACTCGTCGGGCACGACGGGCACGCCCAAGGGCATCCGCATCACCCATCGCAATCTCTACAGCAACGCCTGCGCGCTGCGCGAGGCCTGGGGCTTCTCCGCGGACGACATCCTGCTGCATGCGTTACCGGTGTTCCACGTCCACGGCCTGTTCATCACCCTGGGACCCGCATTCCTTGCCGGCACGCGGGTGCGCCTGCTGCCGCGCTTCGATGCCGATGCGGTGATCGACGCCTTGCCCGGGGCGACCCTGTTCGCCGGCGTTCCTACCTACTACACCCGCCTGCTCGCTAACCCGCGCTTCACGCGCGAGGCGTGTCGCGACGTGCGCGTGTTCATCTCGGGGTCCGCGCCGCTGTCCGAGGCGACGTTCCACGCCTTCGAGGAACGGACCGGGCAGCGCATTCTCGAGCGCTACGGCATGACCGAGACCGGCATCAACACCTCCAACCCGCTGAGCGGCGCGCGCAAGCCGGGCGCAGTCGGCCCGCCGTTGCGGGGGGTCGGGCTGCGCATCGTCACCGGCGACGGCAGGCCCTGCGCCAACGGTGAGATCGGTGAGATCGAGGTGCGCGGGGAGAACGTTTTTCCGGGCTATTGGCAGTTGCCGGAGGCGACCGCCGCGGCGTTCGACGCGCACGGCTGGTTCCGCACCGGCGACCAGGGTCATCTGGACGACGACGGCTACCTGTTCATCGTCGGGCGCAGCAAGGATCTCGTCATCAGCGGTGGTCTCAACGTCTACCCCAAGGAGGTCGAGCGCGAGCTCGAAGCGATCCCCGGCATCGGCGAAGCCGCCGTGTTCGGCGTACCACACGCGGATTTCGGCGAGGCCGTCGTCGCCGCAGTCGTCGCCGACACGCCGCTCGACGAGTCGGCCGTACTGGCCACGCTGCGCGAGCGCCTGGCGACCTTCAAAGTGCCCAAGCGCGTGCTGGTCGGCGCCGAGTTGCCTCGCAACGCCATGGGCAAAGTGCAGAAGAACGTGCTGCGCGAGCAGCACGCCGACCTGTTCACCGCGCGCGCCTAGGCGCTGCCCGCGCGGGCGGCGGCGTATCGACACGCCGCGCGCCGATGCGCATGTCGCCTGCGCGGCCATCACGGGCGCGTCGTGCGGTCCCGCTACCGTGAAGCGGCGAGGGAGGGGCACGCATGATGCTTCCGCGCATTGCCTATAATGCCGCCACGCGCTCTCGCCGCAAGACCAGAGGAGGACCCATGGCAGGCCTGTATTTCGAGGAATTCAGCGTCGGACAGATCTTCGACCACCCGATCCGCCGCACGCTGACCGAGACCGACAACGTGCTGTTCACCGCGATGACCCACAATCCTGCGCGGCTGCACCTCGACGAAGAGTACTGCAGGAACGAGACCGAGTTCGGCCAGCGCATCGTCAACAGCGCCTTCACGCTGGCGCTGATGGTCGGTATCAGCGTGCACGAAACGACGCTCGGCACCACCGTCGCCAACCTCGGCTGGGACGAGGTGCGTTTCCCGCGCCCGTTGTTCCACGGCGATACCATCCGCGTCGAATCGGAAGTGGTCGAGATCCGCGAGAGCAAATCGCGGCCGGACAACGGTATCGTGATCTTCGAGCACCGCGCTTACAACCAGAAAGACGAGCTGGTCGCGGTGTGCAAGCGCTCCGGCCTGATGCTGAGGAAACCTGCCTGATGTTACGTTCACTCCTGTTCGCCCCGGGCGATAGCGACAAGAAGATGACCAAGGCGTCGGGCATCGGCGCCGATTGCGTCATCCTCGATCTCGAAGACTCGGTAGCCGCCCAGCGCAAACCCGTCGCGCGCGAGATGGTCGCGGAATTCCTGCGCGGCGCGCGCACTCCCGGCGTCAAGTTCTACGTCCGCGTCAACCCGCTGGACTCCGGCCTCGCGCAGCACGACATCGCCGGGGTCGCACCGGCCGCGCCCGATGGCATCGTGCTGCCCAAGGCCAATGGCCCCGAGGACCTGCGCATCGTCGCGCACTACCTCGACGTACTCGAGGCGGAGCACGGCCTGCCGGCCGGCGCCATCGCGATCCTGCCGGTCGCGACCGAGACGCCGAGCGCGGTGTTCGGGCTCGGTGACTATCGCCACGGCGTGCCGCGGCTCAGCGGCATCACCTGGGGCGCCGAGGATCTCGGCGCCGCAGTCGGTGCAAGTGCCAACCTCGACGCCAACAAGGACTGGACGATGCCCTACCAGACGACGCGCTCGCTGTGCCTGTTCGCGGCACATGCCTGCGGCGTGCAGGCGATCGACACCGTCATGGCCGATTTCCGCGACACCGAGCGTCTCGAGGTCGTGTGCGACGAGGCGCGTCGCGACGGTTTCACCGGCAAGATCGCGATCCATCCGGCGCAGGTGCCGGTGATCAACGAAGCCTTCTCGCCGTCCGCGGACGAACTCGCCCACGCGCAGGCCGTGATCGACGCCTTCAGGGCGAACCCGGACGCCGGCACGTTGCAGCTCGATGGCAAAATGATCGACCGGCCGCACCTGGTCCAGGCCGAACGCATCCTCGCCATCGCCGCGCAAATCGCCGCACTCGGCAAAAACGCCTGAACCGGCGGCAACAACAGGGGCGGCGTCGCCCGTCCCGGGGAGACAGCCCATGAACACCTGGTCCGCACGCAAACAGTACGTCACCGTCGACGGCAGCCGCATGGCTTACGTCGAAATGGGCGAGGGCCGACCGATCGTGTTCCAGCACGGCAACCCGACCTCGTCCTACCTGTGGCGTAACATCCTGCCCGAACTTGCCGACCTCGGGCGCTGCATCGCCATCGACCTGGCCGGCATGGGTGATTCCGACAAGCTGCCTGACTCCGGGCCTGACCGCTACACCTTTGCCGAACATCGCCACTACTGGCGCGGCGCGCTCGACGCACTGGGAGTCAGCGAGAACGTGGTATTCGTCATCCACGACTGGGGCAGCGCACTCGGCTTCGACTGGATCGCCGACCACCCGGCCGCGACCGCCGGCGTGGTGCACATGGAAGGTATCGTCAAGCCGCTGACCTGGGACGAGTGGCCGGAGGCGGCACGCGACATGTTCAAGACCTTCCGTTCGCCCGCCGGCGAGGAGGTCGTGCTACAGAAGAACGTGTTCGTCGAACGCGTACTGCCGGCTTCGATCCTGCGCGAGCTGAGCGAAGAGGAGATGGCCGCCTATGTCGCACCGTTCGCCAACGCCGGCGAAGACCGTCGGCCGACGCTCACCTGGCCGCGCCAGATTCCGCTCGAAGGCGAGCCGGCCGATGTCTGCGCACTGGTCCGCCGCTACGGCGAGTTCCTCGCCGAATCCCCGATCCCGAAGCTGTTCATCAGCGCCAAGCCCGGCATGATCATGAACGGCAGCGCCGCTGACTACGCGCGGAGCTGGAAGAACACGAGCGAGATCGGCGTCGCCGGCCTGCATTTCATCCAGGAAGACTCTCCGGCCGAGATCGCCGCGGCGGTGCGCGCCTGGCTCGGCACGCTGGCCTGAACATGCCCGATCTCGCGCGCCTGATCCCGCTCGGTACCCGCGCCACGCGCGAACTCGTCGTCACCCAGGAACTGACCGTGCAGCACGCCTACCCGTCGCTGCCGGCGGTCTACGCGACGCCGCAGATGATCTTCGCGCTCGAAATGGCGGCGGCCGATGCCATCGCCGCCTTGTTGCCGGCAGGATGGGGCTCGGTCGGCACGCGGGTCGAGGTGCGCCACCTCGCCGCGACGCCGGTTGGCATGCGCGTGCGTGCCGAGGCACGCGTGGTCGAAGTCGGGACACGTCACGTGCGCTTCGCTTGCACCGCGCACGACGAGCACGAGATCATCGGCGAGGGCTGGCACGAGCGTGCCCCGGTCGAGCTCGCGCGCTTCGTCGAGGGCGTGGCGCGCAAAACAGCGTCTGCCGGCCGCGGTTGAGGCAGCGGCAGCGCGCATCGACCGCCGTGATCGTGCTCAGCACAGCGACCCCAGCGCGACAGGAGGAGTATCCATGAGCGCCCACAACGAGCAGGCCGAAAAGGTCACGGTACGCACGCTGCGCCAGATGAAGGAGCGTGGCGAGAAGATCGCGAGCATGACCGCCTACGATGCCGCTTTTGCCAATGCGCTCGAACGCGCCGGCATCGATTTCGTTCTCGTCGGCGATTCGCTCGGCATGGTCGTACAGGGACACGAGACGACGATTCCGGTCACCGTCGACGAAATCATCTACCACTCGCGGCTGGTTGCCCGCGGACTCGGCCGTGCCATGCTCATGGCCGACATGCCGTTCATGAGCTATGCCTCGGCCGGCGACTGCTTGAAGAACGCCGCGCGCCTGATGAAGGAGGGCGGTGCCGAGATCGTCAAGCTCGAATGGGGCGAACTCGAGATCGACATGGTCGCGCGGCTGACCGAGTGTGGCGTGCCGGTGTGCGCGCATCTCGGCCTGACGCCACAGGCGATCCACAAGTACGGCGGCTACCGCGTGCAGGGGCGCGAGGAGAAGGCCGCGGCGAAAATGAAAGAAGACGCGCGCGCGCTCGAGGAGGCCGGCGCCGACATCCTGCTGCTCGAATGCGTGCCGATGGGGCTTGCCGCCGAGATCACCCGCGACGCCAGCGTGCCGGTCATCGGCATCGGCGCCGGCCCGGACGTCGACGGCCAGATTCTCGTGCTCTACGACGTACTCGACATCTTCCCTGGCAAGCGCACCCGTTTCTCGAAGAACTACATGGAGCAGGAAGGCTCGATCCATGGCGCGCTCGAGACCTACGTGCGCGAAGTACGGGAAGTCAGCTTCCCAACCGAACAGTACGCTTTCCGCTGAAGGAGTCCCCCCTTGGACGAAGCCCTGCGACGGCTGGTCGACGCGCTCGCGCTCGAACGGCTCGAAGAAAACCTGTTCCGCGGCGCGCTCAGCGACACGCACCTCAAGCGCGTCTACGGCGGCAAGGTCCTCGGCGAGGCGATCAAGGCGGCGCAATCGACCGTCGAGGGCCGCGACGTGCACTCCATCCACGCCTACTTCCTGCGCGAAGCGGAGTCGGGGCGGCCGGTCATCTACGAAGTCGACCGCAGCCGTGACGGTGGCAGTTTCTCGGCCCGGCGCGTCGTTGCCGTCCAGCGCGGGCGGCCGATCTTCACGCTCGAAGCGTCGTTTCACAAACAGGAGGCAGGCATCGAGTACCAGGCGCCCGTGCCCGGCGTGCCGCCGCCGGAGGAACTGCCGCGCGCGAGCTTCGACCAACTCAACCTCGAAGGCGCGACGCCCAAGGTGCAGCGCATCGCGAGCATCGCCGCGCCTTTCGAGCTGCGCCCGGTCGACGCCTACTTCGATGCCGTGCCAGCCGGTACCCCGCCTCTGCGCCGCACCTGGCTGCGCACGGTCGATACGCTGCCGGACGACGCCGACCTGCATCGCGCGATACTCGCCTACCTGTCGGACTACGGCCTGATCACGACGCTGCTGATGCCGCAGGGCGTGCGCGCCCTGGCCGAGAACCTGTTCCTGGCCAGTCTCGATCACGCCATGTGGTTCCATCGTCCGTTCAAGATGGACGAATGGCTCTTGTACGTGTGCGAAGGCGTCAGTTCGTCCGGCGCACGCGGTCTCGCCCGCGGCAGCTTCTACGATCGCGCCGGCCGCCTCGTGGTCTCGGTTGCGCAGGAAGGTCTGATCCGCATCGGTGATGCCTGAGCCGAGGACGCGCGAACGGCGCCGTCCTGGCGGCCCGCGCACGGTCGCGTGTCGCGTGCGTCCCGCTATCGGCCAGGTGAACACGAGCATCGCGTGAGCGCGTCGAAACTGCAGGTCGGACCGACGGAGTGGTTCGGGCTCGCCACGCTGGTCACGGTCTGGGGCTCGGCCTTCGCCCTGACGCAGGTCGCGCTCGAAGCCATCGATCCCTGGTGGCTTACGGCGCTGCGCATCAATATCGGCGCCGCCGCGCTGCTCGTGCTGGTCCATGCCCAGGGTTACCGCCTGCCGCGCACGCGGCGCCCCTGGCTGTGGTTCGCCTGGCTCGGCGCCATCGGCAACGTCGCGCCGTTCGCCCTCATCGCCTGGGGGCAGCAGCACGTGCCCTCGAGCCTGGCCGGCATCCTCATGTCCGCCGTGCCGCTGGTCACCATCGTCGTCGCACACTACGTCCTGCCCGACGAGCGCCTCACGCGCCGCCGCCTGGCCGCGTTCGTGGTCGGCTTCGCGGGCGTAGTGCTGTTGATCGGCCCGCTCGCTCTCGGCGATCTCAGTGCGCGCGGTATGCGCCTGCTCGCGGAGTTGGCCATCCTCGCCGCGGCCACGGGCTATGCGCTGAACGGGGTGACGGCACGCCTGGTTCCGCGCCTGCCGGGGCCGGTGCTGGCCTGCGGCGTGCTGTGCGCAGCGGCGCTGCAGTCGCTGGTGCTGGCGGCGCTGCTGGCGCCGCCACCGGCCTGGCCACCGTGGCAGCCCGGCCTCGCGGTGCTGCTACTCGGCATCTTCCCCACCGCGCTCGGCGCGGGCATCGTCTACCCGCTGATCGGACGTGCCGGGGCGGGCTTCGTCTCGCTGACGAATTACCTGGTGCCCGGCTTTTCGGTGCTGCTCGGCACCCTCCTGCTCGACGAGCGGCTCCCCCCGCCCGCATACCCCGGGCCCGGGCCCCTCCTGGCCCGCGGGGGCGGGGGGGGGGCGGCGGG
>JAPOKK010000442.1 GCA_029977665.1 Pseudomonadota bacterium | reverse complement strand
CCCGCGCCGGTCACGAACTCGATTGGACGCTGCTCGAAAGCGGCGCGTGGCGTACGCCGGGCACGCTGCTCGGCGCCGCGCGCGACGGCAGCGCCATCAAGGTGGACGTGCCGATCCTGGCGCGCTACCCGGCGCTCTACGCGGCCGCGCTGCCCTGGATACGTGCCCGTCTAACCGGTAAGGTGCTCGCCACCGCGATCGCGCCCCCGGCACCGCTGCTCTACGCGGTGCGCCCCGAGCTGCCGGCCGAGTCACCTTGAATCGCAGGATGCCCGTCATGAAATCGCGTGTCGCCTCCGTCTTGTTGCTCCTGCTCGTGTACCTGGGCGCGCCGGGCCCGCTCCAGGCCCAGGAAGGCCGCTTCCAGGCCATCGCCATCGACAGCGGTCTCGAGTACGGAACCGAGAAGGCGCTGATCCTCGATACCTATTCCGGTCACTTGTGGATCTGGGTCGAGAGCCCGGCCGTCAACGACGAGCCCGGCGGGCGCTACCTCATCTACCAGGGCCAGCTCGAGCCCGGCAAGACCATGGGCCAGGTGATGGATCGACAGGAATGGGAGGTCGGACCGGGCGAGTGAGCGCGTAGGCGCGCGGCGCCGGATCGGTTTTAATCGGCACTCGGGTGGTGCATCGTGCGCCGCCGCCGCGAAGAGGGGAGGAGTGCCAATGCCCAAGCTCAGCGAGAGCGAACGCGACCGGTTCCTGGATGAACCGGGCATGATCATGAACATCGCGACCGTCGATGCCGATGGCGCGCCGCTGGTGACGCCGATCTGGTACATCCACGAGGAAGGCCGCATCTGGTTCACGCCACGCCAGCATTCGGAGTGGCTGCGCCACATCCGCAACGACAACCGCGTCGCCCTGAGTATCGACGAACCGGCCTTGCCCTATCGCAAGGTCGTGGTGCGCGGCCGCGCGAGCATCGATCACGAGGTCGGCGAGGACGATGCCTGGCGCGATCGCTACCGGCGCATCGCGCAGCGCTACATTCCCCTCGATGACGCCAACGCCTACGTCGACGGCACCGACGACCAGCCGCGCGCGCTGTGCTCGGTCGTTCTGGCCGAGGCCCAGGTGCGCTCCTGGCGCATGCCGGTCGAGGACGAGCCGTACCAGGGCATCTGGGCGCGGCGCTATTGGACCGACGACGCCAAGGTCAAGCAGGACGCTCCGGCGCTGTTCGATCGGGACGAGCGCTGACCGGGCACGGCGGCGAACCGGGTATAATCGCGCGCCCACTCGCCCCGGTCCGCCGTTCGTTCCCGCCGATCACCCGCAGCGCTGATGACCTCCCGCGTGCCGATAGTCCGCCGCGCCTTGGCGCATGCGCTGCCGCTCCCGGCGCTGGCCTGCATGGTGACGCTGGCCGGCTGTGCCTACGAACCCTACGAGCCGGCGCCCTTCGATACCGGCGCCGTGCCTGCGGCGCGCGCCGCGGCGCGCCTCGATGACGCCGCGCACGCTGCGCTCGTGGCGCAGCATGTGCCGGACGTGTCCTGGCCACCCGAGGCGTGGTCGT
>JAPOKK010000297.1 GCA_029977665.1 Pseudomonadota bacterium | reverse complement strand
GTCGCCGGCGGTCTCGCTGCCGGCAGCGGGCGCGGCGGACGCGGTCTCGGCGGCCGGCGCCGGGGCACTGCCGCTCTCCGCGGCGGGCGCGGGCTTCTCGCTCAGCAGCGGCGCGACCTTCTCGTCGAGTTCGACGAACTCGTCGCTCGCACCGGTCGCGACGTCTGCGACCACGAGGCGTCCGTCGAGGACCGCGTCGGCGGCTGCCTTGGCGTAGAGATTGACCGAGCGGATGGCGTCGTCGTTGCCGGGAATGACGTAATCGATACCGTCCGGAGAATTGTTGGTGTCGACGACGGCCACGATGGGGATGCCGAGCTTGACCGCTTCGGCCACCGCGATACGCTCGTGGCCGACGTCGATGATGAACAGCGCATCAGGCAGCCCGTCCATGTCCTTGATGCCGCCGAGCCCCTGGTTCAGCTTTTCCAGCTCACGGCGCAGCGTCAGGCCTTCCTTCTTCGACACGCGCTCCAGCCCGCCCTTCTCGATCATCTCCTCGAGTTCCTTGAGGCGGCGGATCGACTGGCGCACCGTCTTGTAGTTGGTGAGCATGCCGCCGAGCCAGCGGCGGCTGACGTAAGGCATGCCGCAGCGTTCGGCCTCGCGCTTGACCGCCTCCTGGGCAGAGCGCTTGGTGCCGACGAACAGCAGCTTGCCGTGCTTCGCCGAGAGGCGGCTGACGTAGTTCATGGCGTCCTCGAACAGCGGAACGGTGCGCTCGAGGTTGATGATGTGGATTTTGTTGCGTTCGCCGAAGATGTAGGGGGCCATCTTCGGGTGCCAGTAGCGGGTCTGGTGGCCGAAATGCACGCCAGCCTCTAGCATCTGGCGCATGCTCACGTCGCTCATCGAATTTCTCCTGTCGGGTTTGGCCTCCACGCATCCCAAGCGCCAATCCGCTCCCTGGCGGGGCGGACACCCGGACGCTCGTGACGATGCGTGTGCGTAGTTGAAGGGTCGATTGCCTCTGGGGCGCGCGCTTTATACCATAGAACCCGAATGCCAA
Organism: Pseudomonadota bacterium; assembly: GCA_029977665.1. Lineage (GTDB taxonomy): Bacteria > Pseudomonadota > Gammaproteobacteria > JACKNG01. The sequence goes on along the minus strand of JAPOKK010000297.1, from coordinate 3,754 downwards.
CAATGACTTGGATGCAACTCTCCCATGCCCGTTTCTATCAAGACCGGCGCTGATATCGAGGCCATGCGCGTGGCCGGCCGGCTGGCCGCCGAAGTGCTGGAAATGATCGTGCCGCACGTGCGCGCGGGCGTTACCACGCTGGAACTCGATCGTCTGTGCCACGAGTACATCGTCGATCACCAGCAGGCGATTCCGGCCCCGCTGAACTACCACGGTTTTCCGAAATCCATCTGCACCTCGGTCAACCACGTCGTCTGTCATGGCATCCCCGGCGAGCGCAAGCTGCGCAACGGCGACATCGTCAACATCGACATCACCGTGATCAAGGACGGTTTCCACGGCGACACGTCCAAGATGTTCATCGTCGGCGAGCCCTCGATCAAGGCGCGCCGGTTGGTCGACACCGCCTACGAGTGCCTCCTGACCGGCATCGACATGGTGCGCCCCGGCGTGCGCCTCGGCGACATCGGCGCCGCCATCCAGGCCCTCGCCGAGAGCCGCAACTACTCGGTGGTGCGCGAATACTGCGGCCATGGCATCGGCCGGCAATTCCACGAAGAACCCCAGGTGCTGCACTACGGCACGCCGGGGACGGGACTCGAGCTGCGCCCGGGCATGACGTTCACCATCGAGCCGATGATCAACGTCGGCAAGCGCGACGTGAAACTGCTGCCCGATCAGTGGACGGTCGTGACCAAGGACCGCAGCCTGTCGGCGCAGTGGGAACACACCATCCTCGTCACCGAGCAGGGCCGCGAGGTGCTCACGGCGCGCGCGGAGGAAAGCTTTGAGATCGCGGCCTGACGCGCGCCGGACGGCGCCGCGACCGGAATGACGTCCCTCGACGCGTCACGCACCTCGCCACCGCTGGTCGACACCTCGGTACTCGCCGCCCTCGACGACGACACGCCGGCGGCGACGACGCGCGAGGCCTTCCGCGCGCTCAACATCGAACTCGGCGAGCGGCTGGCCGGGCATTTCGAACGCCACCGCGACGCCGACTTCGTGGTGCGTCATCGCGCCGAAGTCATCGGCACGCTGCTCGCACGCAGCTGGGCGCTGTTCGGCCTCGACGGCGGGCCGCATGCGTTGCTCGCCGTGGGCGGCTTCGGTCGCGGCGAGCTGCACCCGCATTCCGACGTCGACATCGCGATCCTGCTCGGTGGCAGCCTGGAAGAAGCGTTTCGCGAACGTCTCGAACGCTGGCTGACCTTCCTCTGGGACATTGGGCTCGAAGTCGGACACAGCGTACGCAGCCCGCAAGAGAGCGCGACCCAGGCAGCCCACGATCTCACGATTGCGACGAACCTGATGGAAGCGCGCCTGATCGCGGGCGCCGCCGCACCCTACGCCGAGATGCAGCGCCTCACCTCGGGAGACGCGTTGTGGCCGGCCGACGCCTTCTTCAGCGCCAAGCTCACCGAGCAGCAGCGCCGCCACGCAAAGTTCAACGATGCTTTCGGCCAGCTCGAGCCCGACGTCAAAGCGAGCCCGGGCGGCTTGCGCGACATCCAGACCATCTCGTGGGTTGCCAACCGGCATTTTCGTAACGCGGACCTGCGCGGACTCGCCGAGCACGGCTTCCTCACCGAAGACGAGTACCGCACGCTCATCGAGGGCCGCGACTTCCTCTGGCAGATCCGCTGCGCGCTGCACTTCGCGGCCGGACGTCGCGTCGACCGCCTGCTGTTCGACCACCAGCGCGGTGTCGCCCGCGCGCTCGGCTACAGCGGTGAGGGCAACACGCCGGTCGAAGCGTTCATGCGCCGCTATTACCGCACCGTGCGCGAGCTGGCGAGCCTCAACGACATGCTGCTCGGCCTCTTCGAGGAGGCTATCCTGGAAGATCCCGAGGCCGCGCGCACGGTCCCTCTCAACCGCCGGTTCAATGTCCGCAACGATGCCATCGAAGTGCGCTACCCGGGCGTGTTCCGGCGCCACCCGCAGGCCCTGCTCGAGGTGTTTCTGCTCATGCAGCAGAACCCCGAGATCAAGGGCGTGCGGGCGAGCACCATCCGCCTGATCCGCGAACATCTCGATCTCATCGACGAACGTTTCCGCCAGGACATCCGCTCGCGCAGCCTGTTTCTCGAGATCCTGCGCCAGCCGCGCCGCATCGCCCACGAACTGATGCGCATGCACCGCTACGGCGTGCTCGGCGCCTACCTGCCACCGTTTGCCCGTGTCGCCGGCCTGATGCAGTTCGACCTGTTCCACATCTACACGGTCGACGAGCATTCGCTGTTCCTGGTGCGCAACCTGCGTCGTTTCTCTTTCCCGAGAAGCGACGAGGACTGCCCCGCGCACTGCCGCTCGGCGCTCGAGCGCGTGCCCAAGCTCGATCTGCTCTACGTCGCCGGCCTGTTCCACGACATCGCGAAGGGACGCCAGGGCGATCACTCGGTACTCGGCGCGGAGGACGCGGTCGCGTTTTGCACCGCGCATGGCTTCAGCAACTACGACACCCACCTGGTCGCCTGGCTGGTCCGTAACCACCTCCTGATGTCGGCGACGGCGCAGCGCAAGGACATCTACGACCCGACCGTGATCGCCGAGTTCGCGCGCGAGGTCGGCGACCAGGTCCACCTCGACTATCTCTACCTGCTGACCGTGGCCGACATCCGCGCGACCAACCCCGAGCTGTGGACGAGCTGGAAGGCCTCGCTGCTCGGCGAGCTGTACGTCGCGACGCGCCGTCTCATGCACCGCCGGCCGGATACGGCCGTGGAAGTCGACGAACGCGTCGCGGCGCAGCGCGCGGAAGCACGCGACCTGATTCGCACGCGGCTACTGCACCTGCCGCCATCGCGATTGCAGCGCTTCTGGGACAGCCTCGGTGACGACTACTTCGTGCGCCATCGCGCCGACGAGATCGCCTGGCATGCCGAGATCGCGTTCGGCGCGAGCGACGACGAACTGCCGGTCGTGGCGACACGGGCGGTGCCGTCACGCGGCTGCACGGCGGTATTCGTCTATGCGCGCGACGGCGATGCCCTGTTCGCACTCACCACCGCGGCGCTGGACCGGCTGCAGCTGGACATCCAGGACGCGCGCATCATGACGACGGCGGCCGGCTACACGCTCGATACTTACATGGTGCTCGAGCGCGAGGGCGGCGGGGCCGTCGACGAGAACGCGCGGCTCGACGAGATCGCGCGCCGCGTGCGTGCAACGCTGTGCGGCGAGGCGCCGGCCGCACCGTCGGCGCCGCTCGGTTCGCGACGCAAACTGCGCCACTTCCACATCCCGACCGAGGTCCACTTCGCCCGCGACGAGCACCGCCGCAGCGTGATGGAAGTGATCGCGACCGATCAACCGGGCCTGCTCTCGCGCATCGGTGAAGCCCTTGAACAGTGCGACGTGACCCTGATCGAGGCGCGTATCGCGACGTTCGGGGAGCGCGTGGAAGACTTTTTCTACATTGCCGACCGCCATGGCCGACCCTACACGGACGCGGCGGCGCAGGCGCGCCTGCGCGGGCTGATCGTCGAGGCACTCGCCTGATGCCCCGGCCCGCGCCGCCCCGTTCCGAGCGCGAACTCTTGGCGCGCGCGCAGGCGCTCGCGGGCGTCAGCCTGGGCGAACTGGCCAAGAGCCTCGGTGCACGCCTGCCGGCGGATCTTCGCGGCCACAAGGGTGTCGTCGGCGAACTGCTCGAGCTCGCGCTCGGCGCCGCAGCCGGTTCGCGCCCGGTGCCCGACTTCGAAACGCTCGGCATCGAACTCAAGACCGTGCCGCTCGGCCGCGACGAGCG
>JAPOKK010000252.1 GCA_029977665.1 Pseudomonadota bacterium | reverse complement strand
GCCACCGCGTCCGCCGAGCATCTGCATGTCGTTACAGACGATTTCGGTGGTGTAGCGTTCGTTGCCGTCGCGATCCTGCCACTTGCGCGTCTGCAGGCGTCCCTCGACGTAGACCTGCGAGCCCTTGCGCAGGTACTCGCCGACGATTTCCGCGAGACGGCCGAAGAACACCACGCGGTGCCATTCCGTGCGTTCCTGCTGTTCGCCGCTCTCGCGATCGCGCCAGGCTTCCGCCGTTGCCAGGCGGACGTTGGCGACCGCGCTGCCGCCCGTGGTGTAGCGCATTTCGGGATCGGCGCCGAGGTTGCCGATCAACATCACTTTATTCAGGCCGCGTGCCATGTTGCTGTCTCCCTTGGTCTGCGTGGACGGACCATCCGTGGTCCGGTTTGCGGGGCTCGATTCTACTCGATGCGCCGGCAGCCGTGGGCGCCCCGGAGCCTGCTGCCGGGGCCTCAGCCGCGCTGCCGCGCGGGGCGCGTGAGCACCTCGCCGGGCACCCGCACGGTGGCGGCGAGCCAGGCCACGCAGAGCAGGGCGCAGCTCGCTGGAACCGCTGCGTAGCCGAGGCCGCCGGCGACCGCGCCGCCAAGCAGGCCGCCGAGGAACACGCCGACGAACTGGAACGTCGAATAGGCTCCGAGTGCGGCGCCCTTGCCGTGCGTCGGCGCGGCGCGCGAGATCACGCCCGGCAGGGAGGCTTCGAGGAAATTGAAGGCGACGAAAAAGACCGTCAGCGCCGCGTAGAAGCCGGCGGGGGTGTCCCACCACAGCCAGAGCAGCGCCTCCGCCACGCCGAGGCCCACGATGGCGCCGAGGAACAACGGTCGCATCGTGCCGCCACGCGCCGAGGCCATGATGAGTGGGCCGACCAGCGCGATGGAGAGCAGCAGCACCGGCAGGTAGACGGTGAAATGGCGCGCCGGCACGAGCCCCATCCGCTCGCTGAGTGCGATGGGTATCGCGACGAAGCTCGCCGCGAGCACCAGGTGCAGCGTCAGTACGCCGAGGTAGAGCACGCGCAGCTCCGGCGCGGTCAGGGTGCCGGCCAGCGGCGGGATGGCCGCACCGGGCGCCGGGGCCGGCGGTTTCGGCACGGCCAGGAACAGGATCGCGATGGCGGCGAGGGCAAGTGCCGCGCAGGCGACGAACAGCCCGCCGAGGCCGAGCGCGGCGTTGAGCACGGGGCCGAGCACGAACGCCACCGAGAAGGCGCCGCCGATGCTGATGCCGATGATGGCCATCACCTTGGTGCGCTGGCTGTCGCGCGAGAGGTCGGCGGCCAGCGCCAGCGTGGTGCCCGACACCGCGCCGACACCCTGGACCGCGCGGCCGGCGATGATCGGCCAGATCGACTTGGCGGCGGCGGCGATCAGGGCGCCGGCGCCGAACAGGAGCAGGCCGGTCAGGATCACCGGACGGCGGCCGACGCGGTCGGAGAGGCTGCCGAGCGGGATCTGGAACACCGCCTGGGTCAGGCCGTAGATGCCGATCGCGAGTCCGATCAACAGCGGCGTCGCGCCCGGCAGCGTCTCGACGTAGAGCGCGAGCACCGGGATGAGCATGAACAGGCCGAGCATGCGCAGGAAGAACACCGCCGCGAGCGCGATGGCGCTGCGGCGCTCGGCGGCGGTCATGGCGAGCTTCTCGGACACGGGTGAAAGCGTTTGAGACGGGGCGAAAAAACGCCGTATAGTACTCGTTTGCCCGAATTCCGCGCCACTTTCGACCGGCGCCTCCTCGCAGGACCCCGATACCGCGCTCGATGGACACCATACACCTACGCGGCGCCCGCACGCACAACCTGCGGAACGTCGATCTCGACCTGCCGCGCGACAAGCTGATCGTCATCACCGGCCTGTCCGGCTCCGGCAAGTCGTCACTCGCCTTCGACACGATCTACGCCGAAGGCCAGCGGCGTTACGTCGAATCGCTGTCGGCCTATGCGCGCCAGTTCCTCTCGATGATGGAGAAGCCGGACATCGACCACATCGAGGGCCTGTCGCCCGCGATCTCCATCGAGCAGAAATCGACCTCGCACAACCCGCGCTCGACGGTCGGTACGATCACCGAGATCTACGATTACCTGCGGCTGCTGTTCGCGCGCGTCGGCGTACCGCGATGTCCGGACCATGCCGAGGTGCTGGAGGCGCAGACCGTCTCGCAGATGGTCGACCAGGTGCTGGCGCTGGAAGCCGACACGCGCTGGATGCTGCTCGCACCGGTGGTGCGCGGGCGCAAGGGCGAGCACGCACAGGTCTTCGAGCACCTCGCGCGGCTCGGCTACGTGCGCGCGCTGGTCGATGGCGAGGTCGTGATGCTCGACGATCCGCCCGCGCTCGCGCTGCGCAAGAAGCACGATATCGACGTCGTTGTCGATCGCTTCCGCGTGCGCGAGGACATCGGTCTGCGCCTGGCCGAGTCGTTCGAAGCGGCGCTCGAACTCGGTGAAGGCGTCGCACGGGTCGTGCCGATGGACGATCCGGGTGCGAGCGCCGAGCTGCTGTTCTCCTCGCGCTTCGCCTGCCCGGCATGCGGCTACAGCATCAACGAACTCGAACCGCGCCTGTTCTCGTTCAACAACCCGGTCGGCGCGTGTGCCGCCTGCGATGGCCTCGGCGTCGTCCAGTTCTTCGACGAGGCGCGCGTGGTACAGCGCGCCGACATCTCGCTGCCGGCCGGCGCAATCCGCGGCTGGGATCGCCGCAACGCTTATTACTTCCAGCTCATCAACGCGCTCGCGCAGCACTACGACTTCGATATCGACACCCCGTTCAACGAACTGCCGGCAGCCGTACGCCAGGTGATCCTGCATGGCAGCGGCAAGACCGAGATCGAGTTCACTTACTTCAAAAGCGGTGGACGTTCCTACAAGCGCAAGCATGCGTTCGAGGGCGTGCTGCCGAACATGGAACGGCGTTACCGCGAAACCGATTCGAACATGGTGCGCGAGGATCTCTCGCGCTACCTCGGCTCCAAGCCCTGCCCGGAATGCAGCGGTACCCGCCTCAACCGGGCCGCGCGCAATGTTTTCATAGACACCCACAATCTTGCCGACATCACGGCCATGCCGATCGGCGCGACCCACGCGTTCTTCGGCGATCTCGCGCTGACCGGCCAGCGCGGCGAAATCGCCGAGAAGATCGTGCGCGAGGTACGCCTGCGGCTCGAGTTCCTGGTCAACGTCGGCCTCGATTACCTGACGCTGGATCGCAGCGCCGATACGCTCTCGGGAGGCGAGGCGCAGCGCATCCGCCTGGCCAGCCAGATCGGCGCCGGCCTGGTCGGGGTCATGTACATCCTCGACGAACCCTCCATCGGCCTGCACCAGCGCGACAACCAGCGCCTGCTCAACACGCTCGTGCACCTGCGCGATCTCGGCAACACCGTGATCGTGGTCGAGCACGACGAGGAAGCGATTCTCGCCGCCGACCACGTCGTCGACATGGGCCCGGGCGCCGGCGTCCATGGCGGCACGGTGGTCGTGTCCGGGACGCCGGACCGGGTCGCCGGCTGCGCCGAATCGCTGACCGGGCAGTATCTGTCGGGCCGGCGCGCCATCGCGGTACCGCCGCTGCGCGTCTCGCCCAATCCGAAGCGCATGCTCGGCATCCGCGGCGCGCGCGGCAACAACCTGACCGGCGTCGACGTCGACATCCCGGTCGGCCTGATGACCTGTGTCACCGGCGTGTCCGGTTCGGGCAAGTCGACCCTGGTCAACGACACGCTCTACGCCGCCGTTGCGCGCGAACTGAACGGCGCATCGACGACGCCGGCGGAGCACGAGGAGATTCGCGGTCTCGATCACTTCGACAAGGTCGTCGACATCGACCAGAGCCCGATCGGGCGTACCCCGCGTTCCAACCCGGCGACCTACACGGGTCTCTTCACGCCCATCCGCGAACTCTTCGCAGCCACGCCGGAAGCGCGCTCACGCGGCTACCAGCCGGGACGTTTCAGTTTCAACGTCAAGGGCGGGCGTTGCGAGGCCTGCCAGGGCGACGGCGTGATCAAGGTCGAGATGCATTTCCTGCCTGACGTCTATGTGCCGTGCGACCTGTGCAAGGGCAAGCGCTACAACCGCGAGACGCTCGAGATTCTGTACAAGGGACGCACCATCAGCGACGTGCTCGACATGACGGTGGAGGAGGCGCGTACATTCTTCGATGCGGTGCCGTCGATCGCCGGCAAGCTGCATACGCTGGCCGAGGTCGGCTTGTCCTACATCAAGCTCGGACAGAATGCGACCACGCTCTCGGGTGGCGAGGCGCAGCGCGTGAAGCTCTCGCGCGAGCTGTCCAAGCGCGATACCGGCAAAACGCTCTACATCCTCGACGAACCGACCACGGGCCTGCACTTCTACGACATCGAGCAGCTGCTCAAGGTCCTGCACCGGCTGCGCGACCACGGCAACACGGTGGTCGTCATCGAACACAACCTCGACGTCATCAAGACCGCCGACTGGATCGTCGATCTCGGTCCCGAGGGCGGCAGCAAGGGCGGCGAGTTGCTCGCCGTCGGCACCCCCGAGGACGTTGCCGCCGATCCGCGCTCGCATACCGGGCGCTTCCTCGAGGGCGTGCTCGAACGCGCACGCAGCCTGACCCGCGCCTCGGCGTGAGCGGCGCGCTCAGATCGCGATCTGCACGCCCAGCGCGTAACCGTAGAGGAGCACCGCCGGCGCCAGCATGACCTGGGCGCAGGTATGGGCGAGGATCTGAGCGAGGCCGTGCGTGCCGAGCCAGCCGTCGAGCGATTCGCCGATGGTGCGGCCGAGCACCTGCGCCGCGCGGTAGCCGAGCAGCGCCACCATCACGACGAGCATTGCGGGCGACAGCCCCGGCCAGTAGCTGACGCTGCGCGCGCCGATGTAAGCCGCGTACCAGCCGAACACGATGGCCGTGGCGAGACCGCCCTGGACGGCCAGCAGCACGCCGCCGTGGCGGCGCAGCGGTGGCACCAGCGGCAGCAGCAGCGTGGCGAGGAACGTGACGTTGACGAGCGCGGTGGCGCCGAGCGTGCCATCGGCGGCGAGCGCTGCGAGGCCCGGTGCGCGGCGCACGCCGTAGCTCGCGGGGTAGGCCAGCAGGACGAAGCCGGCGATGGCGAGCGCGCGCCACAGCGGGCCCAGGAACCAGTCCCAGGCGAAGTGCAGCACGGCGGGCGCGGGGCGCCTCGATTTCAGAAAATGTTCGAGCGGCAGTTCGGCGAGACTCGCGAGGATCAGCAGCAGCAGCGCGCCGAGCACCTCCGCGCTGCCCAGCGCGTCGACGAAACTCATCGCGCCGCCGCGCTGCACCGGCGCATTCCGGTATCATGGCGCGCGCCAGTTTTCCTGCAGGTGTTCTTCATCAATGTCAGCTCTAATCTGCGGCTCGTTCGCCTTCGACAACATCATGGTGTTCCAGGATCGGTTCAAGAATCATATCCTGCCGGACAAGATTCACATCCTGAACGTCTCCTTCCTGGTGCCCGACATGCGCCGCATACCTTGGAAGAAAAGCAAAAGACTTACTTCCAGTCCATGTCAGGTGCGCCATTGGTACAGCACTCGCTTAACTGCCTCCTTGAATTCCATGCACAAGGCAAAATCAGTCTGGAGAAAATCGTAGAAAAAATGTGCCACAATCCCGCCATCCTTTACCGCATCAAGGAACGCGGCTACATACGAGAAGGCTACTTTGCTGATTTG
>JAPOKK010000383.1 GCA_029977665.1 Pseudomonadota bacterium | reverse complement strand
GACCCGGGCCCCGCCCCCGCCGACCCCGCCGCAGGATTTCCATCTCGCGATGATCCGCTCCGAACCCGGCAAGGGCGCTGCGCTGCATTCGCACCTGACCCAGGAGGTCTTCATGCCCCTGACCGGACGCTGGGCGATCTTCTGGGGCCCCGAGGGTGAGAAGGAGGTCGAGCTCGGCCCCTACGACGTCATCTCGGTGCCGCTGCACGTCATGCGCGGTTTCCGCAACGTCGGCAACGAGACGGCGATGATGCTGGCCGTGGTCGGCGGCCACGATCCGGGCCGCGTCGGCTGGCCCGACTCGCTCAAGGACATGGCACGTGCCGCCGGCCTCGTCATCGACGAGGACGGCAACCTGCGCGAAGTCGACCCGGCCTGAGCCGCATGGCCGCGGCGGCGATGCACGCGGCCGCGCTCTCGCCGAACGAGATCGCGGCCTACGAGCGCGACGGCCAGGTGACGCCGGACTGGCGCCTGCCCGACGACCTCTTCGCGCGCTTCCAGAGCGCACTCGATCGGCTGGTCGCGGCGCACGCGCCGGCCAGGCCCGATTTCATCCCGCTGCCGCACGTCGCCCCGGCCGACGGCGAGCCCGCCGCAACGGCGCTCGCGCGCGAGTTCTTCGAACTCGTCACGCACCCGCTGCTGCTCGACCTGGTCGAGCCGCTGATTGGCCCGGACATCATCCTGTGGACCTCGGCGGTCTTCTGCAAACCGGCCGCGACCGGGCTCGAGGTACCCTGGCACCAGGACGGCCAGTACTGGCCGATCCGACCGCGGGCCACGGTCACGGCGTGGATCGCGCTCGACGACGTCGATGCCGCCAACGGCTGCATGCGCGTCATCCCGGGCTCGCACCGGATGGGCGAGTTCAGCCACGCGAAAAGCGATCGCGACGACCTGGTGTTGAACAACGTCGTCGACGATCCTCGCCTGGACCCGGCCCGCGCGCGTGACATCGTGCTCGCGGCCGGGCAGGTCTCGCTGCACGACGTCGACCTCGTACACGGCTCGCAGCCCAACACCTCGGGGCGCCGCCGTGCCGGCTTCGCCGTGCGCTACATGCCCTCGACCTCGCTCTACGATCGCGCGATCGACCCGGGTCAGGCCTCGAACAGCGTGCCACTCGAGTTCGCCCGCCGGCCCATCTGGCTGGTGCGCGGCGTCGATCGTCACGGCGCGAACGACTTCCGCGTCGGGCATACGCTCTGGTAGCGTGCCGGCGATCGCCGTCCCGGGGCGCCACCGCACCCGCCAAGGAACCGCCTACCGATGAACGATTCTTCTTCCGCCCTGCTGCTCGATTCCGTCGACACCCTCGCCGCGCGTATCGCCGACGGCGCCAAGGTCGCGCTGTTCAAGGATTGCGGCGTACCCATGGCGCTGGGCCGCGCGCTGGTGCGGCGCCAGGCGCGTGACCTCCACCTGGTCACCGTTCCGACCGGCGGCATGCTGCCCGATCTCCTGATCGGGGCGGGCTGCGTCGCGACCGTCGAGACCGCCGGCGTCACGCTCGGCGAGTTCGGCCTCGCACCGCGCTTCATCGCCGCCGTCAAAAGCGGCGCCGTGACCATCCGCGACGCCACGTGCCCGGCCATTTACGCCGGCCTGCAGGCGGCCGAGAAAGGTATTCCCTTCATGCCGCTACGCGGGCTGATCGGCTCCGACGTGCTCGCCAGCCGGGCGGATTTCAAGGTCATCGACAACCCCTTCGGCGACGACGATCCGATCGTCTGTCTGCCCGCGATCCGGCCCGATTGCGCCATCTTCCACGCCCCCTGTGCCGATCGTGACGGCAACGTCTACATCGCGCGCCAGGCGGAGATGAAAATCCTCGCGCACGCGGCGCGCGAGAGCTTCGTCACCGTCGAGCGCATCGTCGATTTCAACCTGCTCGAAGACGACAAGCTCGCGCCGGCGACGCTGAACGCACTGTACGTGAGCGGTATCGCCGAAGCGCCGGGCGGCGCCGCGCCGCTCAACCTGCCCGGACACTACGACTACGACACCGATGCCATCCGCGCCTACGCGAAAGCCGCCGCGACCCCGCAAGGCTTTCGCGACTGGCTCGCCGCTCACGTCCTCGTACCGACCGGGGCGGCGGCCTGAGCATGGCCAGCTACACGTCCGAAGAGTTGCTCATCGCGACCATCGCCGACATGCTCCAGCCGGCGCGCCACATCGCCGTCGGCGTACTCTCGCCGATCCCGGGCTCGGCCGCCCTGCTCGCCCGTGCGCGTTCGGGCAACACCAAGAAGGTCTCGATCATCGGCAGCATGGAAGAGCCCTACCGCACCGACGGCGGTGTCGACCTGTTCGACTGCGCCGCGCAGGGTCGTATCGACGCCTTCTTTCTCTCCGGCGGCCAGATCGACGGCCAGGCCAACATCAACCTGACCGGCATCGGCGATTACCCGCGCCAGGACGTGCGCTGGTCGGGCGCGTTCGGCTCTGCTTACCTGTATTTCCTCGTGCCGCGCGTGATCCTGTTCCGCGAGGAACACTCGCGCCGCGTGTTCGTGCCGAAAGTCGATTTCATCAGCGCCCCCGGTACCAGCGCGCCGAACGTCTACCGCCCGGGCGGGCCCCATGCGCTGGTCACCGGTCTGTGCGTGTTCCTGTTCGAGCGCGCGCGCGGCCGCTTCCGGCTGGCCAGCGTGCACCCTGGGCACAGCGTCGAAGAAGTGCGCGACGAGACCGGTTTCGATTTCGATTGCCCGGACCAGGTGCCGACGACACGCACACCCGACGACGCCACGCTCGGCCTGGTCCGCGAGCAGGTCGCGCCGGCTATCGCGAGCCCTTACCCGGCCTTCGCGCGCCGCGTGTGGCCACAGGCGGTGGCCTGACGCGGACCGGCGCTCGCCGCGGCTGTGCCGCGAGCGGCAAGGCGCGGCCGGCAGCCAGCGCCCGATGTCGCCCGCACGCGCCGCGAGGCACGGTCCACG
>JAPOKK010000339.1 GCA_029977665.1 Pseudomonadota bacterium | reverse complement strand
CGGGCGCGTTCGCGTTCGGCAGCGATGCGTTTGGCCGCCTCGCGCTGTATCTGCGCACGTGCCTTGGCCGCCGCTTCGCGCACGGCCAGCGCATGCGCCTCGGCCGCCGCGGCGTCATCCGCTGTGGGCGCCTGCGTTTTGCGCGGCCCGGCCGCGGACGCCGCATCGTCGACCGAAAGCGCCGCCACCGCCGACTCGACGCTGAGCGCGGCGGCCTTCACCGCCGGCTCGACATCGTTGTCGCGATCGCTGCGGTGCGACGAAGGGATCGGCGCCGGTCCGCGCGCCACCGGCTCCTGCTGATCGTCCTCGTGGAGGCTCAGATCGAGTTCGTCGGCCCCGACATCGGCGTGGGCGGCCAACCCACCGGCAAGGTAATGCACCTCGAATCCGCGCTCGGCCAGCAGGAAAGCCGCCACCGCGCTACGCGTGCCATCGTCGCAGTAGACGAGGTAGGTTCGTGCGGTGTTGAGGCGACCGGTATGCATCCGCAATGTGCTCAGCGGGTGATTGAGACTGCCGGTGATGGCCTTTTCCGCATGCTCCTCGGGAAAACGCACGTCCAGCCATTGCGCGTCACGGGTCGCCACGAGATCACGCCCCTGCGCCAGGGTCACGGCGTTCAGCAGCGGCGTACGAATGAGATCGACAAAGTCCTGCTTCGCCAGGCGCACGATCTGGCCCGGCGTCAGCATACGCACCGACGCGTTGCGCGTACCGTCACCGACCAGCGCTTCCTCGCCGAAGGCATCGCCGGCGCCGATCAGCGCAAGCCGGTAGTTCGGTGCGCCCGGAGCCGCGGCGCGCATCACCTCGGCACGGCCGTTGACGATGATGTAGTAGTACTCGCCTGGCTCGCCCTGGCGGACCACGAATTCGTCGGCCGGTACCTCGATGCTCTCGAGCAGGCTGAAGATACGATGGATGTTCGACGCGGGAAGCTGCGCGAACAGCTTCGAGCGCAGCATGCGCGTCATCCAGTCGTCCTGCTCGGCGCTGTCGATCTCGTCGACCTGGAACGCCGCGCCCTCGACGGCGCCGAGTTCGCGCGCCACACACTCGGCGAGCAGCTCCCGCGGCAGGCGCAGTACCGTCACCTGGGAGAGCGCACGCGCCGACATCTGGCGCGGCTGCAGCTGGGCCAGCGGGCTGTTCGCTTCGGCGGTGCCGCCGCTGATGCGGCGCAGGACCTGGTCACCGCTACCGAGCTCGAGCGTGCCTTCGAGCAGATAGATCGCGTACCCGTCCGTATCGCCCTCGCGGAAGACCACGCCGCCGCGCTCGTAGTGCACGAACTCCGCGACCTCGTGCAAGCGAGCCTGGCTCTGCGCCGAAAGCTGACACAGGGGTGTCAGGCTGTCGGGCGGGCCGTCGAGTTCGGATTTGAGGGCGGACATGGATCCTCGCACTTGGGGGCAGGCCGGCTTACCGGTTCGTCGTGCCGCCAGGGTTGCCGATGAGTGCGTTGTCGGCTGTACCCTGTCCAGACTATAAGCCCAGCCTGAACGATTCATGAACCGACCGCAGCAAGTGTGAAGGCCGTCACGCAAGCTCGCCACGCGCGCCACGGCGAATGTGACCGGCGTCACCAGGCAGGGGCCGCCCGCTCGGCGCGGGACTGCGCTCGGGGCGACGATCCGACGCGCCGCAACACGACGAATCGGCGTAGAATGCGACCTCCCAGCAAGGCAGCGGAGTTCTGGCCAGCGTGTCGGACGAAGACGTCAAATCGATTCAGCGGCGCATCATTGAATTGCAGAGCGAGCATCGCGAGCTCGACGAGGTGGTCGCGAACCTGACGCTGGGGGGCGCGGTCGATCAGTTGATGGTGACACGCATGAAGAAACGCAAGCTGCTGCTCAAGGATCAGATCACGCGCCTGAAGAGTCGGCTGATCCCGGATCTGGACGCCTGAAGCCGGGCCCGCACCGCGTCCCGCACGGATCATGCCTGCCGACAACGCCCTGCTGGAATCCCGCGCCGGCTACCTGGTGCCCCTGAACAAGCTGCCGGCCGAACGCCAACGGCGCCTGCTCGCGCAGGCGGATTTGCTGGAACTGCGCAAGAAGCAGCAACTCTTCGCGCAGGGCGGTCGCGACGACTACACCTTCTACGTCCTCGAAGGCACCATAGAGATGCACGCCGACGGCTCGCTGATCAAGCGCGTGGTCGGCGGCGAAGCGGCGTCGTTCCAGCCGCTCGCCCAGCTCCAACCGCGCCAGATGTCGGCCGTTGCGACCGGCCCGGCTCTGGTCCTCAGGCTGCGCCGCAGCCTGCTCGAGCAGCTGCTCAGCACCGACAGTCCACCGCCGCCGCCCGCGAACACCGTCGGCGCGCCCGACATCGAGGTGGTGGAAGTCGATGGCGGCGACGACTGGCTGGTCACGCTGCTGCAATCGGACCTCTTCACGCGCGTTCCGCCGTCGAACGTACAGACCCTGCTCGACACGCTCGAATCGATTGACGCGAGCGCCGGCGAGGACATCGTCCGCCAGGGCGAACCGGGCGATTACTACTACGTCATCCAGTCGGGACACTGCGAAGTCGTGCGTGCCGGTGCACGCGGACGCCCGATCAAGCTCGCGGAACTCGGCCCGGGAGACACCTTCGGCGAAGAAGCGCTGGTCTCCGACGCCACGCGCAACGCCACGGTGCGCATGCTCAGCGACGGCGCGCTCGCGCGCCTCACCAAGGAAGACTTCGCGCGCCTGATCAAGGCACCGTTGCTCGACGCCGTCGACCTCGCCGAGGCGGAACGCCGCGTGGCAGCCGGCGCGCGCTGGCTGGACGTACGCTTCGAGGACGAACACGCGCATAACGGTCTGGTCGACAGCCTCAATATCCCGCTCGGCATGCTGCGTATGCGCATGTCCGAACTCGACCCGGCCATGAGCTACGTCGCCTACTGCGACACCGGCGGCCGCAGCTCCTCGGCCGCTTTCCTGCTGGCCGGCCACGGTTTCGACGCCTGTTACGTCGTCGACGGCGCCGTCGCCGAGCAGAGCGCGCAGCAGCACGCAGCAGCGCCGCAGTCCACGGCAGCCGTCGCCGACCCGCCGCACGACACGCCCTCGCCCGCTGCCGCAATGCGTAGTGATGCCGACGCGACCATCGCGACGGCGCGCCGCATGATGGCCGAGGCGGCGAGCATGAAGGCGGATGCCGAGCGCGTGGTCCGCGAGCAGCTCGACGCGGAGCGCGAGCGCCTCGCCGCCGAAGCGGCACGGCTGCACGACCAGCTCGCCGAGACGGCGCGCGTCCGCGAGGCGCTCGAGGCCGAACGCGAAGCGGTCGGTGCCGAACGCGAGGCGGTCAGCGCCGATGCCGCGCGCATCGAAGCCGACGCCGAGGAACGTCTGCGCGAGGCGGAAGCGCGCGCGCAGGCCAGCATGGAGGCCGAGCGTCGCCGCCTCGAAGCGCTCTACCAGGACCAGACCGAGCGACTCGAAGCGAGCCGCGCGGACCGCGAGGCGGCGCTGCGCGAACAGCTGCGCGAGGAACTCGCACGCGAGCGGCGCAAGTTCGAACAGGCGTTTCTGCGTGCCACCGAAGAACTCGAGCAAGCGCGCGTAGAACGCGAGGCGGCACGCAGCGCGGAAAAGTCCGCGCGCGCCGATGCAGCGGCACTTCAGGCCCAGTTCGAAACCGAGCAACAGCGTCTCAAACAGGCCTACCAGGCCGCGCTGGAACAGGAGCGCGCGCGTCTGCAGGCCGAAGCGCTGCGCCTCGAAGCCCAGCGCGCCGAGGCCGTACAGGCACGCGAGGCTGCGGAAGCCGCGCGCGCCGAGGCCG
>JAPOKK010000291.1 GCA_029977665.1 Pseudomonadota bacterium | reverse complement strand
CGGCCGCGTAGCCCTTGGCCGGCACGAACTTGAAGGTCGCCTCCGGATCGATGAAGCGGCGGATGACATTGCCGGTGATGCGCGCGACGTTGTTGTCGTAGCCGTTGTGGGAGAGCGCGCCGGCCCAGGCGATCGAACTCATGGCAAACACCGCGCCGCCGTTCGGTGTTTCGTAGAACGCCATGTCCGCATGCACGAGCGGACAGGTCGGCCCGGTGATCGCGGTATGCGTGTGGCTCATCTCTTCCTTCATCCAGTTGTAGGCGCTGCTGAAGGTGCTCGCGCGTGCGACGACCAGCGTGTGCGGCGGGGTACCCAGGGCGGGATCGACGCGGTCGATCTCCCAGCCCGCCGCGCCGCCGCCGACGATGCCGAAGTCGCCGATACGCTCGTCGTCGCCGATGCCGTCGAAGACGAACGACACGCGCGGATCGAAGCTCTCGGGCGTGCGCTCGTAGTAGGTGGCCGAGTCGAAGCCCTGCGCGGTCATGCCGGTGCCGGCGACCGACTGCGGCGCGCGGCCCATGCGCCGCCACATGCCGCCGAGTTCGCCGGTGAAGCTCGCGTAGTACTCGCCGCCTTCCGCGGCCCACGAGCGGATGCCGTCCTCGGCGCGGCGCACTTCGACGATACCGGGGCGCTCCGGATGGTAGTGCGTGCGCCAGTAGAAGCCGTTGCCGCCCATGTAGATGAAGCGTCCGCCGTTGGCCTGGTACTCGGCGAAGGCGTCGAGCATGCGCAGTGACGGGTACTCGGGGTGTGTGCCGGTGGTGACGCAGCGGTAGGGCGCGAGGAGTTCGGCGCCGTAGCGTTCGAGGTCGTCCTCGGTGATGACGTCGTAGGCGATGTCCTCGGCTTCGAGCCAGTCGGTGATGTGGGTGTCGGCCGGGAACTGCCACAGTGCCTGCTTGGGCGCGAGATCGAGCACCGGGCGCAGCCGCGAGGAATGGCAGATGCCGCTGCCGTCGCGGTGATGGTCGTACATCGAGGCGCCGAAGGCCGGGTGCTGGAAGAGAAACAGGCCGGTCTCGTCGACGATGGTGAAGATGCCGAGCACGTGCTCGATCTCCGGCCACTCGATGTAGATGAGGTGGTTGGCATAGGCCCAGTAGCTCGCCGTCGGCAGGATCAGCGCGAGCGGTGCGCGCGCCTCGCCGACCGGCGGGCTGACCACGAACGGTACGCGGTACTCGGCGTCGCCCTGCACGAGGCGCGCGCAGTAGATGCCGCTCTGCGCGTCGGCCGGTACGGTCCAGGAAAAGTCGCTGTCCCATCCGCAGTCGTGCAGGTCGTCGTCGTGGAAATGGATCGCGCCGTAGTGCGCGGGCGCGCGCTTGAAGTCGTACTCGCTGCCGTCCCAGTGCACGCCCTTCATCGCGCGCGTGGGCTGGTTGACGGTGCGCCCGTGGCGGCCGGACGGACCGCGGTCGACGACGCCGGTGCCGGCGATGCCATCACTGAAATCCCACCGCGCGACGAGCCGGGGGCCGAAGTCGATGTCGTTCGGTGCGGCGAGCAGGGATTCGATCTCGGCCTCGCTCAACGCGCGGTCGGCGAGCCGCGGGGCTTCGAGCTTGCCGTTGTAGCGCCCCCCGGCCTGGTGCGGCGGGGCCTCGGCATCGTGCCAGGCGGCGAGGCGGAACGCGCCGCCGGGCGTAGGCGCGCGTTCGCAGTGCGCGCTGCCCTTGGCAGTGCGGTCGCGATGCCGGTCGTTCTCCAACGGGCGCTGGATGACGACGGCGCGCCGGGTCTCGGCGTCCCAGCTCGCCGTGACTTGTGTCCAGGCGCGTTCGCGCAGCGGCACGCCCGTGCTCACCGTGGTGCGCTGCGCGCCATCGCCGAGGACGAGCGCGGCGGCGCCGTCTTCGTCGAGCTGCAGGCCCCAGCCGCGGCTGCCGGTCTCGTCCCAGGTGCCGGCGACGTGCTGGCGGCGCCGGCCGGGCGTCGTCGGCCACAGCCAGGCCTGCACCGTGAACGCGCGCGGATGCCAGGCGGGGTCGTCATCGAAGGCGACGAAGGAGCCTGCGCAGATCGGCTGGCAGCGTGCGGGGTAGTCGCCTTCGAACGTGCTGTCGAGCGGATACTCCTTGTAGCCCGCGCCGCCCTCGGTGGCGTCCCCGCAGCGCAGGCGCACGAGCGAGGCGTGGTACGGGCCGGGGCGGGTCGCGCTCACCTTGAACGAGACCGTCTCGCCCGGCCGCACGCTGAATTCGTCGGGATAGCCGAGCAGCGGCTTCTCCACCGTGGCGAGGGGTTCCAGCCTGTCCGGCGCCGCGTCCAGCGGGCCCGCAGTCGCCCAGCTGCCGTCCGCTTGCTGCGCGAGTCTCAGGCCGGTCGCCGACTCCCAGCGTTTGCGGAACACCGCGCACTGCGCGTCCGGCAGGGCCTCGTAGGTTTCGCCGGCCACCGCCTGCAACGGCGTGTCCCGGCGCCCGCTCTGCTTGACGATGACGTACGGCCCCTGCGGATCGGGCTGGACGATGACATGCCGGTCTTCGAGCGGCGCCCAGCGCAGCACCTTGAGCAATTCCAGCAGCTCCGGCGAATGCGGGCCGAACGGCTGCTCGTGGAACTGGCGGACGAGATCGAGGCGGGCGGGGTCGATGGGGCTTAGCAAGGCAGGATCTCCGAGTGTTCGGGGCCGAATGTTCGAGGACAGTGTACTCATTCGGACTTTCCGCGCGAGGCGCCCACGTGCATGGGCGCGGCAGGGTGGGAAGCCCCATTGAGCGGAAAAGGGGTGTCGGTCCTCGGTGGCGGCATGGCACTGATAGAACTTCGAACGGGGCTGAGATGGCAATCCGCGGGCTCGCGAACAACGTCAACGACTGTCATGGGACTCCGATGGCAGAGCCCGCACTGGGTTACACTCGACGGGACCCGCCATCGGGCGTCCCCGCGGCGAGCTGCTGCGAAACCTCGAGACCCAGCGGTCTCTCACGAAGGGGTCGCGTTGCGGACTTGCGGAAGTCGCGTTCGGATTTCAAGGAGGAGCCAGATGAAACCCAGACTCTCGATACCCGGGGCCGCGTTGGCCATGGGCCTCGTTACCGCCACCCTGCTGTCAAGCAGTGGGGCAAGTGCCGCAACGTTTTGGGAGATCGGTTTCTCCGGCACGTTTGGTGCGTGCGACGAGGACTGCGTGGCGTTGGGTCTCGAAGCGCTCGCCGGCACCGAGTTCAGCGGCACCATCACGTTCCCGACGAGCGAGGCGGCCGCGAGCTCCGTGCAGCACGGTGTGGTCGAGTGGCCCTACGAGGCTAATCGAAGCCTTTATACCTTCGCGCCTGAGGACGCGACGTTCCTGCTGAACACAGCGGTAGACAGCTTCGACTTGACGGGCGCGGAGGTACCGAACTTCATCATCAATGACTGTATCGAAGCGGCGTGTCCCAATAATGCCGACTACTTCTGGATCGCCGCCGGTGCGGGCGACCTCGGACCGATCTTCTACATTCCGACCGGCGTGATATCGGATACGACCTTTCCGTCGTACGGCGAGTTGGTAACGATGTTGCTCGACGCCGCGTTCGACATCACGGCATTTGACGGCAGTGGATACGTTCGAGCTGCCGATCTCGATGTGAGCCTGGCCGAGAGGACCGTTGGCACGCCCGTGCCCCTGCCGCCGTCGGTCTGGCTCTTGGGTGGCGCATGGGTGCTCGCTCGCCGTCTGTTGCCAGGCGCGGTCGCGCGAACCACCTCGCTTCGTCGCTGATACGGGAGGGAACCCGGTATTTACAAAGCCATTCAGGCCAGGCGGCGTGCGCGGCGCAGGCCAAGGCCGCACAGGCCGGCGGCAAGCAGCGGCAGCGCACCGGGCAGCGGTACCGGCGCCGGCGCGTAGGCGAAGAAGCTCAGGTGCCAGCCGTCGTTGAGGGCGTCGGCGGTATGCACGAGGGTGGTCGTCGGCGCGTCGAACACGAGCAGGGCGAGCGCGCCGCCAATGTCGCCGATCGAGAGCTTCGTGCCCTGCAGCGTGATGCCGTTGCTGGTGTCGGGCAACAGGCCGAAATCGGGGCCGTCGCCAGTGGCATTGTCGTTACCGAGCGCGACGAGGACTTTCTCGACGGGCTGATCGAAGGTGACGGTAAAGCTCGCACCGGCATGAATGCTGTCGTAGCTGCCCGGCAGGTCGTTGTAGGTACGCGTGTTGTTCAGCGTGGAGAAGGGCACGTAGACCGGGCCCTGCGCGACGAAGGTATAGCCGATACCGTTGGATGTCCCCGTGATGACCGGGTTGTCGGCAAACGAATCGACCTCGAAGCTGAGCGAGGAGATGTCGAGCGGATCGACCGCCTCGACGGGCACGACGGGTCCGACGGCCATCGCGTTTGCCGCGCCGGCGGCGGCGGAGAGTGCAAACGCGGCGAGGATGCGCATCACAGCGTGCATGGTGGGAGGCTCCGTGTTCGGTGAAGATGCCGGGATTGTGGGGCAGAGCGCTCGACGGTTTTGTGCGCCGGGTCCGCTCTCGTGCCGTGTGACAATTATTTGCCAGTTGCCTGGCACCGGCAACGATCATCCGTCACGAGCCCCGCACCAGGGAGAGCGTTGGGGACAGTTTACTCAGGTCCGCGCGGCGACCCGGTTCGGGCCGATACAGGGGCCGATGCCGGCACGGAAAAACCGTAAACTGTCCGCAGCCGTCCGCAGCCGTCCGCGGGCGCCTTGCCCGTGAGTCGCCCTGGAGCGTGTAACCATGGAACACATCGACCCTACCGGGGCGCAACTGCGCGCCCTTGCCGAGAGCGATAGCGACGGACCGATCGTGATGTTGAACCTGCTGCGCTTTGCGCCCGATGGCGGGGCCGCTCGCTATGCGCGCT
>JAPOKK010000061.1 GCA_029977665.1 Pseudomonadota bacterium | reverse complement strand
CGGTGAACAGCGAACAGCGTCGCGTCGTTCTCGACGATGTCGTAGACGCGGTTGACCGCCTCGAGCGTGAAGTCATAGGGGAAGGGCGTGAAACCCCACGCGGTGCGGGACCCGGCGGCGGCGCCGGCGATACCGGCCTGCCCGCACAGGAGTCCCAGGAGCAGTCCGAGGGCGGCACAGCGGGGCAGGCGTGCGCCTAGTCGGGGCGCGGCGGGTACGCGGCGGGTGCTTGGTTTGAATCGCATCATCAGTGACTTCCTCGTGCTTGGCTCGTGAGCGGCGCGGTGACCGGGCGGGCGTCCCGCGCGCGGCGACCAGTGTCACGACGAGGCACTGAACTGCCGCTGAACGCGCCATGTGCACGATAACATGTGCGTTGCGCAACGGCCGTGGAGGGCGCCTCGGACCCGAGGAAGCCTGTTGCTCCATCACGGTGTCGCACCTGCGAGCCGTTACACTGTCGCTGGCCGGCGCCGTGCCGGCCCCGCCGTGCAGTCGAGAATCCGCCGCCCGTGTCCGCCGCACCCGTCGAACCCCGTCCGCTCCGCTGGCTGGTGCTCGCCGGCGTGTGGTTCATCTACATGTGCTTCGGACTCATCGCGACCAGCATCGCGCCGCTGGTGACGGAGATCGAGCGGGACCTGGACATGACGCACGCGGCCATGGGCAGCGTGATGGGCGCCTGGCAGCTCGTCTACATTGCCGCGGCCGTGCCCTGCGGCATGCTTCTCGATCGGCTCGGCAGCCGTCGCGCGCTGGTCCTCGGCGCGGTCTGCATCGCACTCTCGGCGTGGGGCCGCGGCCTCGCCGGGGACTACCCGGCGCTGCTGCTCGCGGTGATGGTCTTCGGCATCGGCGGGCCGATCGTGTCGGCCGGAGCGCCCAAGGTCATCACGACGTGGTTCGCCGGCGCCGGGCGCGGGCTCGCGATGGGCATCTACATCACCGGGCCGGCCGTCGGCGGCGTCGCCTCGCTGACGCTCACGCACGCCTGGCTGATGCCGCTGTTCGAGGGCGACTGGCGCGCGATCTTCGACTTGTGGGGCGCGCTCGCGCTGCTCGCCGGACTCACCTGGGGGCTGATCGCCTCGCTGCCGGGAACCCGCGCACTCACCGCGGGGCGCCCGGCCGTCGCCGGTCAACATGAGGGGCCGGTCTTTCGCACCCTGCTCGCGCAGCCCGCGGTGCGCGTGATGCTGATGATGAGCGTGGGCGTGTTCATGATCAGCCACGGGTTCAGCAACTGGTTGCCCGAACTGCTCGTCAACGGTGGTATGGATGCGGCGCGGGCCGGCTACTGGGCCGCCATTCCGACACTCGTCGGTATCGCCGGCGCACTGAGCATCCCGCGCCTGGCGACGCCGCCGCGGCGCTTTCGCATCCTGATGCTGCTCTCGGCGGCGCTGCTCGGCGCGACGCTGCTGTTGCAGTTCCGCATGCCCGGCATTCTGTTCAGTGGACTCGTCCTGCAGGGCATTGCGCGTTCCACGCTGATGACGGTCATGATCCTGACCCTGGTCGAACTGCCGGAGATCGGCGATCGGCATGCCGGCACCGCGTCCGGGCTGTTCTTCTCTGCCGCCGAACTCGGCGGCATGCTCGGGCCGCTGAGCATGGGCGTGCTGTACGACCTTACAGACGGTTTCCGCGCCGGACTCGCGCTGTTCTCATGCATCGGGCTCGGCCTGCTGATCGGCGTGCGCGCGTTACGGCACATGGCCCGCGGCTGACGAGGTATTCGCGCGCCGCCGCGCCGGGCACCCTGGATGCAGGCACGAAGCGCCACGCTAACGGCTCCCGCGCGGATGCCGCCTCGGCGGCTTGCGCGCGAGCCGCTTGCCGGTGGATGCTTGCCGACATGCCCCGCTTTGCCGCCAACCTGTCGACGATGCTGACCGAAGTGCCGTTCGCGGCACGCTTCTCCGCGGCGCGAGCACTCGGCTTCCGCGCCGTCGAATACCTGTTTCCCTACGAGGTGTCGCCGCGCGTGTTCCGCGAACTGCTCGACGCGGCGGGGCTGGAACTCGTGCTGATCAATACCGCGCCGGGCGATCGCGCCGCCGGCGAGTTCGGCCTCGCCGCGCTGCCGGGCCGGGAAGCCGAGTTCCAGTCACAGTTCGAGCAGGCGCTCGATTACGCGGACGCGCTCGGTGCCGCGATGATCCACGTGATGGCGGGCGTGGTGCCGCCCGGTGTCGGCCGCGAACGATGCGTGGCGGTGTTCGTCGACAACCTGCGCACAGCGGCGGCACTCGCACGCAAACGCGGCGTCCGCCTGCTGCTCGAGCCGCTCAACCGGCGCGACGTACCCGGCTACCTGCACGCAAGCGTGGCCGAGACGCGTGCGCTCATCGAGCAGGTCGGCCTGGCCAACGTGCAGCTCCAGTTCGATTGCTATCACCTGCAGATCACGCAGGGCGATCTCGGCGCGAGCCTGCGCGAGAATCTCGATGTCATCGGCCACGTGCAGTTCTCGAGCGTGCCGGGGCGCCACGAGCCGCAGTTCGGCGAAGTCAACATGCCGTGGCTGTTCGACCTGCTCGACGCACTCGGTTACCGCGGCTGGATCGGTTGCGAGTACACACCGAAGACCACCACCGCGGCAGGTCTGGACTGGGGCGCCGCCTACGGACTCGGGCCGCAGGCCACCACCGCAGGCAAGCGCCAAAGCAAAAGTGTCTGACACTTTTGCTTAATAATTGACCAGGCTGCCGGGTGCGAGAGGGCAAAAGTGTCTGACACTTTTGCTCAAAGTTTGGCCAGGTGGCGGGTGTTCGCGGTCCGGCTAGCGCACCTGGCGGAAGCAGGTCCTCAGTTCGTCGACGAAGGTCGCCGGCTGCTCGAACGCGGCGAAGTGGCCGCCCTTGTCCAGCACGTTGTAGTGGATGAGGTGGCTGTAGCGTTCCTCGCACCAGCGTTTCGACGCGCGGAAGATCTCGCGCGGGAAGATGCTCGCGCCGGCCGGCATCTTGATCGCCTGCTTGGGCTGGGTCAGTACGCCGAAGCTCTCCCAGTACAGGCGTGCCGACGAAGCGCCGGCGCCGGGTAGCCAGTACATCATGATGTTGTCGAGCATCTGGTCGCGCGTCAGCGCGTTCTCCGGGTGTCCGTCGCAGTCGGTCCAGGCCCAGAACTTCTCGAGGATCCAGGCCGCCTGCGCGGCCGGCGAATCGACCAGGCCGTAGCCGACGGTCTGCGGGCGCGTGCTCTGCTCCTTGGAGTAACCGGAATCCCAGTCCCAGTAGTGCTGGAAGCCGGCCAGCGCCGATTGCTCCTGTTCGGTCAGGTCCTGCATCAGCGCTTCGCTCGGTGAGAGCAGCGGCATGTTGCTGTGCATGGCGGCGCAGTGCTCGGTTTCGGACAGCGCCATCGCGTGCGTTACCGCCGAGCCCCAGTCGCCGCCCTGGGCGACATAGCGGTCGTAGCCGAGGCGTGCCATGAGCTGGCCCCAGGCGCGCCCGATGCGCTCGATGCCCCAGCCCGGCGCCGTCGGCTTGCCGGAGAAACCGAAACCGGGCAGAGCGGGGCAGACGACGTGGAAGGCGTCGGCGGCGTCGCCGCCGTGCTGTGTCGGATCCGTGAGCGGCCCGATGACGTCGAGAAACTCGATGATGGAGCCCGGCCAGCCGTGCGTCATGATCATCGGCATGGCGTCTTCATGCGGCGAGCGGGCGTGGATGAACTGGATGTCGAGCCCGTCGATCTCGGTGATGAACTGCGGCAGGTCGTTCAGCCGGGCCTCGCAGCGGCGCCAGTCGTAGTCGGTGCGCCAGTACTCGCAGACTTCCTGGACGTAGGCGAGCGGCACGCCCTGGCTCCAGTCGTCGGGCGTCTCGCGATCCGGCCAGCGCGTCTCGCTCAGGCGCCGCTTCAGGTCGTCGAGCGCGCCGGACGGAATCTCGAATCGGAACGGGCGAATGTCACTCATGGCGGGGCTCCTCCTCCTCGGCGCCGTGGCTCGGCGCGGATGCGATGTCCAGAGGCGGCAGTAGACGTTCGTAACGGCGATCCGTCAAGGCGCGCAGGAAAGCGATGAGGTGACGCACGCGGGTGTCGTCGAGTGGCTGGCCGCGGCCGAGCATTTCGTGCTCGATGGTGTGCGGGAACGGGCGCGCGCCCCAGGCTTGCCCGGTCTCGGGGTTGATGCGTACCTCGGCGTTGTCGACCAGGTACTGGTTGTAGAACTTGAGCGCGGTGGCGAGCTCGGCGAACACGCCGTTGTGCATGTACGGGGCGGTGACCGCGACGTTGCGCAGCGTCGGTGTGCGGAAGCGCCCCATCGCGTCCGCATCGTCGACAGCGGGATTGGCGCCGAGGCCGGGATCGTCAGCGGTTGCGGAAAGCGCCGGATTCGCCGGTACGCCGATATTGTGGTAGCGATGATCGGTGAACGCTTCGCGTGCCTGCACCCGGTTCGCCTCGAGCAGGTGGCACTGCATGCAGTTGGTCAGGTCTGAGAAGAACAGGCGGCGACCGAGTTCCTCCTCGATGGTCAGTGCCAGCTCGCCGGCAAGGAAACGGTCATAGCGCGAATCGTAGGCGAGAAACGGCGGGCCCTGCTCGAACGCCGCGATCGCGGCGGTGACGGCGGCCATGCCGTCGCCTTCGTCTGTCAGCACCCCGGCGCCGAAGTGGCGTTCGAGTTCGCTCACGTACCAGGGGTTCTCGCGCACCCGCGCGAGTACTGTGCCGTGATCGGCGAGCGCCATTTCACGCGGATCGACGAGCGGTGCGGCGGCCTGCGCGGCGAGCGTCGTGGCGCGACCGTCGAGGAACAGGCCGCCGCGCGCGCCACCGTCCGCGTCGATGGCGAACGGCGGTACTGTCGCGGCGTAAGCGATCGAGGGCGCGTTGCGCGTGCCGAGGGAACTGCCGTCGTCACCCAGCGAGACCGCGCCCGCGGTACCGTTGTCGCGGGCGTCGGCGAAAGCATGAGCGGGGTCGTGGCAGGTCGCGCAGGACTGGGTGCCGCGCGCCGACAGTCGGGTGTCGAAGAACAGGGCACGCCCGAGCGCGGCGAGGCCGTCGTCCGCGGCCTGCGCGGCGGCGGGCAGGAGCAGGGCGATCAGGACAGGCAGTAGTGGTGGAACGGGACTTGCGCGCATCGGACGGTGGCCAAGCAGACCGCGCCGGCAGTGCCGGCGCGGGTTGTAAGGGCCACCAGTTTAACCGTTGCGGCGCACGCCGCGGCCAAGCCTACATCTCGAACTCGACGCCGACGAACCAGGTGCGGTCGAGGCCGGGTCGGGCGCCGTGCGGCTGGCGCGAGACGATGTATTCGGCATCAAACAGATTCTGCACGCCGGCATAGGCCTTCACGCGCGGATCGATCATCACCCAACCGCCGAGATCGACGACTTCGTAGCTGTCGGTCTTACCGAAACGGGCGTCGGGCTGACCGGCGCCGTTGATCTCCACGTTGACGTTGTTCGCACTCGTGTACGTGTCATCGACGAAGGTCGCGTTGACCGACATGCCCCAGCGACCGAAGTCGAGGCGCGAAGCGATGTTGAGCTGGTACTCGGGGATATACGGCACCTCGTTACCCTCGGCGCCGAAGCTGAAGATCGACTCCGGGTCGGTCGAGACGGCATCGTTCTGCTGGGTCGCGTCGGTCCAGGTGAAGGCGACGTCATAGGTGTTGGAGAAGCTCCAGCCCTGCGCACGGCCGAGATCGAACGCACCGGAAAGCTCGAGTCCGTAGGATTCGACTTCGCCGAAGTTCTCATCGACACCGGTACCCGTGCCACCGATGTTGCTGACCACGATGAGGTCTTCGAATTCGGTGTAGAACCCGACCGCCTCGCCGCTCAGCACGCCCCGGCCGTCGGCATAACGTACGCCGAGTTCGTAGCCGATACTGGTTTCCTCTTCGAGTCCCGCGAGGGCGCCGCCGGGCGACGGCGGCGAGACGCCGAAATGTACGCCGGCAAACGTCTGCCAGGCGTCGGTCAGCTGGTAGCCCGCACCGATACCTCCGGAGAGCAGGTCGAGCGATTCGTCACCGCCGGTGCGTCCGGGGCGCTTGTCACGCAGCTCTAGATCGAGAGTCTCGAAGCGGATGCCGGGCGTGAACCACCAGCGCCCGAGCTCGATGCGGTCCTGCAGCCATACCGCCACCGCCTCGACTTCCGCTTCGCGGTTGTCCTGGCTGCCCGGCGCGCCTCGGGTAACGCTGGTGATGGCGCCGCTGTTGGACTGTGCGTAGATGTCCTGTTTCTGGAAGCGATCCTCGAGGTCGTTGTGATAGCGTACGCCGAGCGTCAGCGCATGCCGGACGGCGCCGAGGGCGAAGCGCAGTACGCCCTCCGACTGCACGCCGTAGGAGTAGTACTCGCGATCGTTGGCGCGCACGCGCAGGTCGCAGGCGAGGTTGCCGCGCAGGCAGGCGAGGCCGTCGCCCGGCGTGACTGCGGCGGCGCCGGCGAGCGCGGCGGAGAGGTCGAGATTCTGCCCGCTACCGCCGATGTCGCGAATATCGTTCAGCTTGTACCAGTTGCGCGCGAACTTGTTGTAGTACGCCGTCGTCACGAGATCGAAGTTGTCGCTCGGCGAGATGAAGTGCCGCAGGTAGCTGCGATGCTGCTCGGAAGTGATGTTGTCGAAGCGCGAAGCGCTGTAGCGGCGGTTGGCGTCGTCGCGAAAATCGCGCGTGGCGAGACCGAGGTAGGTCTCGTCGGCTTCGCGATCGGTAAAGCCGTACTTGAACTCGAAACGCTGGTAGACCGGCGAAGCGGGTTCCCAGAACAGTTTCACCATCGGCTCGATGTTGCTGAAGCCGGTTTCGCCGGTCCGGTCGAAGCCGGGTGCGGCGTCGATGGTCTTGAAGCCGTCGGTGTCGCGCAGGTAGAACTCGGCGAGGTAGCCCACGCGGCCGCCAGCGAGTTCGACGGTGTTGCCGTGGAAGGCGTGGGTGCGGTATTCGTCGTCGTCTCCGTATTGGGCGCGCAGGTAGGTGCGACGGGCATCGGGGATGGGCGTCGACAGGTAGTTGATGGTGCCGCCGGTAGTGTGCGGGCCGTACTTGATCTGGCTCGAACCCTTGAGAATCTCGATGCCGGCCATGCGCCCAGTGGTCGGCGAATAGTAGGCCGACGGAGCCGCGTACGGGGCTGGCGCGGCGAGCACGCCATCCTCCATCAGGGTGACCTTGGCGCTGCGCGAGGTGTCGACGCCGCGCAGGCTGATGTTGGGGAACAGGCCGTAACCGTCCTCTTCGCGCACGTAGACGCCGGGCACGCGACGTAGGGCGCGATTGACGTCGTCGTAGGCGAGTTCGCGGATATCGCGCGTGCCGACGACGTGGGCCGAGCCTGGGATGTCGTAGACCTGTTCGCGCTTGCCGATGACCAGCACCTGGTCGAGCACGCCGCGCGTCGCCGCTTCGGTGGCAGCGAGGGCGGAGGAGGTGGTTGCGACGGTGCCGGCGGTGAGCAGCAGCGCGCCGGGAAGAGCGAGGCGGTGGAGAGCGGGCGGGCGCATCGATGGACTCCAGGGGGTTGCGCCGGGCGGTACTAGCGCCCGGATGGGGGAACGGCTTGGTGTAATACGGGCCGCGATGGTATAGAGAATGAGAACGCGTAGCAATTAGATTCGCGTGATTACTTGATCGTTCCCCGCCATGGCGCCCGCCACGCGCTGGTCGTCAGCTGGCGCGCCGTGGCGCGGCCACGCACGGCCGTGGGACAATCCCGCGCCATGCCCGAAATCCCCGCATCCGATCTGCCGCTCGCCGGCCTGCGTGTCATCGACCTGACGAGCGTCCTGTTCGGTCCCTACACGACGCAGATGCTGGGCGACCTGGGCGCCGAAGTGATCAAGGTCGAAGCGCCCGACGGCGATGTCACGCGCGCCATCGGGCCGTCACGCCACCCCGGCATGGCGGCCGCGTTTCTCGGCAGCAACCGCAACAAGCGCAGTATCGTGCTCGACCTGAAACGGGCGCCGGCACGCGACGCGCTGTGGCAGTTGGTCGCAGGCGCCGACATGTTCGTGCACAACATCAGGCCGCAGAAGGTCGCCCGGCTCGGTTTCACACCGGACGCGGTGCTCGCGCGCAAGCCCGATATCGTCTACGGCGCGCTGCACGGCTACCTCGAAGAAGGACCCTACGCCGGCCGGCCGGCGTACGACGACGTTATCCAGGGCGAATGCGGTGTTGCGCATGCGTTCGCGCTACGCGATGGCGAGCCGGCGCTCGCGCCGACCGTGATCGCGGACAAGAGCGCGGGCCTGGTTGCGGCCACGGCCCTGACCGCGGCCCTGGTCAAGCGGTTCCGGCGCGGCCGCGGGGTCTACGTCGAGGTCGGCATGTTCGAGGCGATGGCTGCCTACACGCTCGTCGAACACCAGTTCGGTGCGAGCTTCGTGCCACCGGAAGGACCGGCCGGCTACACGCGCGTGATCTCGGCCGAACGTCGCCCCTACCGCACGCGCGACGGCTACCTGTGCATGCTCGCCTATACCGACCGCCAGTGGCAGGCCTTCTGGCAACTCGCCGGGCGGCCGGAAATGGCACGCGATGCGCGGTTCACGACCATGGCCGAGCGTACGCGCAACATCGATGTGCTGTACGCGGCCGCCGGCAGCGCACTGGCCGAGCGTACGACCGAGGCGTGGCTCGCGCTGCTCACCGAAGCCGAGATCCCGTGCGGGCGCATCAATACGTTCGAAGACCTGCGCGGCGACAGCCACCTCGGCGCGATCGGATTCTTCCGGCCGCTGGCACACCCCAGTGAAGGTGCGCTCGAAGTGCCCGATCCCGGTGTGCGTTTCGATCGCGCGGCGCTGCCGCTGCGCCATCCGCAGCCCGGGCTGGGCGCCGATAGTGCCGCGATTCTGCGCGAGGCCGGGCTCGACGAAGCGGCCATCACGGCCGCGCTCGGCACCGCTCGCGATACCGACGCGGCGGATGATCCGAGCGTCAACATAGGCTAGATTCCCGAGCCCTGATTCGCCCGGCCACCTCGCGTGCGGGCATCCGGGCCGATGACATCGATTGGAAAGGGGGAGACATGGCAGCAAGCGGACCACTGGTAGGCTACAAGGTAATCGAGCTGGCGGGCATCGGGCCGAACCCGATGTGCGCGATGATGCTCGCCGACATGGGGGCGGAGGTGATCCGCGTCGATCGTCTGAGCGACGCCGGGCTGGGCATCAAGGTCGACCCGAAGTTCGGCCTGCTCAACCGCGGCCGGCGTTCGATTGCCGTCGACCTCAAGTCCGCCGAAGGCGTCGCGCTCGTGCTCGACCTGGTCGCGCAGGCCGATGTCCTGATCGAGGGCTTCCGCCCCGGCGTCACCGAGCGCCTCGGGCTCGGGCCCGACGAATGCCTCGCGCGCAACCCGAAGCTGGTCTACGGGCGTGTCACCGGCTGGGGGCAGGACGGCCCGCTGGCCAAGGCCGCCGGCCACGACATCAATTACATTTCGCTGACCGGCGCTGCGTACGCGATCGGCCGCGCCGACCAGCCGCCGTCGCCGCCGCTCAATCTGGTCGGTGACTTCGGCGGTGGCGGTATGCTGCTCGCGCTCGGCGTGGTCAGCGCCCTGCTCGAAGCGCAGAAGTCCGGCCAGGGCCAGGTCGTCGATGCGGCGATGACCGACGGCGCGGCAGCGCTGATGGCAGCGCTGTATGGTCTGCATGCTTCCGGTTACTGGACCGACGAACGCCAGGGCAACGTGCTCGATGGCGGCGCGCATTTCTACAACGCCTACGAGACCAAGGACGGCAAGTTCATCTCCATCGCCTCGATCGAGAAGAAGTTCTACCAGGAGTTCCTCGAGCGCACCGGTTTCGAGGATCCCGAGCACGCCGCGCACCGGGATCGCGGCCAGTGGGCGGAGAACCGCGAGAAGATGGCGGCGCTGTTCAAGACCAGGACGCGTGACGAGTGGTGCGAGGTGTTGGAAGGAACCGACGTCTGTTTCGCGCCGATCCTGTCGCTGTCCGAAGCGCCGTCGCATCCGCACAACGTCGCTCGCGGCACGTTCGTCGAGTTCGACGGCGTGACGCAGCCGGCGCCCGCGCCGCGTTTCAGCCGCACGCCGTCGCAGATCCAGAAAGGTCCTTCGGCCGACGGCGTCGATACCGAAGCGGTGCTCGCCGACTGGGGCTACGACGCCGAGCGCATCGCCGCGCTGCGCAGCGCCAAGGTCATCCCCTGACGGCACCCACCGCGCGCACGGCACGAGCCGTTGCGCGCGGTCCATGGCCGCATCCGCGTGCTCGGCCTGCTCAACACACGCGGTAGCGGGCTACCGCGTCCTCGTCCCAGGCCAGCCCGCAGCCCGGCGTATCACAAATCAGCGCGTGACCGTCGCGGATGCGGAGCGGCTCGCACAGTACCGGCGCCGCCCAGTCCATGTACTCGAGGTAGTGCGCGGTCGGCGACGCGGCCAGCAGGTGCGCGCTGATCTCCGGGAACAGGTGACTCGACAGCGGCAGGTCGTGAACCGCGGCGAGGGTCGCGGCGCGCAGCCAGCCGCTGACGCCGCCGATGCGTTGCACGTCCGGCATGTAGAGACTCGCCGCGCCCGCGGCGATCGCCTTGTCCATCTCGCCCACGCCGCGCAGGTTCTCACCGAGTTGCACGGGCGTGCGCAGCTGCCTGCGCAGCATCGCCGCGTTGCGCCAGTCGTCGTGGCGGACCGGCTCTTCGAACCAGTAGAGCCCTTCGTCGTCGAGTGCACGGCAGCGCATGAGTGCTTCGTGTGCGCCGAGTGCCTGGTTGAAGTCGCTCATCACGCGCACCGAGTCCGGCAGTGCAGCGCGGACTTTCCGCACGGCACGGAGGTCGGCGGCGAACTCCGCGCGTCCGAGGCGCAGCTTGACGGCGTCGTAGCCGCCTTCGTCGACCAGCGCCTCGGCTTCATCGCCGAGCGTGTCCGGATCGGCAATCCACAGGCCGCAGGAATTGTACGCCGGCACGCTGTCAGTCGTGGCGCCGAGCAGGCGCGCGAGCGGCATGCCGGCGGCCTGGGCGTGGGCGTCCCATGCCGCCATGTCGAAAGCAGCAAGTGCCTGGCCGAGGAGCCCCTGGCTGTCCTGCAGGGTCACGCGCTGGCGTAACACGCGCTCGAGCGCGAGCGGTGCCGCGCGCTGCCCGAGTGCGATCTCGGCCAGGGCATCGAGCGTCGCCACGGTCGGCGCGAGCATCGCACGGGTGAAGGCGAACAGGTAGCTACGACCGACGATGCCGTCGTCGGTGTGCAGGTCGACGAGCACGAGCGGCGCACCGTCGATGCGTCCGCTGGCGGCGACCGGCGGACGCCGCATTGGTACCAGCACGCCGCGCGCGCTCAGCTTGGTGATAAGAGGCGAGGTCACGGCGGGCTCCTCGGGATCGCTCGGGTCGGTTATGGGCTGCACGCGTCGGCGCGCCGCTGGCCGGACGTGCCCGGGCGTTGTTTCGAGCCATCGCGACGGCAGACCGTGTTGGCGTACGTCACATCTTCCCACGCTACCACGGAACGACGATTAGCCGCTTGTATTGCCGCGCACGGGTCTCGCGCGCGCGGTGCTATCATCGCCGCAACCCGATTGCCGAGCCTGCTATGCGTGCCTTGCTTCGAATCCTCCATCATGTCGCGGCGCGGCGCTGCCGCTGGGCGGCGCGCTTGCCCGGCCACGCACCGGGGGCGCTTGTCGTTCTGGCATTCCTGGCGTTGCTCGGCGGCTGCGGTGACGGTGGTGACGCCGCCGCGGCTTATCGCGCTGGCGACTATTCGCGTTCGTTCGAAATCTACAGCGAGCGCGCACGCGGCGGTGACGTCGATGCAACCAACCTGGTCGGCATCCACTACTACCTCGGCTTGGGCGTGCCGCGCGACTACGCGCTCGCCGCGCGCAACTTCGAGCAGGCCGCGCTCGCCAATCATGCCGACGCGCAACGCAACCTCGGCCTGATGTACATGAACGGTCTCGGCGTCACGCAGGACAACCAGCGTGCCTACGGCTGGTTCTTCCAGGCGCATACCCAGGGCAATCCGCGCGCGCGCGCCAACGTCAAGTTCCTCTCCGACAACGTCACGCCGAACGCCGGACAGAAGGCGCGCCAGTGGGTCGAAGAGCAGATCCGCGCCCATGCGCACGGCGAGGTCGGGAACGCGCCATGAGCGCGTCGGCGGGTTGTTACACGCCGGCCACCGAACTCGCCGCGCGAATCGCGCGCGGCGAGACCAGCCCGAGCGAGGTGCTCGAGGAGTGCCTGGCGCGGATCGAGCGCGTGAACCCGGACATCAACGCGGTCGTCACGCTACACGCCGACGAGGCCCGCGCGCGCGCCGCCGAACTCGACCGCGAGACGCCCGACAGCGCGAACCGGCCGCTGCGCGGGCTGCCTATCGCGATCAAAGACCTCGCCCTGGTGCGCGGCATGCGCACGACCTTCGGCTCGCCCATCTACCGCGACTTCGTCCCGGACGTCGATGAGCTGTTCGTCAGCCGACTGCGCGCGGCCGGTGCCAACATCATCGGCAAGACCAACACCCCGGAGTTCGGCGCCGGGTCGCAGACCTTCAACCCGGTGTTCGGCGTCACGCGCAACCCCTGGAACACGGCGCTCACCTGCGGCGGATCGAGCGGCGGCGCCGCGGCCGCGCTCGCGAGCGGCATGTTACCGCTGGCCGACGGCAGCGACCTTGGCGGTTCGCTGCGCAATCCCGCGGCATTCTGCAACGTGGTCGGCTTCCGGCCGTCGCCGGGTCGCGTGCCGTCTTGGCCGAAGCAGTTCTCGAGCGATGCGCTCGCAGTGCACGGGCCGATGGCGCGCAACGTCGCCGACGTCGCGCTGCTGCTCTCGGTCATGGCCGGACCGGACCCGCGCGTGCCGATCTCCCTGCCGCAACCCGGCGCGATGTTCCGGCGACCGCTCGAGCGCGACTTTCGCGGGACGCGTATCGCCTTCAGCCGCGACCTCTGTTACCCCGTCGACCGCCGCGTGGTGGCGGTGCTCGAACGCGCCGCGGCGGATTTCGAAGCGCTCGGATGTACCGTGATCGAAGCGGCACCGGACCTGAGCGATGCCGACGATATCTTCCGCACGCTGCGTGCGTTCATGTTCCTTGCCCGTGGCCGCGAGGACTACACCCGTCATCGCGAACTGATGAAGGACACCTTGATCTGGAACATCGAGCAAGGCCTCGCGCTGAGCGCCGATGACATCAGCCGCGCCGAAGTCGCACGCAGTGCGCTGCTCGGGCGCGTCGCGGCGTTCTTCGCGGACTACGATTTCCTGCTCTGCCCGGCGACC
Organism: Pseudomonadota bacterium; assembly: GCA_029977665.1. GTDB lineage: Bacteria > Pseudomonadota > Gammaproteobacteria > JACKNG01. The sequence goes on along the minus strand of JAPOKK010000061.1, from coordinate 4,619 downwards.
CAGGTGCCGCCGTTTGCGGTCGAGCAGGAATGGGTACACGAAATCGAGGGCGAGGCGATGGCGACCTACCTCGACTGGATGGGTGTGTGCTGCGCAATCACCGTGACCGGTCTGCCGGCGATCTCGGTGCCGGCCGGTTTCACCAGCGACGGTTTGCCGACCGGCGCACAGCTCGTCGGGAGGCGCTGGGCCGATCTCGACGTGTTGCAGCTTGCGCATGCCTTCGAGCAGGCAAGCGGTCACGGCAGGCGGCGTCCGCCGCTGGATTCTTGAGTCGGGCGGGGTAGCAGCGGTAAGCAGCGATGGGATTCGACCGAGACGAACGCAGCAGCTTGCTGGCCCTGCGCGGAGTCGGGCCGACCGTCGTCGCGCGGCTCGAACAGATGGGTTTCGACAGCCTGGCCGCGCTCGACGGGATAGCCGCCGCGCAGATCCTCGAGGCCGGTGCGGCGCTGACCGGCTCGAGTTGCTGGAAATCGAGTCCGCAGGCGCGCGCGGCAATCGCCGCGGTGCTCGATCTCGCTGCCGAGCGGGCGGCCCCGAGAGGTTACGGACGCAGCGGGGCGGAGAGCCAAGGCGATGAGTGACCGTGACGATGATGCCGGCCTGCCGCCGGGCCTCGGCCGGCTGCTGCAGCTGAAGGCGCGCCGCCCTGCACCGATGGTGCGCGGCGAGCCACCCTATTGCTCGTTCTGCGGGCGTGGCCGCAACGAGTACCAGCGCATCGTCGGCGGCCCCAAGGTCATGATCTGCAATGATTGCCTGGCTGACGCCCGTGCCGCGCTCGATGGCGGTGAGGACTGAGGCAGCCCGCCACGCGCGGCGGGTTCGCCGTGTGCGCACAAGCTCAGGACGACCCGGCCAGCAGTTGTTCGACCAGCTCCTCTAACGCGAACAGGTCAAAGGGCTTGCTGACGTACTGCGTGGCGCCGGCGGCGAGGCCGCGCGCGCGGTCGCTTTCCGAGGCATAACCGGAGACGAGTACGATCGGTAGCGTGGCCGTCGACGCCGCGGCGCGCAGCTGCGCGCAGATCTCGATGCCGTCGGGGCCGGGCATGGCGACATCGAGGATCAACAGGTCGGGGCGGGCAGCGGCGAGCCGTTCGAGACAGGATTGTCCATCGCCGACCAGTTCGAGTTCGTAGCGATCTTCGAACAATTCGACGTAGATCGCGCGATTGGTCGGCTCATCGTCCGCGATCAGCAGGCGGGGCCGTTTGCTCGCGTCGATAGTCAAGAATTGCCCTCCATGGCCGACATCATTGGGCCTGGAGACCGACAATGCAATCCAGCAGGGTTACCGCACGCGTGGCCAAGCCGCCAATCAGACGCCTCCTTCGCGTTCACCGCCATCGCCGCCGCACCGATCGCGGGCACCGCGCATGAACGCAGCAGCGCATTACGCGGAGCCGTCGGCCACGCGGGCCGAGCACGTGGAGCTGCTTGCGCTCGTTGCTGATTTCGTCTTCGAACTCGACACAGCTGGCCGGTTCACGCGCATCGATGCGAACGGTACCGAGGTCCTCGGTCATGCGCCCGAGGACTTGCTCGGACGCCGCCTGCCCGACCTCGTGCAGCCGGTTCGCCGCGGCGAAGATGACGGGCCGGGGAGGGATCTGCTGCACCTGCTCGCCACCCGGCGTGATGTCGAAGCCTGGTTCGAGTGCGCCGACGGGACCCTGAGCTGCCTGCAGCTCAACGCGATGCCGGTCCGCGGCGCGGGTCTGCGCGGCGTCGCGCGCGACATCACCGCGCAGCGCGCGGTAGAAGACGATCTCCGCCAATCGGCGCAGAAACTCGCGATGCACGTCGCGCAGACGCCGCTCGGCGTGATCGGCTTCGACTGCGATTTCCGTGTGACCGAGTGGAATCCCGGTGCCGAGCGCATATTCGGCTATACCGCCGACGAGGCCCGTGGCCGTCATCCGTCCGAGATCATTCTCGATAGCGACAGCGCGCTGCCGGTCGACGAGGTATGGGCGGCGCTGCTGGCCGGCGCGCGCGATCAGAAGAGCATCAACGAGAACATCACCAAGTCCGGCAAGACGATCGTGTGCGAATGGCACAACACGCCGCTCGTCGATGCCAGCGGACAGGTCATCGGCGTGACGTCGCTGTGCCAGGACGTGACGGCACGCATCGAGCAGGAACGCGCCCTGCTTGCGGCGCGTCACCGCGCCGACCGCGCCAATGCCCTGAAGTCCGAGTTCCTGGCGCGCCTGTCGCACGAGCTGCGTACGCCGCTGCACGGCATTCTGAGCTTTGCCCAGCTCGGATGGCGGCGCGCCGGTAACGTGCCGGCCGCGCGGCTCGCGGGCTACTTCGAGCAGATCGTCGACAGCGGCCGACGCCTCGAAGCCATGCTGGTCGACCTGCTCGATATCGGCAAGCTCGAGGTCGGCCGCATGACGCTGCGTTTCGAGCAGCACGATTTTCGCGCTATCGTCGAGGCGTGCATCGCCGAACAGCGCGGCGCGATCAGCGCGCGCCGCGTGCGCCTGAGTACGCACTGGCCCGAACCCGCTTTGCCGGTCGTGAATTGCGATCGCGTCCGTCTCGGCCAGGTCGTGGTCAACCTGCTCGGCAACGCGCTGCGCCACACGCCCGAGTGTGGGCGTATCGACATCACGGTCACGGCCGTCGACGTGTGCGGCGCCGACGCGACGCCGCGGCCAGGGCTGCGCTGCGAAATCGCCGATACCGGTTGCGGCATTGCCGAGGACGAGTTCGAACACATCTTCGGGACGTTCGCGCGCGGTCGCGATGTCGCCGACGTCCCCGGCGGCAGCGGTCTCGGCCTGGCCATCGCCCGCGAGCTGGTCACCCTGCACGGGGGAAGCATCGACGCCCGGAACAATGCCAGCGGGGGGGCGACGTTTGGCTTTTCGATCCCGTTCGAACCGCCGCCGGCCGAGCCCGGCGGCGGCTGAGTCGTTCACGCGACGACGAGCCCGCCCGCGGTCCCGGGCAGTTGCAATCAGAAAGCCGGAAACAGGCGGTCCTTGGGGTACTCCGCACCGGCGACATGGCGCGCGGTCATCGCGCGGACCATCTGGTAGACGCGGATGCGAAAGGCGGGATCGGCGGAGAAGCGCAGGTAGCTGTCCTTGCCGCTGATGCCGTAGTCCTCCTTGAGCCAGTCCATCATGTTGTCGCAGGCGTCGTAGACGGCGTGTTCGAGCGGCAGGTTGATGCCGACGGCGACGATCGAGTCGGGCTTGTCGATGCGCACGCAGGGCAGGCGCTTGTTCTTCACCACGTCGCAGGTCAGCTGCACCGTCGCGCGGGTCTCGTCAGCGAGCGCCGTGAACTCGGTATCGCCCTGGCCGCCGTGGACGTCGCCGACATAGAGCAGTGCGCCGTCGTGGTAGCTGTTGAGGTAGACGGTATGCCCGGCGCGAATGTCGCGGCAGTCGATGTTGCCGCCGAAGGCGCCCTGGCCGAGCAGCGAAGTGTGTACTTCGCGTTCGCTGCACGTCGCGAGGGTGCCAATGAAGGGCTGCAGGTCCCAGGTCAGCTTGTCCGAGTAGCGTCCTTTGCCATCGCGCGTGGTCCCCGACGGTCCCGGCAGGTGTTCGATGACCTGCACGTGGGCTTCGGCGCAGTCCGCCCACTTGCGTGAATCGGCGAGCGGGCCGACGCCGGGAATGATGCCGGTGAAGCCGTAGCGCCACGGCTCGACGAAGTCGATGTGCACGGCGAGCACGTCGCCCGCCTCGACCCCGCGCACGTAGATGGGCCCGACCACCGGGTTGAAGAACGGCGGCGAGCCCTTGAGTAGTTCGTCCATGTGCGGGTCGTTGACCATGCGATGGACCGTGGGCGTATCACTGTCGTCGGCGATCATGCCGGTCAGGGCATCGTCGGTCTCGACCTGGAAGGGTTCGCCCAGCCCGACTTCGAGCACCGGCTCGTCGTGGTAGTCGAAGGCGTAGCGGGTCACCGTCCCGCGCGTGATTTTCTGCATTGTCGTTCTCCCCATTGGCAAGCGAGTGGCACCGCGCGACCCGCGTCCCGATGGTAAAGCGGCGGCGCGGCCCTGACGACCACTAGGCTTTCGTGCTGGACCCCGGGGGCGCCGCCGGCCGGAACATCGCCCGGGGCCGGCAGCGGCCGCACCGCGCCACGGCGCCACCGAACGTGGTTCGACGCACGTCTTGCCGGTGGTGCGCCCGTCGCGACGTGCGGGGCCGGGAATCAGCGCGGCGCGAGCGTCACCGGCAGGCCGTAGCGCGGCTTGTAGGTCACCACCGGCAGCGGCACGACCGGATGCCCGGGCCGGGGATGGACGCGGAACTGCTGCAGCAGTTGCGCCAGTACGAGCTGGATTTCGAGCATCGCCATGCCGGCGCCGATGCAGGCGCGCGGGCCAGCCGCGAACGGCAGGTAGGCATACGAATGGCGCGACTGGGCGCGGTTCGGTGCGAAGCGTTCGGGATCGAAGCGTTCCGGGTCCGGCCAGTAGTCCGGGTGACGATGCAGGCTGTACATCGTGATCGACAGGTAGGCGCCGGCGGGGATGCGGTAGCCGCCGAACGCAGTCTCCTCGGTGGCGCGGCGGGCGATGCCCCAGACCGGCGGGTAGAGGCGCATCGATTCCTGCACGACCTGCTTGAGAT
>JAPOKK010000371.1 GCA_029977665.1 Pseudomonadota bacterium | reverse complement strand
GCTGGGCTCGCCTGGCAATCGTGCCAAAGAAGACCAGCGCGTAGGCCACCCACACCACGGTGATGAGGATGTCGATGGGCCATTCGAGCTCGGCGTATTCCTTCGACGAAGTGATACCCAGCGGGAGCGAGATGGCGGCGAGCACGATGACGAGCTGCCAGCCCCAGAACGTGAACGCGGCGAGGCCGTCGCTGATCAGGCGCGCGTGACAGGTGCGCTGCACGATGTAGTACGAGCCCGCGAAGAGCGCGCTGCCGCCGAAAGCGAAGATGACCGCGTTGGTGTGCAACGGCCGCAGGCGGCCGAAGGTGAGCCACGGAATGTCGAAATTGAGTGCGGGCCAGGCGAGCTGCGCGGCGATGAACACGCCGACCAGCATACCGACCACACCCCACACCACGGTCATGACCGCGAACTGGCGGACGACCTTGTAGTTGTACGTTTCCGTCATGGAAGACGCTCCTGGATGGGTTGCAAATCCTGATGCGGGAAGCCCCGCAGGAGCGCTGCCGCGGCGGCGCCGGCGGGCAGGCTCTTGCGGGGGGTCCTGGGGCTAGGTCCCTGGCTGTGCTCCTGGCGGGCTACAGCGCTCTAGAAACGATAGCCGATTCCGGCGCCGACGACCCACGGGTTGACGTCGACATTGACGCGCAGGCCGGCACCGAGACTCGGTACCTGCAGCGACGCGGTGGTCTCGATGTCGATGTACTTGACGTCGAAGTTGGCGAACCAGTTGCCGCCGATGTCGTAGTCGAAGCCGAACTGTGCGGCCCAGCCCCACGAGCTCGAGGTGTCGACGTCGACCGGGCCACCGACCGCGGTCTCGAGCTTGTCGGTCGCGTCGTTCCACAGGAACGCGGTGTAGTTGGCACCGACGCCGACGTAGGGACGGAACTTGTTGCTAGGCATGAAGTGGTACTGCAGCGTGACCGTCGGCGGCAGCACCCAGACGTCGAAGATCTTGAAGCCGTCGACGGCGCCGAGGCCGCCCAGCACGGGATCGTTGCCGTCGATCTTGACATCGTGGTTGGCGATGCCGGCGATGGCCTCGATGCCGATGTGCGGCGTGATCATGTAAGTGATGTCGAGCTCGGGTACGACGGCGGAATCGACCTTGACGCCGGCGCCGAGGCCGACCGGCGCACCACCGAACGGCTCGAGGTTGATGTTGGTGCTGTCGTCATCGGGGATGATGCCGATGACGCGGCCGCGGATGCGCCACTTCGAGCTGGCCGGATCGCTGTCCTCGGCCAGGGCGGCAGGTGCCGCGAACGTCGCCGCCAGGGTCAGCGCCACGGTCAGGGTAGTGCCGCGCCGCAGGGCGTCGTGGCGGAGTTTGCGGAGTGTTTGAATCATCATGATCCCGTCCTTGTTTTGCTGTAATCAGGAACGTTCTGCTGTCGGATGCGAGACGCCATTCTTGAGTGCTTGAGCCGACGCCGCATACGATGTCGCAGGTGCAGCAAAGAGGGCGTGATCTGGATCAAGCGAAGTGCGCATCCGCAACACGCCAAGACTTCCTGCACGGTAGAAGCTTAGTGCAGAAACTCATTGAATCAAGTAAAAATTCGGATTTCGCTTGTGGTGTAACCGCAACAAATGAGGTCCGTTGTTTCCATTGTGGTGAGGGGGTCCCGCCGGGCCTCGATCTGCGCCTCGCAGTCGATGGCGTCGAGCGCCCCATGTGCTGCCACGGTTGCCGCGCGGCGAGCGCTGCGATCCTGGGCCTCGGCCTCGCCGACTACTACCGATTCCGCGATGCGCCGGCACAGCGCCCGGAGACCCCGGGCGAGCCCGCGCGCTGGGCGGTCTACGACGACCCGCTGCTGGTCGCGCAGTACGTCGACAGCGACGCCGATGGCAGCCAGGCGACACTGGTCGTCAATGGCATGACCTGCAGCGCCTGTGCGTGGCTGCTCGAACAGCGCATGGCGGCGATGGACGGCGTGGAACGCTTCGAGATCGACTACGCGACGCGCCGGGCGCGGGTGCGTTTCGCGCCGCAGCGGGTGGGTCTCGCCGGCGTTTTCCGCGCCATCGCCGAACTCGGCTTCGAGGCTCGCCCGTTCACCGCCGACGCGCGGCGCGCGGCCGACGCGGCGGAGGCCCACGGTCTGCTCACGCGCCTCGGCGTCGCAGCGGTGTTCGGCATGCAGGTGATGATGATCGCGCTCGCGCTCTACTTCGGCGAGGTGGGCGATTTCGAGCCCGGCCAGTACCGCTTCCTGCGTTGGGCCTCGCTGGTCCTCGCGCTGCCGGTGCTCGGCTACAGCGCGCAGCCCTTCCTGCGCTCGGCCTGGTACGCGCTGCGCGCACGCGGCCTGAACATGGACGTGCCGGTGAGCCTCGCCATCCTCGGCGCGTTCGCCGGCAGCACCTGGCATACGCTGACCGGGGCGGGCGAGATCTACTTCGATTCGGTAGTGATGTTCGTCGCCTTCCTGCTGACCAGCCGCTGGCTCGAGCTGCGCGCCCGGGTGCGTGCGGCGACGCGCCTCGAATCGCTCGCCACGGTGGTGCCCGACGCCGCCTGCCGCATCGTCGGCACCGCTGAAGCGGAACGGTTCGAGACCGTGCCGGCGCTGGCGCTCGCCGCCGGCGACCTGGTGTGGGTGCGCGCCGGCGAGGTAGTGCCGGCCGATGGACGTATCGAGGCCGGCGAGAGCAGTCTCGACGAGAGCATCCTGACCGGCGAGTCGACCCCGCAGACACGAACCGAGGGCGCCGCCGTGCTGGCCGGCAGCGTCAACCTCGATGCACCGCTGCGCGTACGCGTCAGCGGCGTCGGGCGGCGCTCCTTCGCCGGCCACCTGGCCGAGCTCGTCGCGCACGCTGCCGCGGCGCGCCCGGCGCACGATGCGCTGTCGCAGCGCGTCGCGCGCTGGTTCGTCGCCGGGGTTCTCGTGATCGCGACGCTGACGGCCTGCGGCTGGGCGCTGGTCGACCCGGCGCGGGCTTTCGCCGCGACGCTCGCGGTGCTCGTCGTCTCCTGTCCGTGCGCGCTCGCCATTGCGCGGCCGGCAGCGCTGGCGGCGGCGCATGCCGCGCTGCTTGCGCGCGGCGTCGCGGTCCTCGCCGACGGCGCACTGGAGCGGCTCGCGCGCGTGCGCGAGGTGCTGTTCGACAAGACCGGCACGCTGACCCACGGGCAGCTCCGCGTGGCGCGAGT
>JAPOKK010000065.1 GCA_029977665.1 Pseudomonadota bacterium | reverse complement strand
CTTCGTGATCGTCATCGTGAAGTGCGTCAAGGGCGGGGCCAAGGCCAGCGACCAGGTGTGGGAAGGTGCGCACGGTCTCGAGTGGACGCTGCCGTCGCCGCCGCCGTACCACAGCTTCAGCGTGCCGCCGGAGCCGTCCACCATCGAAGGCGGCATGCGCTGAGGCGCCGCGAGGTGCCGCACCATGGCCCAGCCCGAACCCACCGAACAACGCCGCCAGCAGCGTCGCGCCGCCGTGCGCATGGCGCTGGTGCTGGCGGTGATAGCGGTGGCGATCTACGGCTGGGCCATCTACTCCCGGGTGCAGTGACGTGAACACCCCTGAGCTGCGCGCGGCCAACCGCCGCACCGTGACGAAGCTGCTCATCGCGACCTGCGTGATGTTCGGCTTCGGCTACGCGCTGGTGCCGCTGTACAACGTGTTCTGCGAAATCACCGGCCTGAACGGCAAGACCGGCCGCTTGAGCGCGGAAGCGGCCGATGTCCTCACCGTCGACGAATCGCGTCTCGTAACCGTGGAATTCGTGACCAACGTCAGTGCCGACATGCCGTGGGCGTTCCGCCCGGTGGTGGCGAAGATGCAGGTCCACCCCGGCGCGGAGAACCTCGCCTACTTCGAAGCGAGCAACGAGGCTCAGTGGGCGATCACCGGCAACGCCGTGCCCAGCGTTTCCCCGAGTAAGGCCTCGCGCTATTTCAACAAGACCGAGTGCTTCTGCTTCACACAGCAGGCGCTCGACGCGGGCGAGACCCGCACGATGCCGGTGCGCTTCGTGGTCGACCCGAAGCTGCCGCAGGACGTCGACGTGCTGACCCTCGGCTACACCTTCTTCGAATCGCTCAATACCAGCGCGACGGCTGACGACGACGAACCCCGCTCCTAACCGGGGCGCAAACCCATCAATCGCCAACCAGAGAAAGAGAGTCATGGCTGAAGCACAATCAGACTACTACGTACCCGAATCGAGCCAATGGCCGTTTACGGCGTCGTTGTCCATCTTCCTGATGTTCGTCGGTGGCGCGCTCACGCTGAACGGTGGCGGCATGGGTCCGACCGTGCTGGCAATCGGCGCGCTGGTGTTCGTCTTCATGCTGTTCGGCTGGTTCGGTAACGTCATCAGCGAAAGCGAGGGCGGTATCTACAACGACCAGGTCGATGTCAGCTTCCGCATGGGCATGGCCTGGTTCATCTTCTCCGAAGTGATGTTCTTCGCCGCGTTCTTCGGCGCGCTCTACTACGTGCGCATGTACGCCGTGCCGTGGCTCGGCGGTGAAGGTTCCGGCGCGGCCACCAACCAGTTCCTGTGGCCCGACTTCGTTGCCGCCTGGCCGCTGTTGCAGCCGCCCTCGACCTACGGTTTCCGCGAATTCCAGGAAACCATCGGCGCCTGGGGCGTGCCGTTCTGGAATACGCTCATCCTGCTCACCTCCGGCGCCACCGTGACCTGGGCGCACTGGGGCCTGAAGAAGGGCAGCCGCCAGCAGCTGGTGCTCGGGCTCGCCGCGACCGTCGCGCTCGGCGCGCTGTTCGTCTTCTTCCAGGCCGAGGAGTACGGCCACGCCTACCACGAGCTCGGCCTGACGCTGAACTCAGGCATCTACGGCGCGACCTTCTTCCTGCTGACGGGCTTCCACGGTTTCCACGTAACTATGGGCACCATCATGCTCGCGGTGATCCTGGCGCGCTCGATCAAGGGCCACTTCACCGCTCGCCACCACTTCGGTTTCGAAGCCGTGGCGTGGTACTGGCACTTCGTCGACGTCGTCTGGATCGGGTTGTTCATCTTCGTCTACTGGCTCTAGGCGAGCGACGACCTGGCGGCGCGCGGCGTGAAGAGCGCGCCGCGCAGCCCGGCCGGGCACCACCACGCCCGGGCCACCCAGCGCCACTTGTTCAAGTGGCGCTTTGCTTTGCGGCTCAGCCGTTCGGTTCGATGATGCCCAGCGCATAGAGCACGCCGAGCACGATCACGAGGCCGAAGGACAACGCCACCCGCACGGTGAGGGCCCTCACCGTCGCCGTGCTCTCCTGGCGCCGCCCGCGCCGGAACAGGTTGAACGCGGCGGTTGCCAGCGAGGCGAGAATCATGACGAAAATCGCGATGATGAAGGCTTTGATCAGGGGGGAGTCGGCCATCGGACCATCCGGTGAGAACAGATTGCCGCATTATCCTCTCAGATGACCGCCCGACCCAACTTCCCGTGGCGCCGGGCCGTGCTCTTCGTCCTGTTCGCGACGAGCTGCACGTTTCTCGCGAGCCTCGGCGTGTGGCAGCTGCACCGTGCCGAGACTAAGCGCGCGCGTTACACCGAGTTCAGCGCGCGCCTCGGCGCGCCGCCGGTCGATCTCGCGAACCTGCCGGCCGACTACAGCGCCGACGATTACCGCTGGCGCCGCGTCGAGCTGCGCGGTGAATACCGCGCCCCCGACGTGCTGCTCGACAACCGCGTGCAGCAGGGACGTCCCGGCTACGAAGTCCTCACCCCGCTGGCTACCCCTGGCGGGAAGCTGATGCTGGTCGATCGCGGCTGGACCGCGCTCGGCGCCTCGCGTGAGGCGCCGCCGGACGCACCGCCACCCGACGGTATGGTGATGCTCACCGGATTCCTTGGTGAGCCGCCGGTCACCGGCGTCGCCATGAATGCTGCAGCCGCGCGCATCGAGCAGCTGTCGCCCGACATGCTGCGCGTGCAGCAGGTCGATTCGGCTGCCCTCGCGCCGTTGCTGGGCCAGGAGCCGATGCCCGGCATCGTCTACCTCGACGCCGATGCGCCCGGTGCGCTTGCCGTCGACTGGACGCTGCCCGGTGACGGCTCCGCGCGCCACGTTGCCTACGCCGTGCAATGGTTCGCGATGACGATCGTTCTGGCGGGCATCGGCGTATGGAACTGGCGTCGCACGAGAACACCCCATGACTGAGACTCCGCCCCGGCGCGGCCTGCCCGCGCGCGTGACCCTGCTCCTGGTCGTCACGGCCTTCGTCGTGCCGATCCTCATCGCCTGGTGGATGGCGCGCGTGCAGCCACCGGCGAGCGGCAGCCATCTCGTCAATCGCGGCACGTTCATCCGCCCGCCGCTCGATATTCGCGCGGACGCGGCACTCGCCCCGCTGACCGAGATTCCGCTCGAACCGAGCGAGTGGGCGCTGGTCTACTACGCACCGGGCGAGTGCACCGACACGTGCCGGGCCGCGATCGAGATGCTGCAGACCATACGTAGTGTGCTCGGCCAGGCGACCACCCGGGTCCGCGTCGCCGCCGTTCTCGACCGCGCCGCCGAGGTCCCCGCGGCGACCCACCTCGTTGCCGACGCGGCGGCGCGTGCGCGCCTGGCAGCGGCGGCAGCAGCGGGAACCGGCGCCGATACGACCCTGGACTGCGGTGTCGTCTTCCTCGACTGGCGTGGCCAGGTGATGATGTATTTCGCCGATACCTCCGCGCCCGCCGACATCAAGAAAGATCTCAAGCGCCTGTTGCGCGCTTCGCAAATCAAGTAGCCCGCACCATGCCTCGACTCGCCCGCTTGCTCGCCTGGCTGCTGCCGGCACTCGCCCTGTGCGTCATCGTCTTCGGCGCCTACGTGCGTCTCAGCGACGCCGGCCTCGGCTGCCCCGACTGGCCGGGCTGCTACGGGCGCCTGACGGTGCCGGAAGCGAGCCCGGAGGTGCACCTCGAGGACCCGGACTGGTCGAGCCGGCCGCTCGAGAGCGGCAAGGCCTGGCGGGAGATGATCCATCGCTACCTCGCCAGCGCGCTTGGGCTCGGCATCGTCGTCATGGCCGGAATCGCCTGGCGCGCGCGACGTGCCGCGGGCCTGAGCCCGGTCGTCTATGCGCTGGTCCCGCTGGTCATCTTCCAAGGCCTGCTCGGCATGTGGACCGTGACCCTGCTGCTCAAGCCGCTGGTCGTCTCCGCGCACCTGCTCGGCGGCCTCGCCACGCTCGCGCTGCTGTGGTGGAACCTGCTCGCGACGCGCCGCCTCGATGCGACCCGTGACGCGCCCGGCATCCTCGCGTGGCTCGCGCCGCTCGCGCTCGCGGTGCTGGTCGGCCAGATCTTTCTCGGCGGCTGGACGAGCGCGAACTACGCGGCGCTCGCCTGCACCGATTTCCCCACCTGCCACGGCCGCTGGTGGCCGCAGACGGATTTCGGCGAGGCCTTCGTGCTGTGGCGCGGGCTCGGCGTGAATTACGAATTCGGGGTGCTCGATACACCGGCGCGCACTGCCATCCACGTGGCCCACCGCCTCGGCGCGCTGGTTGCCACCATGGCCGTCCTCGCCGCGGGAATCGGCGCTGTGCGCAGCCAGGTTCGCCGAATCCGCCTCACCGGATGGTGTATACTCGCCGCGCTCCCACTCCAGCTTCTGCTGGGTGTGACCAACGTGCTCGGCGGTCTGCCGCTCGCCGTCGCGGTCGCCCACAACGGTGGCGCCGCCGTGCTCCTGCTCACGCTGGTCACACTGGTCCGTTTCACCCGGCGAGCCTGATCGGATTCAACCATGGCCTCGAACACCCTGACATCGCATCCCCTCGGTCACTGGCGCGAATACGCGGAGCTGTGCAAGCCGCGCGTGATCGTGCTGATCGTCTTCACCGCGATGATCGGCATGTTCCTGGCCACGCCGAGCAGCGTGCCGCTCGCCGTGTTCGTGCCGGCGACGCTGGGCATCGCACTGGCAGCGGCGTCGGCGGCGGCCATCAACCACGTTGCGGAGCATCGCATCGACGCGCTGATGGCGCGCACGCGCAATCGTCCACTGCCGCAGGGCGGCATCAATCGCAGCCACGCGCTGGCCTTCGCGCTCGCCATCGGTGGCCTGTCGATGTACCTGCTCGTCGCCTTCGTCAACACGCTGACGGCGGTGCTGACTTTCGCCTCGCTGATCGGGTACGCCGTCATCTACACGATGTACCTCAAGCACGCGACGCCGCAGAACATCGTCATCGGCGGTGCCGCCGGCGCCGCGCCGCCGGTACTCGGCTGGACGGCAGTGACCGGGTCGGTGGATCCGCACGCGCTGCTGCTGTTCCTCATCATCTTCGCGTGGACGCCGCCGCATTTCTGGGCGCTCGCGATCTACCGCCGCGAGGACTACGCCAAGGCAGCCATCCCGATGCTGCCGATCACGCACGGCGTCGCCTACACACGCCAGCAGATCCTGCTCTACACCTTGATCCTGATCGTCGCGACGCTGCTGCCCTATGCGACGTACATGAGCGGGCCGGTCTACCTCGTCGGTGCGCTCGCACTCGATGCGGTGTTCCTCTACTACGCGGTGCGCATGCAGTTCGACCATGACGATGCGCTCGCGATGCGCACGTTCCGTTACTCGATCCTGTACCTGACCCTGCTCTTCGCCGTCTTCTTCCTCGATCACTACTGGAACGCGTTGCTCGGGTTCGTCGGCCTGGGCTGAGCGCAGCCATGCCCCGTCAGCGTCCCGCCGCCGTCCTGCCGCGCTGGCTGTGGCTGTGGTTCCCGCCGGTACTGCTGATCGTCATCTTCGCGGTGCGTATCGCCGATCCGGCCGCTTACCGAACGTGGATCGACGGTGAGCTCGGTCTCATCGAGCTGGCCACGCCGCTGCTCTCGATCATCGGCGCCGGCTTCGGCATCGCGCTGGTGCGCGACCTCGCGCGCGAAGGCTTGAGCAAGCTGCTGATATGGGGCGCGTTGCTGACGCTCGCCTGCATCTATTTCGCGGGCGAGGAGCTTTCCTGGGGTCAGCACCTGTTCGGCTGGTCGACGCCCGAATCGGTCGCTCGGCTGAACGACCAGCAGGAGACCAACCTGCACAACATGAGCAGCTGGCTCGATCAGAAACCGCGCCTGCTGCTCGAGCTGTGGGTGCTGATCGGCGGCATCGTGATGGTGCTAATCGGCAGCCGCGCGAGCCAGCGGCTGTCGGTCGACGTCGTATCGTCGTGGTTCTGGCCGACCCGTGATTGCCTGCCGACGGCGATCCTCGCCATCGGCATCCGGCTGCCGGAGCGCATCAAGGATCTCGCCGGCCTCGAATCCCTGCCGCTCGAAATCCGCTACAGCGAGCCGCAGGAGTATTACTTCGCGTTGTTCCTGCTGCTCTACCTCGCCGCGCTGCGCGAGCGCTTACGCCGCACGCGCCACTGAACCTCGCGGGAACTCACCGGCGGCGTGGACGGTGCGCGCCGCCGGACGCTCAGACTTCCAGCCCGGGAATCGCGCCCTTCATCTTGCCGAAGGCGCTTTTCTCGATCTGGCGCACGCGTTCGGCCGAAATGCCGTAGCGGTAGGCGAGCTCGTGCAGGGTGGCCTTCGGTTCGCTCAGCCAGCGGCTGACGACGATGTCGCGGCTGCGCTCGTCGAGTGCGCCGAGTGCATCGTTCAGCTTCGCCACGCGTAGCTCGTCGAACTCTTCGCGCTCGAAATTCGCCGCCGGTTCGAAGCGCTGGTCCTCGAGGTAGGCCGCGGGCACGTAGGATTCCTCGTCACTCGCCGGGTTGACGTCGAACGGCACGTCGTGCGCGTTCAGGCGTTGCTCCATGGTCGTCACGTCGCGCGCCTCGACGCCGAGTTCATCGGCCATGGCGTCGACCTCGGCCTGGCCCATCCAGCCGAGCGCCTTGCGCGTACTGCGCAGGTTGAAGAACAGCTTGCGCTGCGACTTCGTCGTCGCGACCTTGACGATGCGCCAGTTGCGCAGAATGAATTCGTGGATTTCGGCCTTGATCCAATGCACCGCGAAGGACACCAGGCGCACGCCGACGTCGGGGTCGAAGCGCTTGACCGCCTTCATCAGGCCGACGTTGCCCTCCTGCACGAGATCGCCCTGTGCCAGGCCGTAACCGGCGTAGCCGCGGGCGACCTTGACGACGAAGCGCAGGTGCGCGAGCACCAGCTCGCGGGCGGCTTCGAGGTCGCCGTCGTCGTGGAAGCGGCGGGCGAGCTCCTGCTCCCGCTCGAGCGACAGCAGCGGCATGCGGTTGACCGCCTCGATGTAGCGATCGAGCGAACCGGCGGTCGACGGAAGGTGCAGATTCAACGTATTGGTCATGGAGTCGGACAACCTCTTCTGATGGGCCTGTCGAGCGTATTTTAGCACTCGTGCGATTAGAGTGCTAAACGCGCCGCGGGTTCCCCGGCGCTGCCGTCAGTTCACCGGATCGGCGAGCCGGCGCAGGCTGTGACGGGTGCCGAGCCAGGCACCGCACCAGCCGCTCAGCGTGCCGAGCCCGAGCAGCGAGCCCACGAACCGCGCGCCCGGATGCGCCAGCGCATAGTCGCTGGCATAGGCGTGCGCGACAGCGGCGATCGGTCCGGCCAGGGCCAGCAGCACGGCCTCGACGACCAGCAC
The DNA here is from genome assembly GCA_029977665.1 of Pseudomonadota bacterium. GTDB lineage: Bacteria > Pseudomonadota > Gammaproteobacteria > JACKNG01. The sequence continues at coordinate 9,925 of JAPOKK010000065.1, read as the reverse complement.
CGCCGCGACGCCGGCGGCGAGGCCGTAGGCGGCGCCGCTGTAGAGGAACGGACGCCGCACGAAGGCGTCGGTCGCGCCGACCAGCTTGTAGAGGTCGATCTCGGCCCCGTGCTGGTGCACCAGCACCCGGGTACTGTTCGCGGTGACGAGGACGGTGCCGGCCAAGAGAATGAAAGTGAGCACTAACACACTGCGTTCGCCCAAGCGTACGATGGCGGCCAGGCGATCGAGCCAGGCGAGGTCGAGCAGGACGTCGTCGACGCCGTCCTGCGCGCCCAGGCGGCGCGCCAGCGCCCGTCCCTCGTCGTCACGCCATGCGCTCGCGTGCGGCTTGACGACCAGCAGGTGAGGCAGCGGATTGCTCGCGGGATCGAGCTCCCCACTCAGGCCGACGGCAGCGGCCAGCTCGGCGAACGCCTGCTCGGCACTGATCACCTCGACCGTGGCGAGCGCGCCGTCGGCGGCGAGCGACTCGGCGAGCCCCGCGGCGGCCGCGCGGTCGACCCCGGGTTCAAGGAACAGTGTCAGTGTCGGCTCGACGTGCCAGTCCGCCAGCAGCGCGTCGCGCTGGGCGAGGAGGGCGGCGAGCAGCGCCGGCAGGGCAAGCGCGATGGCCATCACCGCGACAGCGAGCATGCTCGCGAGCGGATTCTCGCGGCAGTGTGCAAGGCCCGCCCGGGCGGCGCGCCGGTGCATCAGCCACGCCCCGCCGCTACGCCCCGGGGCGGCTCCCGCCGCCTGCTCGCGGCGTGCGGCGGTGGCGCGCTTCACGCCGCGCTGCGTGCCGCGGTGTCGAGCCGCCCGTGCGTCAACGTGACGACGCGCGCGGGCAGGGCCTCGAGCAGGGTGGTGTCGTGCGTCGCCACGACCACCGTCACCCCGACCTGGTTGAATTGCCGGAACAAGGCCAGGACCTCGCGTGACAGGGCGGGATCGAGGTTGCCGGTCGGTTCGTCGGCGAGCAGCATGCGCGGCCGGTTGACGACGGCGCGGGCAATGCCGACGCGCTGCTGCTCGCCGCTGGACAGGGTGCCGGCCCGTGCCTGCTCACGGTGCAGCAGGCCGACCTTGTCGAGCGCCGCGCGAACGCGGCGCCCGATCTCGCCATCGGCCAGCCCGCACACCATCAGCGGCACCGCGACGTTGTCGAATACGCTGCGCTCGGCGAGCAGCCGATGGTCCTGGAAGATCAGGCCCAGCTGGCGACGGTAGTAGGGGATCTGCCGCGGCGCGACACATTCGAGGTTGAGCCCGTCGACGATGACCTCGCCGCGGCTCGGTCGTTCGAGCAGTGCGGCGAGGCGCAGCAGCGTACTCTTGCCGGCTCCCGAATGGCCGGTCAGGAAGACGAACTCGCCTTCCGCGATCTCCAGGCTGACCTGGGTCAGCGCCTCGTTGCCGCCGGGGTAGCGCTTGGAGACGCCGACCAGCCGGATCACGGCTCGGCCGTCTCGCCGGGCGCGAAGTCGCCGAGCAGCGCGCCGACGAACTCCGTGGCGGCGAAGTCCTGCAGGTCCTCGGCACTCTCGCCGACACCGACGTAGCGAATGGGCAGGCCGAAGCGTTCGGCGAGCGCAAAGATAACCCCGCCCCGCGCGGTGCCGTCGAGCTTGGTCAGGGCAAGCCCCGTGACCTCGACCGCCGCGCAGAACTGCTCGGCCTGGTTGATCGCGTTCTGGCCCATGGTGGCGTCGAGCACGAGCAGCGTTTCGTGCGGCGCACGTTCGTCGAAACGCCCGATGACGCGGCGCACCTTGGCCAGCTCGGCCATCAGGTTGTCCTGGGTGTGCAGGCGCCCGGCGGTGTCGGCGATGAGCACGTCCATGCCACGGCTCTGTGCCGCCTGGCAGGCGTCGAAGATGACCGCCGCGGGATCGGCGCCATGGGCCTGCGCGACGACCGGCACGTCGAGCCGCTCGCCCCAGGTCTTGAGCTGCTCGACGGCGGCCGCGCGGAAGGTGTCACCGGCGGCGAGCATCACCTTGTGGCCGCTGTCCCGCAGGCGGCGCGCGATCTTGGCGATGGTCGTGGTCTTGCCGACGCCGTTGACCCCCACGACGAGCAGCACGAACAGCCCGCTGCCGGGCGGCGGAAACGCGAGCGGCGCTTCGCACGGCGCGAGAATTGCGTTCATCTCGCGTTCGATCGCGCTGGCCGGCGTGTCCTTCTGGTCGATACGCCGCACGCTGTCGACGATGCGCATCGTCGCCTTGACGCCGACGTCGCTGCGCAACAGGACCGTCTCCAGCTCGTCCAGGGTGGCGCCGTCGAGACGCGTCTTGCGGCCGACCAGACGGTCGAGGCCACCCATCAGGCTCTCGCGCGTGCGCGCGATGCCGGCTTTGAGTCGAGAGAACATGGTCTTCCTGTGCTGAACGGTACGGATCGGGCGTCGCCGGCCGCGGTGAGCGCATGACGCGGCTGGCGCAGCGTTGCCCGCGCCGGGCGGCCGGCGCGACGGTGCGCCCGGGCGATGCGGTATCCTAGCATCTGCTGCGCTGCGTCGGGGTGGGGAACACCGACGCCCCGCGCGCGTCTCACCTCCTGGGGCCGGCTGCGCCCGCGCGCGTAGCCGCTGCCGATCGACATGCCAACGGAGATCCTGCCTTGTCACGTTCAAGCCTTCTTGCTTGCTGCCTCGCCCTGCTCACGCCGCTCGTGCCGCTCGCACACGCGGCCGACGCCGACCGCACCCACGAGTACACGCTCGACAACGGGTTGGCGCTCATCGTCCAGGAGGACCATCGCGCACCGACTGCCGTCGTTCAGATCTGGTACCGCGTCGGCGGCGCCTACGAGCACGACGGCATCACCGGCGTCTCGCATGCGCTCGAACACATGATGTTCAAGGAGACCGAGTCGCTCGCCACCGGCGAATTCTCCAAGATCGTCGCCGCCCGCGGCGGCCGTGAGAACGCCTTCACTGGCACCGACTACACCGCCTATTTCCAGCAATGGTCGGCCGATAACGTCGAGGAGAGCTTCCGCCTCGAGGCCGAGCGCATGCATCGCCTGGTGATCAGCGACGAGGAGTTCGACAAGGAGATCAACGTGGTGCTCGAAGAGCGCCGCCTGCGCACCGACGACAACCCGCAGGCGCTGGCGATGGAAGCGGCGCAGGCGGTCGCCTACCAGACCAGCCCCTACCGCCAGCCCATCATCGGCTGGGAGGCGGACATCGAGCAGATGACCGCGGCCGACCTGCGCGCCTGGTATCGCCGCTGGTACGTGCCCAACAACGCCACCGTGGTGGTCGTCGGCGACGTCGACCCGGAGGCGGTACTGGCCCTGGCCAGGAAGCATTTCGGTCCCATCCCGGCGCGCGACATCGTGCCGCCCAAGGCGCGCCCCGAAGTACCCCAGCGCGGCACCAAGCGGGTCGAGTTCGGCAGTGACAAGGCGCGCATCCCGTTCATGGTGATGGGGTTCAAGGTGCCGGTGCTGACCACCGCCCGCGCCGGCGGCGAGGTCGAAGAGTGGGAGATCTACGCGCTCGACGTACTCGCCGAAACGCTCGACGGCGACGCCAGCGCGCGCCTGCCGCGCTCGCTCGTGCGCGGACGCGAGCTCGCCTCGCACATCGACGCCGGTTTCTCCGCCACCTCGATGCTGCCGACGCTGTTCTACTTCAGCGCCGTGCCGCGCGAGGGCGTCTCGCTGGCCGAGCTCGAGCAGGCCATCCTGGCCGAGATCGATGCACTCAAGCAGGAACCCCCGAGCAGCGAGGAGCTGGCCCGCATCAAGACCCAGGTCGTCGCCGAGACGGTCTTCGAGCGCGATTCGATGCAGCACCAGGCGACCATCATCGGCAGCCTCGAGTCGGTTGGCCTCGATTGGCGGCTGAAGGACGACTACGTCGACAAGATACGCGCCGTGACGCGCGAGCAGGTGCGCCAAGTGGCGATGAAATACTTCACGCCCGACACCCTGACCGTCGCCTACCTCGAGCCGGAGGTGGCACCATGAGCGCGCCGCTCGGACGTATCGCGCAGTGCGTCGGCGTGCTCGTGGCCGGCGCTCTGCTGTCGGGCCAGGTGTCGGCCAACCCGCGCATCGAGCACTGGCAGACCGACAACGGTGCGCGGGTCTACTTCGTCGCCGCGCCCGAGATCCCGATGCTCGACGTGCGCGTCGTGTTCGCCGGCGGCAGCGCGCGCGACGGCGACAAGCCCGGCCTCGGCCGCCTCACCAACGAGCTGCTCACCGAGGGCGCCGGCGAGCGCGATGCCGATGCCTTCAACACCGCCCTCGGCGCGACCGGCGCACGGCTGTCGAACGGCGCCCTGCGCGACATGGCCTACGTCGAGCTGCGCACCCTGGTCGATCCGGAGTACGCGGGCCCGGCGCTCGGCCTGCTGCAAGACGCCCTTGCCGCGCCGCGCTTCGACGACGCCGCGCTCGAGCGGGTCAAGGCGCGCACGCTGATCGCGCTCAAGCACAAGCAGCAGTCGCCGGACGCGATCGCCGAAGAGACCTTCTACGCCAATCTCTATCCCGATCACCCCTACGGGACGCCGCCGGAGGGCACGCCACAGAGCGTCGCCGCGATCAGCCGCAAGGATGTCGCCACGTTCCACGAGCGCTACTACGTCGCGGCCAACGCCGTGATCGCGATCGTCGGCGCGATCGACCGGCCCCACGCCGAACGCATCGCCGCCGAACTCGCCGGTGCCCTGCCGAAGGGGACCGCGGCGCCGCCGCTGCCCGAGGTCGCGGCCGGCAGCGCGCACGAGGAACGCGTCGAGTTCCCGTCGATCCAGAGCCACGTGCGCGTCGGCCTGCCCGGCATGACGCGCGGTGACCCCGATTACTTCCCGCTGCTGGTCGGCAACCATGCCCTCGGCGGTAATTCCCTGGTCTCGATCCTGTTCCGCGAGATCCGCGGCAAGCGCGGCCTGTCCTACAGCGCCTACAGCTATTTCGTGCCGATGGACCAGGCCGGCCCGTTCGTCGCCGCGCTGCAGACCGATCGCTCGCAGGAGGACGAGGCGATGCGCGTACTGCGGGCGACCATCGACGACTTCGTCAAGAACGGGCCGCCTCCGGCCGATCTCGAGGCGGCGAAGCAGAATCTCATCGGCGGCTTTCCTCTGCGCATCGACAGCAACGACAAGATCACCGATTACATCGCGATGATCGGCTTCTACGGCCTGCCGCTCGATTACCTCGAGACGTTCGCCGGCAAGGTCGCCGCGGTCACGCCGGAGGCCGTGCAGGATGCCTTCGCGCGCCGCGTCGCGCCCGATCGCCTGGTGACGGTGATCGTGGGCCGCAGCGAGGCGGACGGCGACGGCTGAGCGGCGTTGAGCAACGCGAGGGCAACAGGCCCCAAGTCACGCGGCGCGGTCCGCATCATCGGCGGCCGCTGGCGCGGGACGCGCATCGCGGTCGCTGACCGACCGGGCCTGCGGCCGAGCCCCGACCGCGTGCGCGAGACGCTGTTCAACTGGCTCGCGCCCTACATCGATGGGGCGCGCTGCCTGGATCTCTTCGCCGGCAGCGGCGTGCTCGGCTTCGAAGCCGTCTCGCGCGGCGCCGCCAGTGCCGTGCTCGTCGAGCGCGATGCTGCCGCGGCCGCCGCGCTCGCCGACCTCGCCGGCCGGCTCGCCACCGACGCGGTCAGTATCGAGCGCACCGACGCGCTGAGCTACCTCGGCGGCACGCCGCGAGCACACGACATCGTCTTTGTCGATCCGCCGTTTGCCGACGGCGTCGAGGCGCGGGTTCTCGACGCACTCGCGCATGGTTGGCTGACACCCCACGCGCTGGTCTACGTCGAGAGCGCGCGCGATGCCCCGCCGCCGGCGGCGCCATGGCAGGTGTACAAGTCCGGGACAACCCGCCAGGTGAGCTATAAATTGATCCGATACGCGGGCTAGAATGGCGCCCCCGCAACCGAAGTATCGGCCGCCCGCGGTCGATCAGTGCAAGGATCCCCGTTGGCCACGACTGCCATTTATCCCGGTACCTTCGACCCCATCACGCTGGGTCATGCCGACATCGTCTCGCGCGCCGCGCCGCTGTTCGACCGCCTCATCGTCGCCGTTGCCGGCAGCACGTCGAAGAAGACCGTCTTCTCCGCCGACGAACGCGTCGCACTGGCGGCCGAGATCCTGGCCGAGTACCAGAATGTCGAGGTCAAGCGCTTCGACGGCCTGATGGTCGATTTCGCCCGCCAGGAGAACGCCAAGGTGGTGCTGCGCGGGCTGCGCGCGGTGACCGACTTCGAGTACGAATTTCAGCTCGCGGGCATGAATCGCAAGCTGATGCCCGAGTGCGACACGGTGTTCCTGCCGACCTCGGAGAAATACACGTATATCTCGTCGTCCCTGGTGCGCGAAATCGCCACGCTCGGCGGTGACATCAGCGACTTCGTGCATCCGCGCATCAAGCAGGTGCTCGATGAGCGCCTCGTGCGCGCGAAGAAGTAGGCTCGTCGCGCACGGCCGCCGGCGCCGTGCGTCGTCGCGGTAAACGCCATGGCCCTGAAAATCACCGAGCAATGCATCAACTGTGACGTGTGCGAGCCGGAGTGCCCGAACGGCGCGATCTTCGAAGGCGAAATCCATTACCAGATCGATCCCGGCAAGTGCACCGAATGCGTCGGGCACTTCGAGGAGCCGCAGTGCGTGCAGGTGTGTCCGGTCGACTGCATCCCCAAAGATCCCGCGCACGTCGAGGACGAGGAGATGCTGATGGCCAAGTACTATCGCCTGGTGGCCGCGAGCAGCGGCGAGGAAACGACATGATCCGAATTCCGCGATTCGCGCACGCGACCACCGGGTTCGTCTGCGCCGTCATCCTGCTCGTCGCGACGGCCGCCAGTGCGGCCGGGCCTGGCCGGCATGCCATCGCTTCGGCGCATCCGCAGGCGACCGCCGCCGGGCGCGAAGTGCTCGACGCGGGCGGCAATGCCTTCGACGCGGCCGTCGCCGTGGCGGCCGCGCTCGCCGTGGCCGAGCCGTACAGCTCGGGCATCGGCGGCGGCGGTTTCTTCCTGCTGCACCACGCCGACGACGGCCGCGACACCTTCCTCGATGCGCGCGAGACCGCGCCGGCCGCCGCCACGCACGACATGTACCTCGACGAGAACGGCGAGTTCGTGCGCGAGCGCTCGCTGAACGGCGGCCTCGCGGCGGCCATTCCGGGCCTGCCGGCGGCGCTCGTGCACATCGCGCGCACGCACGGCACGCTGCCGCTCGCACGCACGCTCGCGCCCGCCATCCGCCTCGCGCGCGACGGCTTCCTTACCGGCGAACGCTACCGACTCATGGCCGGCTACCGTACCGAGGCGCTGGCGCGCGATCCGATCGCGCTGCAGATCTTCCTGCGCGACGGCGCCGCGCCGCCGCCCGGCACGCGCATCGTGCAGCCGCATCTCGCGCGCACCCTGGAAAGCCTCGCCGCCGATGGCGGCGAGAGCTTCTACCGCGGCGACATCGCGCGCCTGCTCGTCGCCGGCGTGCGCGCGGCCGGCGGCATCTGGACGCTCGACGACCTCGCCGCCTACCGCGTGCGCGAACGCGAGCCCATCGTCGCCGACTATCACGATATCCAGGTCGTCTCCGCGCCGCCGCCTTCTGCCGGCGGCATCGTGCTGGTCGAGGCGCTCAACATCCTCGAGCGTTACGACCTCGCCGCGCTCGACGAGGCCGCCCGCCTGCACGTCGTCATCGAGGCGATGCGCCGGGCCTACCGCGACCGCGCGGATTTCCTCGGCGATCCGGACTTCACCGACATCCCCCTCGCGCGCCTGCTCGACGAGGACTACGCGGCGTGGCTCGCGCGCGATCTCGATCTCACCCGCGCCACGCCGAGCGACAGCCTGCCCCCGATCGGTGCGCGCCCCGAGGGGACGGACACCACGCATTTCTCTGTCATCGACGCCGCCGGCAACCGCGTCGCGGCGACGCTCAGCATCAACACACCGTTCGGCTCCACGGTCGTGCCCCCTGGCACGGGGGTGGTGCTGAACAACGAGATGGACGATTTCTCCGCGCGTCCGCTGACACCCAACACCTACGGCCTCGTCGGCGCCGGCGCCAACGCCATCGCGCCGGCGAAGCGGCCGCTGTCGAGCATGACGCCGACATTCCTGGTCAGTCCGCGCCGCGTCGGCGTGCTCGGCACGCCGGGCGGCAGCCGCATCATCTCGATGGTCCTGATCGGCGCGCTCGAGTTCGCGCGCGGCGGCGATCCGCAGCGCATGGTCGGCGCGAGCCGCTACCACCACCAGTACCTGCCCGACCAGGTGCAGTACGAGCGCGACGGCCTCGCGCCGGCGCTACGCGAAGCGCTCGAGGCGCGTGGCCACACGCTCGACGAAGTCAGCCGCAACTACGGCAACATGCAGGCCATCGTGTGGGATCGCGAAGCCGGTACGCTTGAGGCGGCGAGCGACCCGCGCGGCGAAGGCGGTAGCGACGTGTGGGCCCCCGCGGCGCCCTGAGACGCGGTACGCTCAGCGCTGGCAGGCGGCGCAGAAGAAGCTCGAGCGCTGGCCGATGACGCGCATGCGCAGCGGCGCCTGGCAGTTGCAGCAAGGTTCCCCGGCGCGCCCGTAGACCTTGAGGTTGTGGCGGAAGTAGCCGGGCTCGCCGTCGTTGCGCACGAAGTCGCGCAGCGTCGTGCCGCCGGCCTCGATGGCCTCGCCGAGGACGTCGCGCACGTGGTCGACGAGCGCCGCGTAGCGCGCGAGGCCGACGCGTCCGGCCGGTCGGGCGGGATGGATACCGGCGCGAAACAGCGATTCGCTGGCGTAGATGTTGCCGACGCCGACGACGACCTGCGCGTCCATGAGGAAGTTCTTGACCGCGCCGCGACGCCCGCGCGAGAGCGCGTAGAGGTAGCTCGCCGAGAACGCGTCGGCGAACGGTTCGGGGCCGAGATGACCGATGAGTTCATGGGTCTCGGGCGGGGCATCGGTCCACAGCACGAGACCGAAGCGGCGCGGATCGCGCAGGCGCAGGCAGCTGGTGCCGTCGAACGCGATCTCGACGTGATCGTGCGGCAGAAGCGGCGTGTCGGGCGTAACGACCCGCAGGCTGCCCGACATCCCGAGGTGGACGATCAGCGTGCCGCGCTCGAACTCGAACAGCAGGTACTTGGCACGCCGGCGCACCTGGTCGAGGCGCTGGCCGCCGAGCAGCGCCGGCAGCGCTGCGGGCACCGGGCGGCGCAGGCGCGCATCACGCACGGTGACCGCGCTGACGCGCCGTCCCTCGAGCAGCGGGGCGACACCGCGCCGCGTCGTTTCGACTTCCGGCAGCTCAGGCACGGCGGCGGCGCCAGCCGAGCAGCACGGCGTTGGCGATGAAGGCGACCGGCAGCAGCAGGCCGAAGCAGACGAAGATCGCCAGGCGCTGCCACATCGCGAGTTCGAGCAGACCGTCCGGCACCGGTGGAATGTGGATATCGACCAGCGCGTCGTCTTCGGCCAGCCATTCGATGACGCGGCGGCCGAACTCGAGATTGCCCGCGTTTCGAACGAAAGTGTTCGACAGAAAGTCGCCATCACCGACTATGACCACTCGTTGTTGTGATCCGTCTTCTCGCTTCTTCGTCAGGGCAGCGGCAAGAACTAGAGCGCCCCGTATCTCCTCATCTGCGTCGTAATTCGGCGTACCGTCGATCGCACCAAGTTCGGTCCAAGCCTTGTCGGCTGTTCTTCCTAATATTGCCGACTCCCAATTTACGTTTGGCGTCGGAGCTAGGGCGACCGCCCCGGGGAAAATTACCGGCTGAAGGAAGTCTCCGAATAGCACATGATCAGAACGTTCCTGAAGCACTGCGAATCGGAGTGCTCCGTCCCGAAAATCGGCAATAAACTGGCCCACTGGATCGGCGATAGTGCCAGGAAAAAAGCCGATGCCGATGGAACGTGCTAGAGGTCTGAGGCCTTGCGGCTGATCGGGTTCAGCCAGCT
>JAPOKK010000243.1 GCA_029977665.1 Pseudomonadota bacterium | reverse complement strand
GCGCCGGCGGAGCAGCCGGCGCCGGCGTCCGCTCGGCTGCCACCACTGGCTGAGCAGGCGCCGAGGTCGCGGCCGGCCCGGCGGCACTCGAGTCGATGATCGCGAGCACCGCACCGACCGGCAGCTCGACGTCGAGCGGCGCGACGAGCCGCGCGATCACACCGCTTTCGAAAATCTCGACGTCGATCGCACCCTTGTCGGTCTCGAGCACGGCAACGAGATCGCCGCTGCTGACCGCATCGCCCTCCGCGACCAACCATTCCACCACGCGCGCGCTCTCCATGTCGGCGCCGAGCGAGGGCAGCAGGAACTCGCTCATCGGCCACGCTCGGCGAGCGGCCGGCACGCTACACTCCGCGCGTGCGCGCTGCCGCCCCTGGCCCGCACGGCCTCCGCGACGCTCACGACGCCGGCCGCACCAGGTCGCGCGCGGCGGCCGCGATCGTCGCCGGCTGTGGCAACGCGGCCTGCTCGAGATGCGCGGCGTAGGGGATCGGTACTTCTTGCGCGCAGACCCGCGCGATCGGCGCATCGAGCTCGTAGAACACCGTCTCGACCAGGCTCGCGGCGATCTCGGCCGACAGCGAACCGGTCTTCCAGCCCTCGTCGACGATCACGCAGCGATGGGTCCGCGCTACTGAGCCGGCAAGCGTCGGCAGGTCGAGCGGACGCAGCACGCGCAGGTCGATGACCTCGGCCTCGATACCGTCGGCGGCAAGCTGTTGGGCGGCCGCCAGCGTCTTCGGCAGGCTGCCACCGTAGGTGATGAGCGTGACGTCGCGTCCCGGACGGCGAATCTTCGCCTGCGCGATGTCGACCGCTTCGACCGCGGGATCGAGCTCACCGCTCGCGTTGTAGAGCATGACGTGCTCGAAGATCAGCACCGGGTTCGGATCGGCGAGTGCGGCGGCGAGCATGTAACGCGCGTCCTCGAGCGTGGCCGGTGCGAGCACGCGCAGCCCCGGCACATGCGCATACCACCCCTCGAGCGAGTGCGAATGCTGTGCGGCGAGCTGCTTGCCGGCACCCGTGGCCATGCGGATGACGAGGGGCACCGCGAACTGGCCGCCCGACATGTGCGCCAAGGTCGCCGCGTTGTTCACGATCTGGTCGAGTGCAAGCAGGCTGAAATTGACCTCATCACTTCGACGAAGGGGCGCATCCCGGCAAGCGCGGCCCCGATGCCCGCGCCGCCCAACGCGCTCTCCGAAAGCGGCGTGTCACGGATGCGCGTTTCACCGAGTTCGTCGATCAATCCCTTGGTGACGGCATAGCAGCCGCCATAGCGGCCGACGTCCTCGCCCATCAGGAACACGCGTGGATCGGCCAGGATCGCTTCGCGGATCGCCGCGCGGCAGGCCTCGCGGTAGGTCAGGGTCTCGGCCATGAGAATCTCCGGCAAAGTCTGCAACGCTGCCTCGGCGCGATGCCCATGCCGCTCATTCCGGCACCGCGTCCAGGGTCACGAAGCGCGTCAGTTCCGCGACCGCTTCGGGTGTGCCGGCCTCAGCGAACTCGACCGCCGCGCCGATCTCGGCCTCGATCTCCGCCTCGAGACGCTCGATTTCGTCGTCGACCACGACATGGCTGTCCTCGAGCCACTTGCGCAGGCGCACGATCGGGCCCTTCGCCTTCCATTGCTCGACTTCCGCCTTGTCACGGTAGAGCTGCGCGTCGAACATCGAATGCGCGCGGAAGCGGTAACCGCGGCATTCGAGGAAGTACGGGCCCTCGCCCCCGCGCACGGCGGCGACGGCGCGGAGTGCGGCGATTTCGACCGCGACGACATCCATGCCATCGACGACTTCGCTCGGCATGCCGTAACTCGCCGCACGCTGGTGGATGTCGGTATTCGCCTCTGCGCGTTCGAGCGCCATGCCCATCGAGTACAGGTTGTTCTCGCACACGAACAGCACCGGCAGCCGCCACAGTGCGGCGAGGTTGAGACTCTCGTGGAACTCGCCTTCGTCGACCGCACCTTCGCCGAAGAAGCACACGGAGATGCTGTCGCGCCCCTGCATCTGGTCGCCCAGCGCCGTGCCGACGGCCAGGGGCAGGCCGCCACCGACGATGGCGTTGCCGCCGAGAAAGCGGTGCGCGCGATCGAACAGGTGCATCGAGCCGCAACGCCCGCGGCACAGACCTTCGACGTGCCCGTAGAGCTCGGCCATGATGCGCGCCATCGATACGCCGCGCGCGAGCGCCTGGCCATGCTCACGATAGGTGGCGATGATGGCGTCTTGCGCTTCGAGCGCCTGCATGATGCCGACCGCGATGGCTTCCTCACCGTCGTAGAGATGCAGAAAACCGCGAATCTTCTCGCGTTGGTAGAGCTCGGCGCACTTGCGTTCGAACAGGCGGATGCGCAGCATCTCGCGCAGCAGGTGCAGCAGGTGATCGTGGTCGAGATGCAGCTTGCTCGTGGTCATCGGGGCTTTCCGTTCCGGCCGCGTTCAGTGCTCGTCGCTCTCGAGCGTGGAGATGTCGCCTTCCGGCAGGCCGAGTTCGCGCGCCTTGAGCAGGCGGCGCATGATCTTGCCGCTGCGCGTCTTCGGCAGGTTGTCGCGGAACTCGATGGTCTTCGGCGCGACCGCCGCGCCGAGCCGCTTGCGCGCATGGCCGAGCAGCGCGCGGTTGAGTTCGCGCGATGCCGTGTAGCCGGGCTTCAGCGCGACGAACGCCTTGACCTGCTCGCCGGCGACGGCGTCGGGTATGCCGATCACGCCCGCCTCGGCCACGGCGGCATGCTCCATCAGCGCACTCTCGACCTCGAACGGGCCAATCAGGTGACCGGCCGACTTGATCACATCGTCGGCGCGCCCTACGAACCAGTAGTAGCCGTCGGCATCGCGCCGCGCCAGGTCGCCGGTCAGGTACCACTCGCCCTCGAAGCAGCGCTCGTAGCGTGCATGCTCGTTGAGGTAATCGCGCATCATCGACGGCCAGCCGCGGCGGAGCGCGAGTTCGCCCTCCTCGTCGGCCTGCTCGATCACCGTCACCGTGCCGTCCTCGCCCCGCGAGACGATGGCCGCGTCGATACCGGGCAACGGCCGTCCCATCGATCCCGGCTTGACGTCGAGCGCGCAGTAGTTGGCGATCATGATGCCGCCGGTTTCGGTCTGCCACCAGTTGTCGTGAAACGGCATGCCGAAAGCCGCGTTCGACCACACCACGGCCTCGGGGTTGAGCGGCTCCCCGACGCTGGCGAGGAAACGCAGCGCGGAGAAATCGTAGCCCGCGAGTGCCTCGGTACCGAGCTTCATCAACATGCGGATGGCGGTCGGCGCGGTGTACCACACGGACACGCGCTCGCGCTCGAGCACGCCGTACCACGTCGCGGCATCGAATTCGCTTTCGACGACGACGTTGGTCACGCCGTTGGTCAGCGGCGCGATGATGCCGTAGCTCATGCCCGTGACCCAGCCAGGATCCGCAGTGCACCAGAAGATGTCCTCCGCGTGCAGGTCGAGCGCGTAGTGGCCGGTCATGTGGTGGGTGACCACGGCCTCGTGTGCATGTAGCGCGCCCTTGGGCCGCCCCGTCGTGCCGCTGGTGAAATGCAGCAGCGCGATGTCCTCCGGTCGGGTCGGGTGCAACACGTAATCGGCGGACTGGCTCTCGACGATGCCGTCCCAGGCGTGCGTGTCGGGCTCGGCCTCGGTCGTCGAACCGTCGGTCAGGATCACGTGACGCAGACCCGGCAGGCGTTCGCGCAAGGCGGCGATCTTCCGACGGTAGAGCGCACGCGTGGTCACCAGCACGCGGGCGTCACCGAGCTCCATGCGTGTCGCGATGGGCTCGGGACCGAATGCCGAGAACAGCGGGCAAACCGTGCAGCCGGCGCGAAACGCGCCAAGCACGGCGACGTACAACTCGCACACGCGGCCGCACAACACGAACACGCGTTCGCCCGGCGCCACGCCGAGCGCCGCGAGCGCATGGGCGAAGCGGCAGCTCGCGTCGCGCAAAGCGGCGTAGCTCAACGAGCGGCGGCTGCCGTCGGCGGCGATCAGGCGCAGCGCCTCGTGCCCGCCACGCCCACCGGCGGCGTGACGGTCGACCGCCTCGTAGGCAATGTTGCGGCCGCCGTCGGGAAGCCCCTCGAGCATCGCGCGAGCCGCGTCCCAGGAGAAGCGGTCGCACACCGCCTCGTAGTCGAGGAGATTGGGCGGCGGCGCGAAACCGGCGGCGTCCTTGACGATGACGGCGTACTGCCCGTTATCGGTCGTATTCGTCGCGTCGCTGTGTCGCCCGTCGCCCACGTATTCGCTCCATTCCGCGCGGCACGACGCCGGCCCTCCGGCGTCGTCACGTCAACGGCATTGAAGCCCGCGAGGCAACCTCACACTTTGATCTGAGTCAGCCCGGCGCTGCTGCGACACCGCGCCTGGGCGCTGGGCCATCAGCCCTTGGACGCGTGCTCGCGGGCATGCCGCGTGTGGCGCACGACCTCCGAGACCTGCTTGTCGGGCGTGGCCCGGCATTCGGTAACGACACCCTCGACCAACAGCGGTTCCCATGCCTCGTCGATGGTTTCCGTCAGCGTGTCGGTGCGGGCATTGTAACCATCGTGCCAGTACACCACCTCCGGCCGATATTCGACCGCGGTCTCGAGCAGGTCCTGGCAGGTGAACGTGGCGAAGGTCTTGTCGCCGGGCGTTGCGCCGTGGCCGGCGCTCTCCGCCGCCCATGTCAGCGTGGCACCGACCGCGACCAGACCACCAATCAGTAACAGTGCGGATTTCTTCATGGCTGTCGCTCCTTGCTCGTGTCCCTGTCACGAGCAAGTATGGTTGCCGTGCATGAACACCGCCTTGCCGCCACATGAATGTTTCGTCATGTCGACGGCCGCGCGCCCTTGCACGCGCCCCGCGTACCGCGGCGGGCATACCGCGGGCACCGGTGCTGGTCGGAGGTGCGCGCAAACGCTCAGACCACGGGCACCTGCGGCCAGCGATCCGCCCACGGTCTGGCCTGTTCGAGCTGGGCGGACAGGCGCAGCAGCGTGGCTTCGTCCGCATAACGGCCGACCAGTTGAATACCCAGCGGCAGTCCCTCCGCCGTGTGGCACAGGGGCAGCGAGATCGCGGGCTGCCCGGTGACGTTGGCAAACGACGTGAAGCGCGGGAACTCTTCGAGACGTTCGGTCGCCTGGTGCGGATGCGCGGGGTCGTAGTCGAACCAGCCGAGCGGCGGCGCCGGCCGGATCTGCGTCGGTGTCAGCCATACGTCGTAGGTATCGAAGAACGGCGCGGCCTCGCGCGCGAAGCGCTGCAACTCGGTCAGCGCGAGCAGGTAGTCGGACGGCTTGCGCTCGGC
This sequence comes from Pseudomonadota bacterium, assembly GCA_029977665.1. Lineage (GTDB taxonomy): Bacteria > Pseudomonadota > Gammaproteobacteria > JACKNG01. Next base: position 627 of record JAPOKK010000243.1, on the reverse strand, counting down.
GTCGAACGACAACATCTTCCAGGTATGCCGTTCGAACATGCCGGGCTGCGGTTCGCGCCCGGTACGCGCCTGCCAGTCACGCACCATCCAGGCGACCATGGCGAGCCAGATGGCGGTGAAGCTTTCCTGGAAGCGGTCCGCGTCGACCTGCGGCCGGGCTTCTTCGACGTCGTGTCCGAGCTCGGCGCACAGCGCGGCGATCTCGCGTACCGCGCTCGCGCATACCGGGTCGACGATGGTCGGCATCACCGGCTGATCGCTGAACGCGATGCGTAGACGCCCGGGTGGTGCACCGACTTCCTCGGCGAACGGTCGCGCGGGCGGCGGCGGGTAGTACGGCGCTCCGGCGTCGGCCCCCGAGGTGACGTCGAGCATCAGCGCGGTGTCGAGCACGGTGCGGGTGACGACGTGCTCGGATAACAGCCCGGCGCCGCCGACGTCACCGTAATCGGGGCCGAGCGGATTGCGTCCACGCGTGTTCTTCAGGCCGACCAGGCCGCACAGCGCGGCCGGCATGCGCGTCGATCCGCCGCCATCGTTGGCGTGTGCGACCGCGACCATGCCGCTCGCCACCGCGGCCGCCGCGCCGCCCGATGAACCGCCGGGTGTGCGCCCGGGGTCCCAGGG
>JAPOKK010000282.1 GCA_029977665.1 Pseudomonadota bacterium | reverse complement strand
GCCGCGCGACATGTCGCCCCCGGGCGGTTCGATCTTGATCACGCCGGCGCCGTGATCGGCCAGCATCATGGTGCAGAAAGGACCGGCCAGCATCTGCGTCAGGTCGAGCACGACCACGCCCTCGAGCGCGCCATTGGTGTCGAGCGCACTCATCGGCCCGATTTGCCGAGCAGGTGGTCGGAGATGATGCGCAGCTGGATCTCCGAGGTGCCCTCGAAGATCTTGGTCAGGCGCGCGTCGCGCCAGTAGCGCTCGGCGGCGTGCAGCCGCGTGTAGCCGGCGCCGCCGAAGATCTGCAGGGCATCGGAGGTGACCCGTTCGGCCATCTCGGAGGCAAAATACTTGACCATGGAGGCCTCCTTGTCGCACCGCGCGCCGGTGTCGATGCGATCGCAGACGTAGTACAACAGCTGTCGCGCGGCCTCGATGTCGCTGGCCATGCGCGCGAGTTTGAAGCGCAGGTCCTGGAACTCGGCGATCGGACGCCCGAACTGCATGCGCTCCTGCGCGTAGGCCATGGCGTCCTCGAGCGCGCCCTGGGCCAGCCCCACGGCGCGCGCCGCGGTGTGCGCGCGCGCCTCGTCGAGCCCCTTGGCGAGCGCATAGAACGCGCAGCCAGGCTCGCCGATGAGGGCGTGCCCCGGCAGACGCAGGCCATCGAAGGCGAGTTCCCAGGTCTTCCAACCGAAGTAGCCGATCTTGGGAATCGGCGCGCCGTGGCAATTCGGCGGCAGCTCGCCGCGCGGCTTGTCGATGAGAAACGCGCTGATGCCGAGATGGCGCCGTTTTGCATCCGGCGGCTCCGCAGTGCGCGCGAAGACCACGAGGTAATCGGCACCGTCGGCAAACGTGCACCAGTATTTCGACCCGGTCAGCACCCAGTCATCGCCGTCGGCGACGGCGCGACACGAAATCGAGGCGAGATCCGAGCCGGTGTCAGGTTCGGACAGTGACATCGCCCCGAGGTACTCGCCGCTGACGACGCGCGGCAGCATCTCGGCCTTCTGCGCTTCGGACAACAGGTCCATGGTCAGCGTGCCGTTACCGCGCGCGATGATCGAAGCGACGCTCATCCAGCCACGCGCGAGCTGTTCGGCAACCAGGCAATACTCGAAGCAACCGAGACCGCTGCCACCGTACTGTTCGGGAATGCGGATGCCGAAGTAACCCATGTCGGCAAGCTTGTCGCGCAGCGCGAGCGGGATCTCGCCTTCCTGTGGATCGAGCTCGTTGGCGACGGGCAGGACTTCGTTGAGCGTGAACTCGCGCGCGGTGTCGCGGATCATCAGGCGTTCTTCGCTCAGCAACCCTTCGGCGCCGGTCATCGCTTACTCCTCGCAGGTAACGGCGGCCGGCCGCCGGGCGGGTCAGGTCTCGCCGCTGCGCAGCACCGCGGCATCGGCCAGCGCGGCAATCTCGGCCTCGCTCTTGCCGAGCAGGCGCGCGAGCACCTCGGCGTTGTGCTGGCCGAGCGTTGGTGCCACGTAATCGGCGTCGGCGGGGTAATCGGACGTCTTGATCGGCATGCCGGGCACCTTGAACTCGCCCACGATCGGGTCGGTCACCGAGCGCACCGTGCCGCGCTGCACGAGATGCGGGTGGGTCACGGTCTCCGCCACGGTCAGTATCGGTGCGCAGGGCACGCCGTGTGCCTCGAGCACGGCGACTGCCGCATCGACATCGGCAAAGCCGCCCAGCCAGCCCTCGACCAGCGCGATCACCTCGTCGAGCCGTTCGAGACGCTCGGCGTCGGTGCTCCAGCCGGCTGCCGACACCAGGTCCTCGCGCCCCATCGCCGCGCAGAGGTCCTTCCAGTGGTGCAGAAACGCCATCAGCATGACGTCGCCGCCGTTACCGCGGTAGACCCCGGCCGGACACACGTAGCCCATGTGCCGCCCGTTGCGCATCGGCACGATGTCGCCGTTCGAGCCGCTGTACTGGTGAACGTTGACTTCGTGGTAGTGGTAGTAACAGTCCAGCAGGGCGATATCGAGATGCTGCCCGCGACCGGTGCGCGCCCGATGCAGGAGCGCCGCGGCGATACCGAACGCGCCGTGCACGCCGGTCGAAACGTCTCCGATACCGAGCAGCGGAATGTAGGGCGAATCGTCGCGTTCCCCGATCATCGAGGTCACCCCGGCGTAAGCCTGGGCGATGAAGTCGTAGCCGGGCTTGGCGGAAAGCGGCCCCTTCTGTCCCAGCGCCGAGATCGAGCACAGGATGATGTCCTCGCGCAGCGCCTTGAGCGACTCGTAGTCGAGGCCCATCGACTTCATCACGCCCGGACGGAAGTTCTCGACCACCACGTCGCAATGCGGCACGAGCTCGCGCACCAGGGCCATGCCCTCGGGCTGGCGCATGTCGATACATACGCTCTTCTTGTTCAGGTTCTGTTGCACGTAATAGAGGCTGCGCTCGCCGCGGATCTTCGATACCGCGCGGGTCAGGTCGCCGCCGGGTGCGGCCTCGACCTTGATGACCTCAGCGCCCATCTCGGCAAACATGCGTGTGCAGGAAGGGCCGGCCAGCGCGCGAGTGAAGTCCAGCACGCGGATGCCGCTGAGTAGATGCTCGTTGGGAGTACTCATAGTGGGCCCGAGTATATGTCAAGGCGCGGCGTGCGGATAAACCCCGGCGGGACGACTCGCGCGCCGCTCACGATGCCGCGATTGCCGTTTCCGCCGCCGCCACGGTCTGCCAGATGAGCGTGTTGATGGTCATCGGCCCGACGCCGCCGGGTACCGGCGTATACGCGAAGGCACGCGCCCGCACGGCCTCGAGCTCGATGTCGCCCACGCCGCCCGGATGGTAGCCGGCGTCGACCACCACTGCGCCGTCCTTGACCCACTCGCCACGAATGAACTCGGGCTTGCCGACCGCACCGACGACGACATCGGCCTGGCGCACCAGGGCCGGCAGGTCGGCCGTGCGCGAATGGCACACGATCACCGTCGCGTTGGCGTTGAGCAGCATCAGCGCCATCGGCTTACCGAGAATCGGGCTGCGCCCGACGACGACCGCGAGCCGCCCTTCGAGCGGGATTTCGTAGTGCGCGAGCAGCCGCATGATTCCCGCCGGCGTCGCCGAGCCATAGGCCGGTTCGCCCATCGCCATGCGGCCGAAACCATGCGTGGTGACGCCGTCGACGTCCTTGGCCAGCGCGATGGCATCGAAGCAGGCGCGCTCATCGATCTGCGCCGGCACCGGATGCTGCAGCAGGATACCGTGCACGTCGGGGTTGGCGTTCAGCTGCGCGATCTGGTCGAGCAGCTGCGCGGTGGTGGTCTCGGCGCTCATCTCGATGGCGAGCGAGTCCATGCCGATACGACGGCAGGCATTACCCTTCATGCGGACGTAGGTGGCCGAAGCCGGATCGGTCCCGACCAGGATCGTCGCCAGGATCGGCACACGGCCGCCGGCACGCGCTTGCAGTGCGCTCACGCGCGTGGCGAGGGCCGCCTCTTCCGATGCAGCGAGCGCCTTGCCATCGAGAACGCGTGCGGTCATAACGAAATCTCCTGTGCTGGTTGCGGCACGCCGCCGCGCGCGGCGCGGCCTGACCTGTGCCGGGGCACGGGCCGGAGCAATGACCGGAACGCGCGCCGACGCTTGTGGACGAAATCTACAGGCAGGGCATTATAGAGAAGCACGGCGCGGCGACGCCGGGTGCGCGATAATCCGGCCCGCGCCTGCCACACGAGGACTCTGCATGCACAAGCAACGCGGCGCGACGCCGCCACCGACGATCGACGCGCGATGAGCGGCTTCGCCGAGTACGACGCTTACGACGGGCGCGGGCTTGCCGCCCTCGTCGCCGCCGGCGAGATCAGCGCACGCGAACTCGTCGAGGAAGCGATCGCCCGTTGCGAACGCATCAACCCGCGCATCAACGCGGTCGTCGAGCCGATGTACGAGCACGCCCGCGCGCGCCTCGCCGATGGCGCGCCCGGCGGTCCGTTCGGCGGCGTGCCGTTCCTGATCAAGGATCTCGGCTCGGCGGTCGCCGGCGTGCCGCTGCGCAACGGCTCGCGCCTGTTTCGCGATTATGTGCCGGATTACGACCACAACATGGTCACCCGCATGCACGCCGCCGGCCTGGTCACGATCGGCAAGTCGAACACACCGGAGTTCGGCCTCCTCGGCACGACCGAGCCCGCCGCGTCGGGACCGACGCGCAACCCGTGGGATCTCCAGCGCACCGCGGGAGGCTCGAGCGGAGGTTCGGCCGCGGCGGTCGCCGCCGGCATCGTGCCGTTGGCGAGCGGCGGCGACGGCGGCGGCTCGCTGCGCATCCCGGCCGCCTGCACCGGCCTGGTCGGGCTCAAACCCTCACGGGGTCGCAATCCCTCCGGCCCCCAGCTCGGCGAGAGCTGGTACGGCCAGGTCCAGCTCGGTGTCATCTCGCGCAGCGTACGCGATACCGCCGCGGCGCTCGACGCCACGGCAGGCGGCGACGAAGGCATGCTCTACGGCGCCCCGCCCCCAGCGCTGCGTTTCGAAGACGAGGTCACGCGTCCGCCGGGCCGCCTGCGCATTGCCGTGTGCCGCCAGTCGCTGTGCTGCGAGACACCGATTTCGGCGCCGTGCCAGGCCGCGCTGGACGACAGCATCGCACTCCTCGCAGGCCTCGGGCACGAAATCGTCGAGGCCGCGCCGGACCTCGACCGCATGGGCCTAGGCAGCGCCTACATGATGCGCGTGCTGGCCTGCACCGCGGCCGAAGTCGCCGATGCGGAAAAGCTGCTCGGCCGGCGCGCCGGAGCGGGCGATCTCGAGCCCGTGACGCGTGCGTTCGCACGCCTCGCGCGGGCTTTCGACGCCGTCGACCTGACCGCGGCAAACCGTGCCATCGAGCGCGAGGTGCGCAAGCTCGGACGCTTCATGCGCGACTATGATGTCCTGCTCACGCCGACACTCGCCCAACCCCCGGTGCCGCTCGGTGCCTTCCGACCACGCGGCCGCGACGCGCTGCTCGTGGCGCTCGCGAGCCGCGTGAGCCTCGGCCGCCTGCCGCGCTGGATCAACCTGCTCGAATCGCTGGTCGAGGACAATTTC
>JAPOKK010000088.1 GCA_029977665.1 Pseudomonadota bacterium | reverse complement strand
ATGTCCTGGTCGATCGGGCGGGCCGCGCAGTTGCGCGTGCTCGAGCCGATGCTTGCCGATGGCACGCTGGCCTATGTCAGCGTGGAGCAGGGTGGGGTGACGCTCGCCAGCCTTGCGGCGCCCGGGGCGAGCATCCCCCCGGCCGCGCCCGGTGTGGCGGTGCGTGACATCGATGTTGCGGGCGCTCGCTTGCGTGAATTCAGTGCGAGGGACGGTGCCGGCGCGCCCGTGGTGCGCAGCGCCTGGGTTCTGCCGGCCGCGGCGGTGTCGGCGCTACCCGTCGCGCAGCTTGGCGCGATCGTCGCGCCGCTCGGCATTGCCGGCTTGTGTGGCCTGATGCTGCTGCGTCGCCATGCGCGTCCGCTGAGCCGCATGTCCGACGCGCTGGCAGCGGCCGAGACGCGGCTCGATCTGCCCGTCGCCGGCGCGGCGCGCAGCGACGACCTCGTCAGTGCTTTCGAACACCTGCTGCAGAGCGCCGAACAGCGCCTGCGTGACCTGAGCGACCGGGCGCAGGACGATTTTGCGCAAAACCGCCTGACCGCATACCAGAAACGCTGCGCCGAAGCGGCGCTCGACGCGCTCCCGGACGGCCTCGTGATCATGGACGAGGGGGGCGTCGCCAGCTTCGCCAATCAACGCATCGAGTCGCTCATCGGGGTTTCCGGCGAGGCCATCGTCGGCCATAAACCGCACGAGTGGTGCGAGCAGCCCGAGGTCGTCGCCTTGCTCAGCCGCTATTCGAGCAACGTCACCCGCCTGCGCCGCAACGATCACCTGGAGTTCTCGCCGGGCGACGACGATGGACGCCGTATCCGCGTCGCGGCGCGTCCGCTGAGCGGCGGCCGCGCCGGCAGCGCGACCGTGGTGGTCTTCCGCGACGTCACGCACGAAGCGCTCGCGCGCAAGTCGCGCGACGATTTCGTCGGCCACGTTGCCCACGAACTCAAGTCACCGTTGAACGTCATTCGCATGCACGCGGAAATGCTTGCCGACTTCACCGACGAACTGTCGGCCGAGACCGTAACCTCGATCAACGTGATCGAGGACGAGGTCGACCGCCTGGCCAAGCTCATCAACGATGTGCTCAATCTGACCCGCCTCGAATCCGGCTCGCTGGTCATCGATCGGCAGCGCGTGAAGCTCAACGGCTTTCTCGAGGACGTCTTCGAGACCGTGCGGCGCGCGGCCAGCGCCCGCGGCATCACGACCAGCCTCGAGGTGCCGCCGCGCCTCGGCAGCGTCGCGCTCGACAAGGACCTGTTCCGCATCGCGCTGAACAACCTGCTGACCAACGCCGTGAAGTACAACCGCGAGGGCGGCAGCGTGACGCTGCGCGCCGAAGAGACCGACGACGCGCTCGTGCTGCAGGTCGCCGATACCGGCATCGGCATCGCACCGGAGGCGCGTCAGCGCATCTTCGACAAGTTCTACCGCGCCGACGACGAGACCGCGGCGGCACGCGGCGGGCATGGCCTGGGCCTCGCCCTGGCGCGTGAGATCGTGACCTTGCATAACGGCCGGCTGAGCGTGGAGAGCACGCCGGGCGAGGGCAGTACGTTCACCATCGAGCTGCGCAAGAGCGCGCACTTGTTGCAGGAGGCATCATGAACGCCCACCGGATCCTCGTCGTCGACGACGAAGCCTACGTCACCCACGTGCTGCGTCAGTATCTCGAGCGCGACGGCTACAGCGTGCGCACCGCGAGCAACGGCGAGCAGGCGCTGGAAGCGGCTGAGGACTTCGAACCCGAGGTCGTCATCACCGATGTGCAGATGCCGCGCATGAATGGCCAGATGCTGTGCGAGGAGCTGGTGCGCCGGCGCTCGGAGTCCGCGCCGCTGCTGCTCGTGATGACCTCGCGTACCGACCGCGAGCTGAGAACCTGGGCGGCGACGATGGGCAACGCGGATTTCCTCGAAAAGCCGGTCAGTCCGCGGCGCGTGCTGGCGCGAATTGCCGAGCACTTCACACTGAGCGCGGCGGCCTCGGCATGAGCGCCCAGCATCTCGCCGAACTCGATCTGGAAGCCCACCGGCGCGTGCTGGCCGGCCTGGCCGGCGCGGCTTGCGAGCTGCGCCTGGACACGCTCGCCGGCGAGCCGCTGGCCAGTTCCTGTTCACAGGCGGCGGCGTGCCGCTTCCTGCCGGACGGCGGCGACGGTGACGACGCACCGCACGGGCGTCACCTCGTGCGCGCGCGCACCGAGGCCGGGCGAACCGCGTTGCGGTCGCGGCTGCAGTGCCTGCCTGGCGGCGAGGAAGCGTGGCTCAGCCTGCTCCTGGACTCGCCGCCGTCACCCGTACTGGAAGAGGCGTTCGCAGGCGTCGTCCGGCTGGTCGAGGCCACCTGCATTCGCCTCGATGTGCTGAACGGCATGTCGGCCGAACTGGCGACACGCTACGAAGAACTGAACCTGGTCTATGAAATCGACAGCCGTCGCGGTATGGCACACGCGACGGAGCGGGCTGCGGTCGGTGAGCTCGTCGAGACGGCACGGTCGCACCTGCGGGTCGATCTCGCGCTGGTCTACCTGCCCGAGCAGGACCTCTGCCTCGAGTTCAGTTCGCGCGAGCACGGCTACACAATGCGCGAGCTGCGCGCAGTGGCTTGTGAACTGCTCGGCGTGTTGCAGGACGATCCCGCTACGCTCGTGATCAACCGTGACCGGGTGTTCGACTGGACCGGCAGCGACCTGCTGCCCGAATTCCGTTTGTGCACGGCGCCGGTGCGGCTCGACGGGGCCACCCCCTCGGGGCTCGTTTTGCTTGCCAAGCATCTCGATAACGGGACGTTCAGTAACAGCGATCGCCGCATGTGCGAGGTGGTGGCGACCGAAGTCGTCAAGCTCATGCAGCACACGCGCGACCAGTTGACGGGGGCGCTCAACCGGCGTGGCTTGGAAGGCTTGCTGGAAGAAGTGCTGGCGTCACCCGACTGGGTCGCGACACACGCCCTGATGCTGGTCGACATCGACCGTTTCCAGATGGTCAACACGCAGCTCGGCATCGACGGTGCCGACGAGTTGCTGCGCCAGTTCGCCCAGGTGCTGCCGCGCCTGGATGCCTCGGTCGAGGTCCGGCTCGCGCGCATTGCCGCCGACGAGTTCGCCCTGCTGGTTGCGGTCTCCGACCTACCGGACGTCGAGACTTTCGCCGAGCGCGTGCGCGCGAGCGTCAAGCAGCTGGCATTCTTCCACCAGGGCAACGCGCTCGAGATCACCGTCAGTATCGGCGCCGCCATCATCGACAACTGGGTGCCGGATGCGGCCATGGCATTCCGCGTGGCCGACACGTCGCTGCGCGAAGCGAAGGCGGCGGGAGGCAACGCGGTCGTGGTCCACGCGGCCAACGATGCGGCGATCGGCCTGCAGCGCCAGGACGTCGACATCGTCGGCATGATCAAGCGCGGCATGCGTGACGGCCGCGTGGAGCTGCACGGCCAGGCCATTACCGCAATCGCCGAAGAGCAGGCCGAACCCTATTTCGAAGTGCTGGTAAGGCTGCGTGATGCAGACGGTGCACTGGTTTCTCCCGGGCGCTTCATCCCGGTGGCCGAGCGCTTCAACCTCATGCCCGAACTCGACCGCTGGATCATCGAACACACCATCGCGCTGATGGGTCGCCACCTGCGAACGGGGGGCAAGCCGTTCCGCGCCGCGGTCAACGTGTCCGGCCAGTCGCTGTGCGACGCGAGCCTCGCTGAAACGATCCTTTCGTGGCTCTCGCGTCACCGCGTGCCGTCACGGCTGCTCACCGTCGAAGTGACGGAAACCGCGGCGATCTCGAATCTCACCAGCGGCCTCGAGATCCTGCACGCGCTGCGCGAGGCTGGCTGCCGGACCTCACTGGACGATTTCGGCAGCGGCATGAGCTCCTTCGGCTACTTGCGGAACCTGCCGGTCGATGTCGTCAAGATCGATGGCGCGTTCGTCAGCAAGATGACCGAGAACGCCTTCGACCGGACTTTCGTCGACGTCATCAATCGCCTCGCCCACGCGCTCGAATTGCAGACCGTGGCGGAGTTCGTCGAGGACCGCGCCACCTGGTGCATGCTGCGCGACATGCACATCGATTACGTGCAGGGCTACCTCATTGACAAGCCGGGGCTGCTGGAGGACAAGCTCGCCGCCCTGGCGGGCGACGTAACGGACGTCGTCGCCCATGCCGGCTGAACTGCTGCGTGACCGCATCGGCACGACGATGCGCCTCGCGCCCGGGCCCTCGTTCAACGAGGCGCCGGCGCTGGCGGAGTTCCGCGAGGGTATCGAACAGTGCCTCGTCTCCAAGGACCTGTGGGTCGCGGTCGATCTCGACCTCGTCAGCCATCTCGGCAGCGCCGCACTCGAGGCCCTGGTCGACGCCCATCACGCGCTCGCCGCGCGTGGCGGCTCGTTGAGCCTGCTCAACGTCAACGCGCTCAATTCGGACATCCTGCAGCTTTGCGGTATCGACGAGTACGTCGAGTTCATCAGCGCCGCACCGCCGCCGCCACGCACCAATCACGCCGGGGCACGCCTCGGCGACCTGCTGGTCGAGCAGGGGCTGGTCAGCGAAGACCAGGTCGCCGAGGCCATCCGCCTGCAGAGCGAGACCGGCAAGAAAATGGGGCGCGTGCTGGTCGAGCGTGGCTGGCTCGGCGAGCACGACCTGCTGCGCGTGCTCGCCCTGCAGCTCGACGTGCCCTACGCCCGGCTGCGTCCGGGCCTGTATGACGCGGCTGCACTCGAAGTACTCGACCGCGCGGCCTGCCAGCGGCTGATGGTGCTGCCGCTGTTCAAGATCCACGACACCTTGATCCTGGCCACCATGGATCCGCAGGCGGTGCCGGTCATCGACGAAGTCGAGGAGCGTGCTCGCTGCCACGTGCGTCCCGTGCTGGTCGCGACCAGCGACATCCGCGAGGTGCTCTCCGACGCCTTCGACAGCGGCATGATGGTCAACGACCTGCTCGGGCGCATGGACGAGGACTTCGAGCTGGTCGAGAACGAGGTGCCGGACAACCTCGCCGTGATCGACGAGATGGCCGGCGGCAGCCCGGTCATCAACCTGGTCAACGCGATCATCCAGCGCGCCATTCGCGATGGCGCGAGCGACGTCCACATCGAACCTTCGCGCAAGCGCTCGCGCGTGCGCTTCCGCATCGATGGCATGCTCTACGAGGGCATGGCCTCTCCGATGGATGTGCACGCCGCAGTCGTCTCGCGCCTCAAGGTGATGGCCAATCTCGACATCACCGAACGACGACTGCCGCAGGACGGTCGCATCCAGGTATCGACCGGCGGGCGCGTGGTCGATCTGCGTTTCAGCTCGCTGCCGGGGATCTTCGGCGAGAAGGTCGTGCTGCGCGTGCTCGACCGCGCTGCCGGCATCGTCGACCTCGAGCGCCTCGGTATGAGCGCGGACAACCTCGGCCTGTTCAAGTCGCTGCTTGCGCGCAGCCACGGCCTGATCCTCGCGACCGGCCCAACCGGCAGCGGCAAGACCACGACCCTGTACGCGGCGGTCGACCACCTGAACGCGAGCGAGAAAAGCCTGGTTACGATCGAGGACCCGGTCGAATACCAGCTCGACGCGGTCAACCAGAACCAGGTCAACGAAGGCACCGAACTCGGTTTTGCGCGCCTGCTGCGCCATGTGCTGCGCCAGGATCCGGACATCATCATGGTCGGCGAGATTCGCGATCGAGAGACCGCCCAGATCGCAGTACAGGCGGCCCTCACCGGCCACCTGGTGTTGTCCACCCTGCATACCAACGACGCCATCGGCGCGATCACGCGCATGGTCGACATGGGGGTCGAGCCCTACCTGCTCTCCTCGGCGCTGATCGGGGTGGTCGGGCAACGCCTGGTCCGCACGATCTGCGAGAACTGCCGTACCACGTTCATCGCCCCCCCGGACCTGGTCGCCCGCTGTGGCTGGGAGAGCGATGGGCGCATACGCATCGCCCGTGGGCGCGGCTGCGGGCAATGCTACGACTCCGGTTACAAGGGGCGCGTCGCGATCCACGAGATCATCGAGGCGACGGCCGAGCTGCAGGCGCTGACAGTGTCGAACCCGAGCCGCGACGAACTCTCCGCCTTCGTCGTCGACCACGAGCTGCCGACGCTGTTCCACGACGGTGTACGCCGCGTGCGCGATGGCCAGACCACGTTCGAAGAGGTCGGGCGCGTGCTCGGCGTCGGGGCCTGACGGTGGCGCTGGAACTCGGGGCAGCACCGGCCGATCGCGCGGCGACCGAAGTCGCCGGCCAGTCTCGCGCGCGCGGCCTGGCGTTCGCGCCGTTGCGCGCACGCGGTGCCGGTGGTGGGCGTGCCGCGGCGCGCCGCCGCCAGTTCACCGAGCAGCTCGCGCTGCTGCTCGACACCGGCATGGCGCTGCTGCAGGCCATCGAGAGCATCCAGTCCCAGTCTTCCGATCCGGCACTCGTCGCGGTCCTCGCAGCGCTTGCCGAGGACATTCGTGAAGGCCGCACGTTCGCCGAGTCGCTCGCGCGCCATCCGCAGCTGTTCTCGAACACTTACGTGACGCTGATCGCGGCGGCCGAGCAGGGCGGCTACCTGCAACGCGTGCTGCGCCACCTGATCGTGGTCGACGAAAAGCGTGCCGCGCTGCTCGCGATGCTGAAGAGCGCGTTCTCCTACCCGATGTTCCTGATCGCGTTCTCGGGCGCGGTGGTGGTGTTCGTCCTCGTGGTCGTCTTTCCGCGCTTCGCCGAGATGTTCGCGGGCATCGCCACGGAACTGCCGGTGACGACCCGTGCCCTGATGTGGGCCAGCGACCTGCTCGCGGGCCACCTGTGGTGGCTGGGGCCACTGCTGCTGCTCGGTGGCGGTACGGCTGTGCTGTGGCTGGGCAGCCCGGCGGGCGGCGTGGCGTTGCACGAGTGGGCCAGCCGCGTGCCGGGGCTGCGCGGCATCATGACGCGCCTGTACCTGGTGCAGACCTTGCGCACGCTAAGCCTGTCGCTGGCCAACGGCGTCAGCCTGCCCGATGCGCTCGAAGCCTGCCGCGAGGTCGCGCCGACGCGCAGCTTCCGCGCATTCATCGCCGCGCTCATCGCGAGCGTACGCGAGGGCCAGGGCGTGGCGCCGGCGATTCGCGCCGCGACGTTCCTGCCGCCGCTGACGCGCCAGATGCTCGAGACCGGCGAGGAAAGCGGCGAACTCGGCATGGTCAGCGAACGGCTCGCGGATCACTACCAGCTCGAGCTGGAACGCGCGCTGAACACGCTCAGCAAGCTACTCGAACCCATCCTGTTGCTGGTGATGGGCGTGCTCGTCGGCGTGATTGTCGCCTCGCTGATCCTGCCCGTGTTCAAGCTCGCGCACGCGGTGCACTGACGCCGTCCGCGCGCCGGGCCAGCCATGCCCTGTCCGCGCTAAAGGTTCGCGCTCGAAATCCGCTACAAAGTTCACGACCGAGCGCGTATGCGCGCCCAACAGATTATCGGAGTGTCTACCATGCGACCCAAGCTCGCGAACCGACGGACCGGTGGCTTCACCCTGGTCGAGCTGCTCATCGTCGTCATCATTCTCGCCATCCTGGCCGCGATTGTCGTGCCCCAGTTCAGCGCCGCGACGGACGATGCCAAGCTGTCGTCACTCGATACCACGCTCGCCAACGTGCGCGCGGCAGTCGATCTGTATTACCAGCAGCACGGCGTCTACCCGGGCGACGTGACCTCCGTCGGCGCCGCCTGCGCGGCCGGCCCGAGCGGCGCCACCGGCACCGGCGCGGCGGACACGGCACAGGCCTTCCTTGACCAGCTCTCGCGTTACACCAACAGTGCCGGCGAGTCGTGTACCAAGTCGGACGCGAACTTCAAGTACGGTCAGTACCTTAAGAAGGCGACGCTCCCGGCCAACCCGCTGACCAATGTCGCCACGCTGTCGGTCTCGACCACGGGCGCCCTCGGCATGACGTCCTCGGTCAGCAATGGCGGCTGGAAGTACGACGTCGTCACCGGACAGTTCATCGCCGACCACCAGGACTACGACGACCGCTGAGTTAGTCCGCCGCGCTGGCGCGGCTGAGTGGCACGGGAGTGGCGGGCATGCGACGCGGTGCGCTGGCAGGCTACTCGCTGATCGAACTGACCGTCGCCGTCGCCGCGCTCGCGCTCGTCGCGCTCGCGGCGGCGCCCGATCCGCGCGCCCACGACGAGACCCAGGCGCAGGCGGCGCTGGCGCATTACGCCGCGGCACTGGATTACGCGCGCAGCGAGGCCTTGCGTACCGCGAGCGTGCGCGGCGTCGAAGTCGATGCCGGCGCCGGCGTCGTGCGCGTCTTCAGCGCCGATACCACGGCGCACCCGCTCGACATCTCCACGACCATCACCGAGCCGCTGTCGCGCCAGCCGTACCGCCTCGCGCCGGGACGTGGCGGCTTGTCGCGCCGAGTCGCGTTGAGCGCGACAGGCCAACCGTTTAATTTTCACCTGCAGGGCGGCAAGCCCATCGTGCTGTTCGACGCCCGCGGCATCCCGCACTGGATCAAGACCAACACGCAGCAGCGCTTCCGCCTGCTCGACGGCCGCTTCAAGGTCGCGGTTGGCAACAGTGCGTTCGAACTCGTGCTCGAGCCGATCACCGGGCGGGTACTCGTGCCATGAGGACGGCACGCGAGCAGCGCGGCGTGGGCTACGTCGAGGTCTTGATCGCGGCCGCGCTGATCGCCGTCGCGCTGGTGCCGGGGTTGGACGCGCTCGGCGGCGGTGCCCGCGCGAGCCACGCGCTCCTGGCCGAAGGCGCACTGCGCCTGCGCCTCGAATCCTGTCTCGAGGAAGTGCTGGCGCAGCCGCCGAGCGTCCTTGCCGCGGCGGCCGCGGATGATGCCCTGGCCGACGCTCTCGCCGCGGCGATACCGGGCACGCCGGGCTGCGTGGTGACGCTGGAGGGCTGGGACGGCGACGATGCCGACGGCGACGGCAACCCGCTGACCGGGGTCGACGCGGGCCTCGTTCACGTGGAAGTCGGTGTCGCCGGCGAGACGCGCCGGCTGCACGGCCTGGTTGCACCGTGACGAGGCATGTCGCGGTGAACCGCGACCGTGGGTTCAGCTACGTCGAGCTGATGATCGCCATCGTCCTCGGCGGCCTGCTGATGGTCGGCATGGACGGCATCTTCGCCACGTTGGCGGGCGCCTGGCGCGAAACCCGCGTGACCGCGAACCGCCACGAGGCCGCCCGCTTGGCCCTCGACGACATGCGCCGCGCGGTGGCTGCCGCGCCACGCCTGGTCGTGCCGCTCGCCGACGATCCGGCGACTGCCTTCGACGAGAGCCTGCGCAGCGAAACCGTCGGTGGTGGCGGCACGGCGCTGCTCGCCGTGGCGCTGGATCCCGGGATCGATCGCGACGGCGACGGCTTCGCCGATACCGACAACGACAAGGATGGGCGCATCGACGAGGACTGGCCGGCTGATGCGAATGGTGATGGCGGCAACGGGATCTTAGGGCTGGACGACGACGGTGATGGTACGGCCGACATTCCTCCCTCGGCAGTGCGCGACGACGACGAGAGCGGCAATGCCGGCGCGGCACACAACGATGAAGATGCCCTCAACGGCATCGACGATGACGGCGACGGCGGCATCGACGAAGACAGCGGCGCCGATATGAACGGCGACGGCGCACCCGGCGTGGCGGGGGTCGACGATGACGCTGACGGCGCGGTCGACGAGGGCGCGGCGGCCGATGACGACGAAGACGGTACGAGCGACGAGGACTGGCTCGACACGGTCGTGTTCTACCTCGCAGGCAGCACGCTCGTGCGGCGCACTCCCGTACCCTGGGATACCAATGCCAGCGGCACGGTGACCGGCGCCGATTACGTCGAGAGCGTGCTCGCCGAGGACGTGACGTTCTTTTCGGTGCAGCGTGTGGGTGCTTCCGCGACGCCACTGGTGCGCATCGTCCTGCGCCTCGGCGGCACGAGCGGTGACCCGGTCGAGGTTGCGGTCAGCGTGCGCGTGGGGAGTGCGCCATGAACGCGAAGCCGGCCGCACCGCGCGGCTTCGTGCTGTTGCCGGTGGTCGCGACGCTGCTGCTGGTCGGCGTGACCGCGCTGCTGCTCAACCTGCAGGCGGCCGCCGGCCTCGACCGGGTCGCCGCGGATGCCGAGGGGCGTGGCGCGGAGCACGTGCTCGAGGCGGCCCTGGTCCACGGTGCCTGGGCCTTGCAGGCCCAGGGGAGTTGTAACGGTTACGGCACGCTCGCGGGCGCGCTCGGCGCGGATCGCTACAGCGTCGCCGCCGCACCAGTCAGCGGTTCCCCGGTGACGCTGACGGCAACGGCAACGCTCGCTTCGGGACTCATGCGCAGCGCCGAACGTTCGCAGGTCACCGTGTACGATGCCGAAGTTCACGACTGGACGCTGCAACCGGATGCCGCGGCAGGTAAGGACGCGAATCTCGATGGCGATCAGGCGAACGGCAATTTCGGCCGTGCCCAAACGCTCGAGCTGCGGGAGGACGACCAGCGCCGCGCGCTGATCGATTTCGCGCTCGACGCGCTGCCCGCGGGCGCCCGCGTCGAGCAGGCGGTGCTGGAACTCTACGCGACGAACGGCTCGGCGCACGCGGCGGTTGCCGTCAGCCCGCTGACCCAGGCCTGGACGGAGGGAAGTTGTGACGACGGTACGTGCACACCGGCCGATGGCGTGAGCTGGAGTACCGTCGATGGCACCACGGCCTGGCACGTGGCGGGCGGCGCCTTCGCGGCCGATGCCGCGGTGTCCGGTGACGCGGGTACCGCGCCCTGGATACGCTTCGATGTGACCGCGGTGGTGCGTGAGTGGCACGCCGGCACCCGCGAGCAGCACGGTTTCGTCCTGGTCGGCCCGCTGGGGCAGACACCCGAGTTCGCCAGCAGCGACGCCGCCGAGGTTGCGCGTCACCCCCGGCTGGTCGTGCGCTACCGCTGCGAATGCGGCGTCGACTGTGCGCCGCCGCCGGCGGCGCCCCAGTGCGACGCCGAGTTCGTCCCGGATCTCGAACTCGCGCGCTATGCCGTCGACGGCTTCGGCCTGTCCAGCGTGATTTCGGCCGAACACGTGCCGCCTGGCGAGAGCTATGCCGGGGTGAGCGTGGCGGAGCCGGGCGGCCTGCTGCTGGCCGATTTCAGTGCCGGCGTCATCGCGCTTGCCGATCGCAACGGCAACGTGCTCGCCAAGCACGCGGCGAACGACGCCTATCCACGCGGCGTGGCCTGGCTGGGCGAAGCGGGCGGCACCGCGCGCGTCGCCGTCTCGCACTACTACGCACGCATGATCGCGCTGCACGACGCAGCCGGCGCCGTGGTCGCGAAGCTCGATACCTCGGCTTATACCAGTGCGCCCGAGGGCCTGGCCCTGCTCGGGGCGACCGCGAGCGGCAAGTTCGATGGCCATCTCGCGGTGGCCTCGCCGAGGGATCGCAACGGCAGTGCAGCCGGAGCGGTGTACATCGTCGCGCTCGACGGCAGCCTGGTGCATACGGTCAATGTGGCCGCTCTCGGCACCTGGATCAACGGCGTGGCTCATCTGCCGGGCAGCGACAAGTTGCTGATCACCGATCGCTATAACGGCGCCTTCATCGTCGACCTCGACGGCAACCTGGCGGCGAGCTACCTGACCGCCGGCTTCGGCATGAGCGCGAACGCCGAATCGACCATCGACTCGGCGACCTGTCATCACATCCTGACCGACTGGGGTTCGCGCACGACCTACGTGTTGACCAGCGGTGGCGCCGGTCTCGCCGCGCACTGGCCGCTGGACGAGAGCAGCGGCCTCGTTGCCGCCGAAATCGTCGCTGGGCTGGACGGCGTCGTCAGCGTCGCCGACTGGGTCGCCGGCGCCGACGGCAACGGGTTGCGGCTCGGCGGCGGCGACGTGCGTGTCGCCGACGCGGACGCGCTCGATCTTGCCGATGCCTTCACGCTGGCCGTCTGGTTCCGCTATGACGGCAGTGACGGCGTGCTGCTCTCGAAAGGGCAGAGCGCGAGCGACACCAACTATCACCTGGAAGTGACGGGCAGCGATGCACTGTTCGCCTTCTCGAGCGGCGGCAGCCTGGAAACCTTCACGATTCCGCTCGGCGCCCTGGACAGCGGCAGCTGGCACCAGCTCGCGGTCAGCTACGACGATGCCGCCGATCGCGTCGTCGCGTACTTCGACGGGGGCGTCGCGCTGAGCGCGAGCACGACCGCGCGCCCGACACGGAATGCGCGCGAGCTGCGCCTCGGTTCGAGCGAGCGCGACGGCGATCCCTGGACCGGCGTGCTCGACGACGTGCGCCTGTACCGCAAGGCGCTCGACGGCGCCACGGTAAGCACCTTGTTCGACACGTTCACGCCGCCGGCCGGGAGCTGCGCCGGGACCTACGCCGATGATTTCGACACCCTGGGCTTTGGCGGCAGCACCGGCACGCTGGCCTGGAGCGGACCGTGGCAGGAATGGAACGAGAGCGACGGGGCGGCGAGCGGCGACATCGCGGTGCGCGACAGCGGCGGTAACGGCTGGCTGCGCGTGCAGGACAACGACGGCGGCGGTGAGGGTGCCGGGCGTATCTTCGACCTGAGCGGCGTGACCACGGCCACCGTGACCCTGACCTACCGCCGTAACGGCCTCGACGACAGTAGTGATTACGTGGCGCTCTACGTCGGCGATCCGGCGACCATGACCGGCAGCGAAGTGGCCCGTATCAGCGGACCGGGCAGCGACAGCACCAGCCAGACCTTGAGCGTCGACATCTCCGCCCGGGCGGGGGCGCAGGCCGGCATTCTGCTGATCAGCTCGCCCACGTTGGGCTACAACGACGCGGTCTACTTCGACACCGTGACGGTCGAGGTATCCGGTTGTCCGTAAAGAAAAAACCGCGCCCGGCCGCTATCCGGGACACGGAGGGTCACAAAATCTGATGAGCAAACTTTTCCAGTCCCTGCGCGATGCCTGGCGGATTGACGTGTTCACGCCGGCCGCGCTTGCCAGCTACGCGCGCGAACGCTTGCTGGACGAAACCCGCAACGGCGTCGCCGCGATGAGCCTGGTGATGCTCGCGCTCGTCGTCGCCGGCCTGCCGCTCAGCTTCGAGCTCGGTTTCGAGCGCCTGTATGTGTACGGTTACGCGGCGGTCGCGGCGCTCGCCCTGCACGTGCACCTGTCGGTGCGCCGGGTCGAGGACCTCTACGCGCTGCACCTGCTCGGCATCACGCTGCTCGTGGTCAGCGCGACCGCGTTCGTGTTCATTGCCCACGGCACGCGAACCTTCAGCACCTTGTTGTTCTCCAATGTCGTGTTGTTGTTCATGGCCGTGCCGATGGTGCCCTGGGGGACCCGCGAGGCGGTCGCGGCGACGGGGCTGCTGTATCTTCTGCTGTCGGCTTCGGTCGGTGGCGTGTCCGAGCGCTTTTCCTCCGAGACTTTGATCACGCTGCAGTTCCTGATGCTCGGCGCGGCGGCCATCAGCCTGTTGCTGGTGGCGCGTGGCGTGCACGTGCGACGCAACGACCTGCGCGCGCGCTACGAGCTCGAAGTGGCGCACGAAAGCCTGTTCGAGCTGTCCAACCGCGATGCGCTGACCGGCGCGTGGAATCGCCGCTTCATGGACCAGGCGGTCGCCGAGCTGGCTGCGAAGCACGCCGACGGCGTGACCCTGTTCAATCTCGCCGTGATCGATCTCGATGATTTCAAACGGCTCAACGATACCTGGGGACACGACTTCGGCGACGTCGTGCTCAAGGTCGTCACGCATACGCTCGAGCGCGCCATCGGCGAATCCGGCTACGTATTCCGCTTCGGCGGCGACGAATTCGTGGTATTTCACGTCGGCTCCGGGTTCGAGGAACACCTCGAGCAGGTCGTACAGGTGGTGCGTGAGCACGAGGCCTTGCTCAAGGTCACCGAGGGGCAGCCGGTCGGCCTGAGTTTCGGCACGGCGAGCATTCCACTCGCGGCTGATCTCGATATCCGTGCGGCCTACCGCGCGGCGGACAGCGTGTTGTACGAGGCCAAGCACCTGCGTGGCGTGCGGCGCGCAGCAGCGGGCTGACGCGCATGTCCGCCGCGGCCCTCGACCTGTCGCCACGCAGCCGCCTGCGGCCGCCACTCGTGCGCCTCGCGCGGCCGGGACCGATCGGCCTCGATTTCGGCACCGAGCGGGTCAACCTCGTGCAGTTCTCACGGGGTCGCACGCCCATGGTCAGGGCCGCCGCCTCGGTGGCCTATGCGAGCGACCGCGATACCCTGCTCGACGATTCGCGCGAACTCGCCGGCCTGCTCGAACCGGTGCTGCGCCGTAATGGCTTCAGCGGGCGGCGGGTCGTCGTCGCGCTGCCGCCCGGCCGGGTCACGCTGCGTTTCGTTCCCTACAAGCGCACCCCCGGGCAGGACGATGCCACCGCCATCGTCGCGGCGCTCGCCGATCAGCGGGCCGGGCTCGGAGATGCCGTGCTCGATTACCTGCCGATCCGGCCGAAGAGCGAAGAACAGGCGGAACGGGCCGCGCTCGTCGCCCACGCGCCGCGTGCCGCGGTGACCGCTTTGCTCGACGTACTCGCGCGAGCACGCCTCGACGTGGCGGCGCTCGAAGTCGGCCCGGTGGCGATCAAGCGGCTCATCGGCGCGGTGCACGATCACGCCGAGGGCAGCAAGATCATGTGCATCAATTTCGGCACCCGCGCGAGCTTCGTCACCGCGCTGTGGGATCGCGAGCTGCTGCTCGACCGCAACGTCGATTTCGGCCGCGAGCATGTCCTTGGCGTCTTGCAGGAGGCGCTCGAGGTGAGCGAGAAGGAGGCGGTGCGCCTGCTCGAACGCTATGGTATCGGCGTCACGCCGGCGACGGGTGGGGCAGGGGCGGAGTTCGCCCACGCGCTGCACGACATCCTCATGCCGGTCTTCCTCGGCCTGGCCGAGCAGATCAAGAAAGTACTCGTCTACACCGCCGCCGAGACACGCGGCGGCGCCATCGACCGCGTCTACCTGCTCGGCAGCATCGCGCGCTGGCCGGGCGTCGACCGCTTGCTGGAACGCATGGTGGCAGTGCCGGTGGAGACGATCAATCCGTTCTACGGTTTTCGCAGCGTCGCCGGCGGGCCGGTCGATGCGCAGTTCGAGCCGCTGCCCGGCATCGCGGTCGCCGCCGGCCTGGCCCTGCGCGGGATGTCCGGTCATGAGTGAATTCGACCTCGTCCCCGCATCCTATCGCCGCGCACGCCGCCTGCAGCGCGGCAGCCGCTGGGTCGCGGCGAGCTACGCGGTGGCGCTCGCGCTCGCCGTGACGTTGCTGCTCGACCTGCGCGGTGAGGTGCGCAGCCTCGATACGGCTCATACGCGTGCCCAGGCCGAGCAGCAGCTCGCCACCAACATGCTCGACGAGCTGAACCGCGTCCAGGCGGCGGCCACCGCGGCCGCGGCGCGCCTCGCGGTGCTCGAGCAGCTGCGCGGCGGCCCGGCCGTGGCGCGCCTGTTCAGCGCCATCGACGCGGCGATGATCGAAGGCGTGTGGCTTGCGCGCTGGACGTTTCGCCGCGCGGGCGAGCCGCTGGCCGCGGATGCCGCGGAGGAGGGCAGCGT
>JAPOKK010000277.1 GCA_029977665.1 Pseudomonadota bacterium | reverse complement strand
GCTGTAGAGGACGACCGCGCCGTCGGGGCCGCCGCCCTCGCTGTGCGCGTCACCGGTGCGTCCGCGATAGTAGCTGCCCGCCGGGCGGCGCTCGCGGATGCTGCCATCGGGTTCGTACATGCGCAGCTCGCCCTGGATGATGAACATGTTGGTCTGCGCGAGGTGATTGTGCATCGTGACCGTCTTGTTCGGCGCGAAGCGCACGAGCAGATCGACGATGCTGCGCTCCTCGTCGATATCGCACAGCGTCAGCTCGAGATTCTCGATGCCGGCGAACGGACCCCAGGCGATGGCGTGATCGTAGAGATGACAGGATACTGACGGCGGTGGGTGTTGGGTCATCCTCGCGGCTCCTCCGGTTGCGTGCGCTTCGAGTATACGCTCGCGTTGCCGGTCCCGGGGGTGGCGCGCGGCATCGGCAATGGCGAGGAGACGTTGCGATCGTTATCCTGCGGCACCGCACATCGCGAGGGGTACGATCGGCATGTACTACAGCTTCACGCCCGAGCAGACACAGTTTCGCGACGTCATTCGGCGCTTCCTCGCCGCGCAGTCGCCGACCGTGACCGTTCGGCAGACCATGGCGTCCTCGCGCGGCTGGGAGCCCGCGCTGTGGCAGCGCCTCAACGACGATCTCGGTCTCGCCGGCATCCACGTGCCCGAAGCGCTCGGTGGCGGCGGCTTCGGCGACCAGGAGCTCGGCATCGCGTGCGAGGAGCTGGGGCGTGCGCTCACCTGCGCACCCTACCTGTCGAGCGCCGTGCTTGCGACGCAGGCCCTGCGGAATGGTGCGACCCCGGCAGAGCAAGAATCCCTGTTGCCGCGGATCGTGACTGGCGCGACGACGGCGACGCTGGCGTGGATGGAGGGCCCGCACTGGTCCGGTTGCGAGGACATCGCGCTTTGCGCGCGCAGCGACGGGGACGCCTGGCGGCTGGAGGGTCGCAAGTCGTATGTACTTGACGGCGTCACCGCCGAGCGTGTCGTCGTTGCCGCGCGTGAAGCCGGTCGCGATGACGATGCGGGTATCGGTCTCTACCTCGTCGACGGCGAGGCCAGCGGCCTGCATCGGCGCGCCCTCGCGAGCATCGACGAGACGCGCCGTCTCGCCGAACTCGATTTCGACGGCGTCACCGCGCAACGCCTCGGTCACCCCGGCAGCGGCGCCGCGGCGCTCGCGCGCACGCTCGACGATGCCGCCGTCGCACTCGCCCACGAGCTGGTCGGCGCGGCGCAGGCCCTGCTCGAGGCGAGCGTCGAGTACGCGCGGCTGCGCATGCAGTTCGGCCGCCCCATCGGTTCCTTCCAGGCCATCAAGCACCAGTGCGCCAACCTCCTGCTCGAACTCGAACTGGCCAAGGCGGCCGTGTATTACGCCGCGGCCGCGCGCGAGACGGGCGATGCCGACAGCGCGGCGCTCGCCTCGCAGGCCAAGGTGCAGGCATCGGAAGCGGCGCTGGCCAGCGCGCGCGAAGCCATCCAGATCCACGGCGGCATCGGGTTCACCTGGGATCAGGATACGCACCTGTGGTTCAAGCGCGTGAGCTGCGCAGCGGTGCTGCTCGGCGACGCCGCCTGGCACCGCGAGCGCTTTCTGGCTTTGACGGAGGTCGCGGCATGAGTGACATCGACGAACGCGCGGTTCGCGCCGAGGTACGCGCCTGGCTCGAGCAGCATTGGGACCCGCAACGCGACCTCGTCAGCTGGCGCGAGTTGCTCGCCGATTCCGGCTGGGGCGTGCCGCACTGGCCGCGCGCGTGGTTCGGACGCGACCTGCCGGTCGCGCTGTGCGGCGCCATCGAGGCCGAGTTCGAGGCGGTCGGCGCGGTCGGTGTTGCGCGCATCGGTATTCGCATGCTGGCCGCGGCAACACTCCTCGAACATGGCACAGAGCAGCACAAGTCGCGCTTCCTGCGCCGCATCCTGACCGGCGAGGACACCTGGTGCCAGTTGTTCAGCGAACCCGGCAGCGGCTCCGATCTCGCCGGCGCGACGACGCGCGCTGATTTCGACGGCACGCAGTGGACGGTCAATGGCCAGAAACTGTGGACAACCAGCGCGCACCACGCCGAGTGGGGCCTGCTCCTCGCGCGCACCGACTGGGACGCACCCAAGCACCAGGGCCTGTCGTATTTCGTCATCGACATGACCCAGCCCGGCGTCACCGTGCAGCCTGTCAAGCAGATGAACGGCTACGCCTCGTTCAATCAGGTCTTCTTGACCGATGCGCACGTGCCGCCAGAGAACCTCGTCGGTGCCGTCGGCGAGGGCTGGCAGGTGGCGATGACGACGCTCGCCCACGAACGGCGCAATGCCGATGCGCTCAGGCGCTGGGGCGAGGCGTCGACGCGCGCAGGGCGCATCTACGACGAGGAGCGCGCCGAAATCGCGAACGTGATGGCGCCGTACACGTGGTACCCGCAACGCACCGGGCGGGTCGATCTCGCGCTCGCCCGCGCGCACGATACGGGGCGCCTCGCCGATCCCGCGCTGCGCCAGGAGCTCGCCCGCCTCTTGATGCTTTCGCGTTCCAGCGAATGGCTCGCACAGCGCGCCCGCACGGCACGCGAAGCCGGCCGCCCCGAGGGCCCCGAGGGCTCGCTCGGCAAGCTCGCCGCGAGCCACGTCGCGCGGCAGGCGGCTGCTGTGCACACCGCGATCAGCGGCGCCGATGCCATGCTGGCCGGGGCCGACGGTCCGCTCGACGGGCTGATTGCCGAAATCCTGCTCTCGGTACCGGCGACGTCGATCGCGGGCGGTACCGACGAGATCCAGCTCAACATCATCGCCGAACGCGTGCTCGGCCTGCCGCGCGAGCCGCGCCTCGATGGCGGCCCGTTCCGCGACGTGCCGCGCAACCCGGAGCGCTGAGTCGCGTAGTCCGCTCGCTGACATGAACTATCGCCACGCCTACCACGCCGGTAACTTCGCCGACGTGCTCAAGCACGTCGTGCTGCTGGCACTGCTCGAACGCCTGGCGGACAAGCCCAAGCCGTTCGGCGTACTCGACGTGCACGCTGGGCGCGGCAGCTACGATTTGCACGGCGCGGAAGCGCAACGCACCGGCGAACAGGTCAACGGCATCGCGCGCCTGTGGCCGGCGCGCGCCGGGGCGCCGCCGCTGACGCGGCGTTATCTCGACCTCGTGCGCGATGCCAATGCCGACTGCAGCGACGACGACGCGCCGCCGCGCGCCTACCCGGGCTCGCCGTGGCTGATCAGCCGATTGGTGCGCGAGGACGACAGCCTGCAGGCCTGCGAACTCGAACCCGGCGAGCACGCCGCGCTGTCCGCGGCCTTCCGCCGCCAGCGTGGTGTCGCGGTGCACCGGCGCGACGCCTGGGAAGCGCTGGGCGCGCTGCTGCCGCTGCGCGAGAAGCGCGGGCTCGTGTTGATCGATCCGCCCTACGAGCCGCCCGCGGCAGAGCAGGAACGCGTGCTGGCGGGCTTACGCGAGGTGCGCCGGCGCTTCGCCAATGGGGTCGTCGCGCTGTGGTACCCGATCAAGGACGCGACCGGGAGCCGGAGTTTCCTGCGTCGCCTGGCCGCGCTCGACCTCGGCGAAGCGCTGATCGCGGAACTGTGCGTGTGGCCGGACGACACGCGCCTGCGGATGAACGGCAGCGGCATGCTCATCGTCAATCCGCCGTGGCAGATCGAGCGTGCGCTCGAGCCGGAACTCGCCTGGTTGTGGCAGCACCTCGCCAACGACGGTCTCGGGCGTTACGCCCTGCGGCGCCTGCAGCCGCGCTGACGCCGGCCCGGCGTTTCCCCGGTCGGGGCGGGCGCGTAGACTTGGCGCCCGTTTGCCCGTCACCGAGGTCGCTCCGCGTGGATTACCGCATCGTCCTGACCGTCTTCACGACCGTTTTCATCGCCGAGCTCGGCGACAAGACCCAGCTCGCGACCCTGTTGTTCGCCGCCGATCGCGAAGTCAGCAAGTGGGCCGTGTTCCTCGGCGCTTCCCTCGCGCTGATCGCCGCGTCGGCGCTCGGCGTGCTCGCCGGCGGCGTCGTCGCCGAGCACGTCAGCCCGCGCCACCTGCAGATCGTCGCCGGCCTCGGTTTCGTCGCCATCGGGCTGTGGACCTTGTTCAGGCCATGAAGTCGGCCAGCTCGGCATTGAAGCGGTCCGGGTTCTCCCAGAACATGAAATGGCTGCCGCCTTCGTCGGCGCCGAACACCGACAAGCGCGCGCCCGGGATCTGAGCCGCGATCCAGGCTGCCGCCTGCGGCGGGAAAATCGTCGCCAGCGCACCGCCGAAGACCAGCGTCGGCAGGCCGAGCGACGGCACCACGCGGCGAATCACGTCGCGCCAGTCCTGCGAGGCGTGATCGACCAGCAGGCGCGCGGCCGCGGCGGCCGGCAGCTTCATGCTCTCGCTGACGGCGAGAGCAAAGTCGGCGTCGTCGACGGCGTCGCTGAAGAAGGCACTGCGCAGCCCGGTCAGCGTGCCGGCCTGGTCGCTCGCGACTGCCTGCGCGGTAGCGTAGAGCGTCTCCGGCGTGAAGGCGCAACCGGCCTCGAGCAGGGCCGTGCCGCTGAGCCCCCAGCCGTTCGTGACCAGCGGCGCCTGGTCGATGAACACCAGCCGCGCCAGGCGCGCGGCGCCGAACTGCTCGAGGTAGCTCCAGATCACCGACGCCCCCATCGAGTGCCCGGCGAGCGTGACGCCCTCGAGTTCGTGCTGCACGAGAAACGCGTGCACGTCGGCGGCCAGCCGCGCGACGCGGTAGCCATGTTCGGGCTTCGGCGATTCGCCGTGGCCGCGCAGGTCGAGCGCGATCACGCGGTAACGGTCCGCGAGCCCGTCGACCTGCTTGGCGAACAGGCGCGTCGTCTGCGCCCAGCCGGGCAGCAGCACCAGCGGTTGCCCGCGGCCGCGTTCGATGTAATGGAGATCAATCATTGATGCGGTCCTTCAGAGAGAGGCGAGAAAAGAGACAGGGAACCGATGTCGTGCGGCACGGCGACGCGTGGTGTGCCGTGCCGCATGAAACCGCCATTCACGAACTCGAGGCTTTGCGGTTCTTGTCGGTGAGTCGCGCGCCCAGCGCCAAAGCGGGGATCGCAAACAGCAAGGCGGCGCCCGGCACCGGT
>JAPOKK010000164.1 GCA_029977665.1 Pseudomonadota bacterium | reverse complement strand
TCAGGCGGTCGCCGATGACATCGAGGCCGACGAAGACCAGGCCCCGGCGGACCAGCTCGGGACCCACGCGCGCGACGATCGCGCGGTCGCTGTCGGTGAGCGGCTGGGCGACGCCGCGCCCGCCGGCGGCGAGGTTGCCGCGCAGCTCGCCGCTGGCCGGGATCCGCGCCAGCGCATGCGGGACGGCCTCGCCGTCGACGACCAGGATGCGCTTGTCGCCGGCGAGGATCTCGGGCAGGTAGCGTTGCGCCATGCAGTAGCGCGATTCGAGTTCGGTGATGGTCTCGAAGATGACGCTCGCGTTGCCGTCGCCGGCAGCGACGCGGAACACCGAGGCGCCGCCCATGCCGTCGAGCGGCTTGACGACGATGTCTTCGTGCTCGGCGAGAAACGCGCGCAGGTCGCGCTTGTTGCGCGTCACCAGCGTGGGCGGACAGAGATCGGCAAACCAGGCCGTGAAGAGCTTTTCGCTCGCGTCCCTGATCGCACGCGGCTGGTTGATGACCAGCGCGCCGTCGGCCTCGGCGCGCTCGAGCATGTAGGTCGCGAAGACGAACTCCATGTCGAACGGCGGGGCCTTGCGCATCAGGATGCAGTCCAGCGCGCCGAGCGCCTGCGGCGTCTCGTCGCGCGGGCCGTCGAAGTCGAACCAGTGCTCGAGCGAATCGTGCACGGTGAGCGGGCGCGTGCAGGCCAGCGCGCGTCCGTCGCGCAGCGTGAGATCGCCCATTTCCATGTAACGCAGGGCGAAGCCGGCGTCCTGCGCGGCCAGCAGCAGGGCCAGCGTGGTGTCCTTCTTGGGGTTGATCCCGCTGATGGGATCCATGATCACGCCCAGTGTTCTGGCCATGTTCGAACCGCGCGCAAGCGTCATGACGGGCGCACACCTTACCACAGCAAAAGCTGCTAGCATGGCGCCCTTCCAACGACCCCACCCAGCCAGCGACGAGCCGTGTCCGCACCGCCACTGCAGCCCTGCCACGCCTGCCTTGCGCGGGCCCCGCGCGCGTCGCGGTGGCCGCGCCCGGCGGATCCAAGCTGAGCGTTCACCCGTGCCCGCCGTCCTGAGAATCGCGACGCGCGCCAGCGCGCTCGCCCTGTGGCAGAGCCGCCACGTCGCGGCACGCCTGAGCGCGCTCGACACCGACCTCGAGGTCGAACTCGTACCGATCAAGACGCAGGGCGATCGCATCATCGATCGCCCGCTCGCCGCGATCGGCGGCAAAGGGCTGTTCATCAAGGAACTCGAGATCGCGATGAGCGAGGGCCGGGCCGATCTCGCGGTGCATTCGATGAAGGACGTGCCGGCGGAGCTGCCCGACGGCTTCGTGCTCGCGGCCATCCTCGAACGCGAGGACCCGCGCGACGTGCTCGTGTGCGCCGCCGGCAGCGGCATCGACGCGCTGCCGCCGGGCGCGCGCGTCGGCACCTCGAGTCTGCGCCGGCGCAGCCAGCTGCTCATGCGGCGCCCGGATCTCGACGTGCGCGATCTGCGCGGCAACGTACCGACGCGTCTCAAACGCCTGCACGACGGTGATTACGCCGCGATCATCCTTGCCGCCGCCGGGCTGCGCCGCCTCGAACTGCTCGACGGCGACTGCCATTGCCTGCCGGTCGAACAGATGCTGCCGGCGGTCGGCCAGGGCGCCATCGGCATCGAGTGCCGCGCCGACGACGCGCACCTGCGCGAGCGGCTCGCCGCGCTCGACCACGCCGAGACGGTGGCGCGCGTGACCGCCGAGCGCGCCATGAACGCCTGTCTCGGTGGCAGTTGCCAGGTGCCGATCGCCGGTCACGCCCGTATCGACGGCGGTACGCTCACGCTGGACGGCCTGGTGGCCGGTGTCGACGGCGTGCAAGTAGTCCGGCAAACTGCGAGCGGGCCCGTCGAGGATGCGGCCGCGATCGGACGCGAGGTGGGCGCAGCGATGCTCGCCGGCGGTGCCGCGCGCATCCTCGCCGAACTCGACCCGGATCTCGACCCCGACCCGGGCCTCGACCGCGACCGATAGTTCATGCTCGAAGCGACCAGCCCCATGCAGCCATTAGACGGAATCTCGGTTCTCGTGACGCGTCCCGCGGAACAGACGGAGGCACTCGCCGGCGAGATCGAATCGCGCGGCGGGATTGCCATCCGCGCGCCGATGGTCGTCATCGCCGGCCTCGACGACGCCAGCGCGGCACGCCGCGTGGCCGCTTCGCTGGGTGCGGAGGACATCGCGATCTTCGTCAGCCGCAACGCCGTGCAGTTCGGTCTCGCGCTGCTGGAGAGCGCGCGCGTCGCGCTCGATACCCAGCCGGTCTTCGCCGTCGGCCTCGGCACCGCTGCCGAGCTCGCGCGCCACGGCATCACGCGCGCCCAGGCACCGGCCAGCGAGTTCAGCTCCGAGGGTCTGCTCAAGCTCGACGGCCTCGCCGAGAGCCGCGTGAAGGGGCGGCGCATCGTCATCTTCCGCGGCCTGGGCGGACGCGAGCACCTGGCCAAGACGCTCGAGCGGCGCGGCGCGGAAGTCGTCTATTGCGAATGCTACGAGCGCCGCAAGCCGGATGTCGCCCTCGGCGCCGAGCTCAAGCGCAACGAAATCAAGGTGCCGGACATCGGGCTCGCGACCAGCGTCGAAGCGCTCGACAACCTGGCTGAGAAAATCGAGGATGAAGGCATCGATCACCTGTTCGACATGCAGATGCTGGTGGTCGGGTCGCGCGTCGGACAGGAAGTCGAGTCGCTGGGCTTCACGCATCGCCCGCTGGTGGTAGAGAATCCGTCCGATGCCAGCATTCTCAAGCGCCTCGTCAAATGGGCCGAAGAAGAAGCATGAGTGACAACGAGCACGTCCCCGCGGAGCCGGGACAGGATACGCCCGAGGGCGTCGGGCAGGACGAGCAGGCGGCGCCGCAGCGCGCTTCCCGCGGACCCTGGTTCATTCTTTTCATCCTGCTGGTCCTGGCGGCCGGCGCCGGCTACTGGTGGGTCACGGTCGAGTACCGCGCCGAGCACGCCGCCCTTCTCGCGCGCCTCGACGCGCTGGCCGGCGCCGATGCCACGGTCGAGCTGCAGCTCGCCGAGCAGGCCGAGACGCTGGCCGCCGCGGTCGCCGGCACGGAGACGGTCGAGAGCCGCATGCGCTCGCTCGGCCAGGCCCAGGACGACCTCGCCGAGTCGGTCAAGACGCTGTTTGCCAAGGACGCACAGCTGTCGCTCGACTGGGTGCTGGCAGAAACCGAGTACCTGGTCTTCGCCGCGACCCAGCGCCTCGCGCTCGAACACGACGCGGCCACCGCGGCGAGTGCGCTGCGCGCGGCCGATCAGCGCCTGCGCGCGGCCAAGCATCCCGACCTGATCGGCCTGCGCGATCAGATCGGCCAGGACATCGCCGCGCTCGAAGCGGTCGCCGAGCCCGATGTCGAGGGTCTCGCGCTCTACCTCGCCGGCGCGGTGACCGACGTCGAGGCCTTGCCGACCAAGCCCATCGCCGATATCGACACCTCGTTCACGCACATGAGCGACGAGCAGATCGCGCCGGATAACTGGCGCGGCGTGGCCAAGGCCGTGTGGTCCGACCTCGTCAGCCTGGTCGAGGTCAAGGATGGCGCGATGTCCGACGGCGTGCTGTTCGATCCCGAGCTGCGCTACTTCCTCGTGCAGAACCTGCGCCTCGAGCTCGCCAGCGCACGCCTCGCCGCGCTGCGCCGCGACACCGACAATTTCCGCGCCGCGGCGAAGCTCGTGACCGACTTGCTGCAGACCTACTACGACACCGACGACGGCGCGGTGAAGGCGCTCATCGCGCGCCTCGATGCGGCGCGCGACATCGAGTTCGACCCGGCGCTGCCGAGTATCGCGGGCAGCCTCGAGGCGGTGCGCAAGGCGCGCACCGAACTCGGTGACGTGGCCGTCGCGGGAACGGCGCGATGAAGACCCTGGTCGTCGTGCTCGTCGCCCTGGCGGCGGCGGTGGTGGCCGCACACTACGTGGCGGAAGACCCGGGTTTCATCGTCATCGGCTACGGCGGCACCGTGGTGCGAACCACGTTCGCGTTCTTCCTGATCCTCGCGCTCGTCGCATTTCTCGCCTTGCACGGCCTGATCAACGTGCTGCAGCGCGTCGGCCGCATGCGCAAGCGCTGGAAGCACTGGAGCGACGATCACCGCCGGCGGCGCGCGCACGAGTCGCTCGCCGGGGGCCTGATGGCGATGGCCGGCGGCGACTACGCGCGCGCCGAGCGTCTGTTCCGCCGTGGCGTCGACGACGACAGCCAGCCCGAGGCGCACTACCTGGCCGCGGCCGAGGCGGCACATGCCGCGCGCGCCCCGGCGCGCCGCGACAACTACCTGTCACTCGCCGCCGGCGCCGAGCCCGCGGCCCGCACGGCGCTGGCCATCAAGCGCGCCGGCTGGCTGCTCGACAACGGCCAGGTCAGCGAGGCGCGTCCGCTGGTCGAGAAACTCGCGCAGACCGAGTCGGGCAACCCGCAGGTCCTCGGGCTGCGCCTGCGCCTGGCCCAGGCCAGTTACGACCATGCCGGCCTGTTCGAGCTGATCCCGGCACTCCGGCGCGATCGCGTGCTCGGCCACGACGCCTTGAACGAACTCGAACGCGAAGCCGCCATCGCGCTGCTCTCGCGCGCCGACCTCACGCGCGAGGCGCTGGAGTCGCGCTGGTCGGCGCTGGCCAAGAACCTGCGCGCCGATCCCGAGGTCGTCATCGCCTACGTGCGCGGCCTGTGCCGCCACGGTGACGACGCCGTCGCCGAGGAACTCGTGCGCAAGCGTCTCGAGCGCCGCTGGGATACCGGGCTGGCCGCGGTCTACGGCGAGATCCGTTGCGAGCCGCCGACGCGGCAGCTGCGTAAGCTGGAGGCCTGGGCGGTAGCGCGCGCCGACGATCCGGGTCTGCGCCTGGCGTGGGCGCGGCAGTCGATTCGCGCCGGGCTGTGGGGGCAGGCGCGCGAGAAGGTTGAGAGCCTGATCGACCACACGCCGAGCCCGCTGCTGCACGAGCTGCTGGCCGAGATCGCCGAGGGCACCGGCGACGACGGTGCCGCTGCACGTCACCGCAAGGCCGGTCTCGAGCTGGCCATCGGCGTGGAACCGCCGCGGGCGACCCTGCCCGCACCGCTCACCGGCGGCGAACACGCCGCCTGAGGGTTCCGCGCCGCGCGCGGCGCGCTCAGCCGTTGCGCGGAATGCTGCGCGCGCTCGCCAGCCAGCGCAGCAGTGGTTGCCAGTACTCGCGATCGGCGGCGGTCGCGAGCGGCGCGAACTCGAAAATCGACATGCCGCGCTCGGCCGCCTTGAGGTAGTTCGAGCTCTGGCGGATCCAGGTCAGGAACGGGAAACGCCGCCCGGACGGCAGGCGCACGTCCATCAGGAGATCCTCGAGATCCTCCGTGGTGCGCGCGCCTTCGCGCACGCGGCTCGCCACGGTCGCGATCTTGACGTCCTTCTGCACGAGCGTGCGTAGTGCACGCAGCTCACCGAAGAAGCGCTGCGCGGCGCGGATGTCGACCGGCGAAGGCACCACCGGGATGATCACCGTCTGCGCGCGTTTGAGCAGTGACGCGAGGCTTTCCTCGTGGGTGCGCGACGGTGCGTCCATGATGACGACATCAGTCGAGCGCGGCACGCGCAGGCCGCGCTGGTGTGCTTCCACGCCGTGGATACGCGCCGCGGTGTCGGGCCGCGCGGCGAGCCAGTCGGTGCTCGAACCCTGGGGATCGAAATCGGCCAGCGCGACGCGCGCGCCCTCGGCCGCGTAATAGCCGGCGAGATTCGTCGCGACGGTGGTCTTGCCGCTGCCGCCCTTGGCGTTGAGTATGAGAATGGAGCGCATCGACATCCCCCTGCGAGCGGACCGGCGCCGTGCGCATCCCGCGCGACACCGCGTTCCGGCGTGATTCCCCGGCGCGAACGCCGGCTCCCCCGGGGGCCGGGCCGGACCCGCCCCCGAAACCGGTCCCGCGGCGCTCCTTGGCGTCAGCGCCGCCGCGGGCGCCCATCGGGACGTCCGCCGCGGCCGCCCGGAGGGGACGCGAGAACGCGCCCAGTATACCGATCCTGCGCGCGCCACCGCTGCCCGGCGCGCGGCGCGTTCATGCCGCCGGCTGCTTCCGTACCGCGTCGCGGCGTTCCATCATGCGCTCGATGGCGGGATTGAGCAGCAGCTCCATCGCGAACACCATCTTGCCGGCCGGCACCACGATGGTATCGGGCTTGGACATGAACGAGCCCTGCAGCATCTCCAGCATGTAGCGGTAGTCGGGCGAGATCTTGCGCCGGTTCTGGATGTGGATGACGACCATGCTCTCGTCGTTCGAGGGGATCTCGTCGAGCGTGAACGGGTTGGAGGTATCGACCGTCGGCACGCGCTGGAAGTTGACGTCGGTACGCGAGAACTGCGGACAGATGTAGTGCACGTAATCGGGCATGCGCCGCAGGATCATCTGGGTCGCGGCTTCGGCCGAGTAGCCGCGTACCGCGCGATCGCGGTGAATCTTCTGGCTCCACTCGAGGTTGATGATCGGAACCACGCCGATCAGCAGGTCGACGAAGCGCGCGATGTCGGCCTCGGCGCCGACGAAGCCGCCGTGCAGGCCCTCGTAGAACAGCAGGTCGGTGTCGCGCGGCAGCGGCGTCCACTCGGTGAACTTGCCCGGCGCCACGCCGTGACGGCGTGCCTCGGAATTGGTGTGCACGTAGTAGCGCCGGCGGCCGACACCGTGCTCGGCGTAGGTTCGGAACAGCGTTTCGAGTTCGCCGAGCAGGTTGCCGGCCGGGCCGAAATGGGTCAGCGTCTCGCCGCGCTGGTCGGCGAGTTCGACCTCGCGCTGCATCGCCGCGCGATCGTGGCGATGGAAACTGTCGCCCTCGATGATGGCGGGATTGATGCCCTCGCGCTGGAAGATGTGCTCGAAAGCGGTCTTGACGCTGGACGTGCCGGCGCCGGAGGAGCCGGTCACGGCGACGATCGGATGCAGTTCGGACATGCTGGCGGATGACCTCGGCGACGCCTGCTGCGGAACGATTATTGTAGTGCCTCACTTCGGGCCGCGACCACAGTGCCCGCGCGGGTCCGGCGGGCGGCGCCGAAATGAGTGAGAATAGCCGCCCGCGCGGCGCCCGGCACCGCGCCAGCACCGCCATTCGCGAGAGATTCCTGCGCAGATCCATGGGTTTCGTCGATCCTCGTACCCGCGAACTCTATGCCCGCCTGCTCGGCCACCTGGCGCCGCACTGGCGCGTGTTCGCCCTCTCGGTCGTCGCGATGGTTGCCCTGGCGGCCACCGAGTGGATGCTGCCGGCATTGCTCAAGCCTCTGATCGACAAGGATTTCGACCTTGCCGGCCGGGGTGACCTCTACGCTACGCCGGCGCTCCTGGTAGGCCTGTTCCTGCTGCGCGGCTCGCTCTCCTACGTCGGCACCGTGGCGCTGGCCTGGGTCGCCCAGCGCACCATGGCGGACCTGCGCGTGGCGATGTTCCGCAGCCTCGTCCACCTGCCGTCGCCGTTTTTCGACCAGCGCAGCGCGGGCGAGCTGATCGCGAAATTCACCTTCGACGTCACCCAGGTCTCGCAGGCCACCACGCGGGTCATCTCGGTGCTGGTCAAGGATTCGGCGGTGGTCGTTGTGCTGTTGATTTACCTGGTCTACCTGAACTGGCGACTGGCCTTGTTCCTGCTGCTGTTCGCGCCGCCCATCGGCTACGTCGTACGGCGCGTCTCGCGGCGCATGCGGCAGATGAGCCGGCGCCTGCAGGCCTCGGTCGGCGACATCAACCAGGTCGCCGAGGAAGCGGTGCGCGGACAGCGCGAGATCAAGGTCTTCGACGCTTACCAGAGCGAGGACGAGCGCTTCGGCCGCGCCACCGATGGCGCGCGCAAGTTCCACATGAAGGTGGTGCGCACGAGCGCCATGCTGGTACCGCTGATCCAGCTCATCGTCGCCTGCGGCATCGCGCTGATGATCGTCTTCGCGCTCGACCAGGCTGCCGCCGGCGTCATCACGCGCGGCGACTTCATCGCCTTCGTCACCGCCACGGCGCTGCTGCTCTCGCCGATCAAACGCCTCGCCGGCGCCAACGAGTTCCTGCAGCGCGGCCTGGCCGCGGCCGAGTCGGTGTTCGCGCTGGTCGATGCCGAGCGCGAGCCCGACCCTGGGTCGGCGCCCGCGCCGCGCCGGGGTGACATCCGCTTCGAGCACGTCTCGGTTACCTACGGCACCACCACCGCGCTCGCCGACGTCAGTCTCGAGGTGCCGGCCGGCAGCACGCTCGCGCTGGTCGGGCGTTCGGGCGGCGGCAAGACCACGCTGGTCAACCTCGTGCCGGGTTTCTATCGCCCGAGCGCCGGGCGCGTGCTGATCGACGACCGTCCGCTCGAGGACTATGGCCTCGCCGCGCTGCGCGGCGCGATCGCCTACGTCGGCCAGAGCGTCGTGCTGTTCAACGACACCATCTACAACAACATCGCCTACGGCAGCCTGCGCGACGCGTCGCGCGAGGCGGTGCTCGCCGCCGCCGAGCGCGCCCAGGTGACGGCGTTCGCGCGCGACCTGCCCGACGGGCTCGATACGCTCATCGGCGACAACGGCATGCGCCTCTCGGGCGGGCAGCGTCAGCGCGTCGCCATTGCGCGCGCCCTGCTCAAGGACGCGCCCATCCTGATCCTCGACGAAGCGACCGCGGCGCTCGACAACGAGGCCGAGCGCCGCGTGCACGACGCGCTGCAGGCGCTGCGCGCCGGGCGTACCAGCCTGGTCGTCGCGCACCGCTTGTCGACCATCGAGCAGGCCGACCGTATCGCGGTGCTCGAGCACGGTCACATCGTCGAGAGCGGCCGCCACGCCGAGCTGCTCGCCGCGGGCGGCGCCTATGCACGCCTCTACCGCGCGGGATTCGACGGTGCCGAAGCCGGCAGCGTCGACGGCGCCGCCACACGCGTAGCGGACGAGGCCTGAAAGAAACGCCTCTACGCGCGCCGGACCTCAGCGGCGGCGTGGCCGGAAGCGGCGCACGCGCCGCAGCAGGCCGCGCGCGTCGCCGCCGGCGCGGCTGTAGCGGCATTGGGTGTAGAGCCGCGTGATGGCGACCACCTCGGC
>JAPOKK010000215.1 GCA_029977665.1 Pseudomonadota bacterium | reverse complement strand
GTTGCCAGTGGCATCGGCAGGCGAAGCGCACGCGGCCGATTAGCGCGCTTGTGTACAGGGCCAACGCGCACGAGGTCGCGAATGCCGTAGCACTCGGCTAGAGTCAGGGTGTCGCAGCACCGGTGGGGAGAGAGGAGATGACGGAAGACGCGAAGCTCGGCTGGGCGGACCTGCAGCAAGCCACGGCGGAACTGATTGGCGAGAATCGCCCGGGCACGGCGAACTGGGACCCGGCCCGTTCCGTGACGAAGCGGGTGAACGAGCGATTCATCGAGCAGTTCCGCCAGCACGGCGGCAGGGTGCCGGGAGAACTCGAGGACGTACCGTGCCTGATCATCACGACAACGGGCGCGAAGACGGGCAGGAAGCGGCCGGTACCCTTGGCCTACCACGACTTCGGCGGGCGGATACTGATCATCGCGTCCATGGGTGGCGCGAAGAACAATCCGCCGTGGTATCACAACCTGGTCGCGAATCCGGACGTGCTGGTGGAACTCGGGGGCGAGACCTACGAGGCCACGGCGGTCGTCACCGAGGGTGAGGACCGCGACGCCTGTTTCCAGAGCGTGTGCGCGGCGCTGCCGGTTTTTGCCGAGTACCAGGCGCGCGCCGGCCGGACGATTCCCGTGATCGAACTCAGGCGCAAGTAATCCCGGGGCCGAACGGCGCGGCAAGCGACTCCGGCGACCGGTCCGGCGGACGAGAGACGTGAGGCTTCGATGAGTCTCGCGAGGGAGCCGTGCCCGTCGACATCATCAGATGTCGCGGTTGATGCGCCAGGTCATCCGGGCGGTGGAACCTTCGGGTAGGCAGCGATGCCGTTTTCCGTCGACATCGATCGCGACAAGCGCCTGGTTGCCAGCGTCTGGACAGGCGAGGTCGACGAGGCCCAGTGCGTGGCCTACATCGACGATGTCTGGGGAGACGTGAGCGTAAGCGATTATGACGAGCTCCTCGACTTCCGCGCGGTCACGGCCATCGATCTCCCGCTGGAGGCGATGCAGCGCCTGGTTTCGCGCTCGCGCGCGGTGGCGAACCCCGGCGCGGCTTCGCGTTCGGTGCTGGTGGCGAGCGCCGAACTGGTCTACGGCCTGTCACGCATGTACGTCGCGATGCGCGACGTCGGCGACGCACACCAACGCGAGTGGAACGTCGTCGACGATATAGACGTGGCCCGCTGCTGGCTGCGTGGGGCACCGCGCGAACGCTTCAATGACCGGCGGCGCTGAGCGATGGGTGTCACGGCCGGTCGTCATGACCAGTCATCGTCGTCCAGGAGGTCACCCGGGGCGTCGCCGTGCGGCACGGGGAGAGCGGCGAAGCAGTGCCGGCCGGCCGCCAGTCGTCGCCAGAGGAATAAATCCCTTCCACGCAATGACGAACTCTCATCGCATTTCCACGCCGGGTCGACGACGATGACCACGTGGACAGTCCTCACGCCTGGTTTACGTCGGCCATCGGCCAGTACTTGCTGCTCGTCTGGGCCATGACCTGCGCGGGTGCGCTCGCCCTGCTGGCCGGCGCGTTTATTCGTGACACCGCGCAGCGCGCCTGGCACGGCAAGCGTGCAGGCCGTGTGGGGCGCTTCGCCAGAGCGGCCACGATGAGCGACGCCCCTGTCCCGGGCAGGGAGACCTGAGCCGGCGCGCGGCAGCGCATCGAAGGCGCGAAAGCACGAGATGCGTCAGCGGGGTCCGTATCTAGGTAATACCCGGACTGTCAGCGCCTCGCGTGCCACCGGGTTGTGGATCGCCCGGGGCTCGCGCGCGCTGGTGCCGGCAAAGCGGGATGTCGGCCGACCGGCAGCGCGGAAAGGGCTGCTCCGCGTCGTGGATGCCGCTACACTCGGCGACGATGATCGAAACAACCCGGGGAGACGGACATGCCGACACTGACAGAAATCGTACAACGCGGATGGGACGCGGTCGCCGCAGGCGACATGGATGCCCTGGTGGCGGACTACACGCAGGACATGATTTTCGTCATGCCGGGGCAGACCGACCTTATCGAAGGCGTGCCCGCCTTCCGAGCCGCCGTGGAGAACCTGGGTGCCGCGGTGCCGGCCGGTTTCGAAGTCACCGGCTTGCGACACATCGCGGGGGATGACGAAGTGGTTACGATCTGCTCGTGGAAATCGGCGAAAGTCCCCTCGTCGCAACTTGCCGCGTTGTTCCGCTTCAGGGGGGACAAGATTTACGAAGAGCGGTGGTTCGTGGACACCGAGCAGTGGAAGGCGGCGTTCTAGTGCACGCCCCGCCCGGTCTCGCACGCGACGGCGTCGGTCGGCGCGAATTGTCCCGGTGACGCCAGTCGCCTGCGCCTGCCCCTGCGGGCATGCAAGCTTCGCCGCGCTGGGACCGCCACTGTTGCGTATCGTCTGTCACTGCACGATCTGCCAGCGCTTCAACGATGCCCCGTTCGCGGACGTGCTCATCTACGACGCGGCGAAGGTCGAGCCCCCCGCGGATGGTTCGGTCGCCTTCGATACCTACAATCCGCTACCGAACGTGCAACGCGGTCAGTGCGCGAAGTGCGGCAAGCCGGCCATCGAACAGTTCCGCGCACCCTTGTTCCCCGCGCTGACGATAGTCCCGGCCGCGGTGCATGCCGCGGACGCCGCGCTGCCGGAGCCCGTGGCGCACATCTTCTACGACACGCGCGTCGCGGACGTCGCGGACTCGCTGCCGAAGCATCGCGGCTTCCTGCCGAGCCAGCTCGCTTTCGGCCGGTACCTGCTCGCGGCGAAGTTCTCGGCGAAGTTCTCGACTAGGTAGCAGGGCCGTGCGCTCGCGCGCGTCCGCGCCCTGGCTGGGCGCCTAGCGGATATCCAGCGGACTGACGAAGCCGTCGGGCTTGACCGCGATCACGGGGCATTCGAGGTTGTTGATGATGTTCTCGGCGGTGTTGCCGATGATGACGCCGCCGAGTCCCGTGCGCGCGACCGTGCCCATGACGACGACATCGGCGCCGAGTTGCCGCGCCTGTTGTTCGATCACCTGCTCGGGCGCGCCGCGCACGAGGCGTGGGACGATGGCAGTTCCGGCCCCGGCCGTGGCGTCATCGACGAGGGAATCGAGCAGGCGGCTCATCGCGTTGTGGCGCGCGTCGAGCATCTCCTCGATGTAGGCCTCGGTCGCCTTCTGCGCATCGGCGCGCGAGGCGAAGGCCCAGACCAGGCCTTCGCCGGCGGCGTCCCAGGCGTGCAGGGCGAACACTTCGGCGCCGCTCGGTGCGGCGACGCGGCGCGCGGTATCGAGCACGCGGCGGTTGAGCGCGAGCAGGGTCTCGGGTTCGGCGGCATCCCAGACGTCGACATCGACCGCTGCGATCACGCACTTCGGCACCGGGCGCGCGTCTGGCGTCTGCAGCCACACCGGCTGCGGGCACTTGCGCAGCAGGTGTTGATCGGTGCTCTGGAAGAGAAGACGGTGGATGCCGGACGGCGGTTCCGCCGTCTTGACGACGAAGTCGCAGCCGCTCGCGATAACGTGGCGGATGATCTCGACGAAGGCCTTGCCGACGACGACCCGTGACGGGACCTCGCGCCCCGGCAGGTGCGCGGCGAGACGCGCGGCCATCTCCTCGGCCGCATGGTCGTGCAATTCCTCGACCAGGCGCGCGGTGTCGCGCCCGGCGAGCCGCGCGAGAACGTTGAGGTCGTGTGGCGGTTCGACGCAGGCGATGGCTTCGAGCGCGGCGCCGTAGCGCTCGGCGAGCGCCGCGGCGCTCAGCAGGGCGGTCTGCGTCTCGCTGTCGTCCATGACCGCGAGAACCTTGCGTGGTCCGCGGCTCGCATCCGTCATGTGAGGAGCTCCTTTTGTCCGGCCGGGTCGGCCACTGCCGGTCCGGGGGTGGCGGCGTCACCGGCGATCATCCGCGCCGCGGCGAAGGACGCATCCCGGTAGGGCATGAGCACGAGGTCCGCGCGCGACGCGGCAAGCCGTGCCGCCGTCTCTTCACGATGCGCGGCAACGGCGACTTTACCGCCAAAGCCGAGGTCGCGGGCCGCGCGCAGCAGCGCCAGGCGCGGATCGTCATGGGTCACGCCGGTGTCGTGCTCGGGCACGGCCATGACCAGCCAGGCGGCGTTGCGCAGCGGCAGGTGCGCGAGGAGTTCCGGATCGGTCGCGTCGCCGAAGAGGACGTCGAAACCCTGTTTGCGCGCGTAGCGCACCGCGTCCGGGCTGAAGTCGACGCCGAGAATCCGCTTGCCGGCGTCACGCAGGGCGGCGGCGATGCCGAGGCCGTAGCGCCCGAGTCCGAGCAGGATGACGTCGTGCGGACGATCGGTCTCGGGGCCGTTGTCCGGCTCGGCGCCGGGGTGGCGCCGTTCGAAGATCCCGAGCACAGGTTCGAACACGGCGTAGAGCTGGTGCGAGAACGTGATCATGTAGGTGGACGCGGCAATGGTGACGAGGCCGACCAGGGTGACGAGGCCGAGCGCTTCCTCGGTCACGTGACCGATGGTAACGCCCATCGTCATGAAGATCAGGGAGAACTCGCTGATCTGGGCGACGGTCAGCCCGGCGAGAAAGCCTGTCCGCTTGCGGTAGCCGAGCGCGCCCATGATAGCGAGCACGATCAGCGGATTGCCGATCAGCACGAACAGCGACATGACGATCGCCGGCCCCACGCTCGCGCCGAGGATGGAAAGATCGAGCGAGGCGCCGAGCGCGATGAAGAAGAACAGCAGCAGGAAGTCGCGCAGGCTCGCGAGCCGTGCGGCGATGGCTTCGCGGAACGGCGTGGAGGCGAGCGAGACCCCCGCCAGCAGGCCGCCGAGCTCCTTGCCGAAGCCGAGGTAGTGCCCCACCGCGGCGAGCAGCGCCGCCCAGCCGATGGCGAAGGAGACGAGGAGTTCCGGCGCGCGCGAGAGCCGTTCGACCAGCGGGTTGGCGAAGTAGCGGACGAAGAAAATCACGAACGCGAGCATGGCGAGGCCATAGCCGAGCACGTGGAGGACGTCGGCCAGCGCGCCGTCGCCCTCGGCCGTGCCGCCGACGCCGATGGCCGAGAGCGCGATCATCGCGATCACCACGACGACGTCCTGCACGATCAGGAAGCCGAGCGCGATACGCCCGTGCAGCGCGTCGATCTCGCGCTTGTCGGACAACAGCTTGACGATGATGATGGTCG
Organism: Pseudomonadota bacterium; assembly: GCA_029977665.1. Taxonomy (GTDB): domain Bacteria; phylum Pseudomonadota; class Gammaproteobacteria; genus JACKNG01. The sequence goes on along the minus strand of JAPOKK010000215.1, from coordinate 1,739 downwards.
AGGAGAAGGTCAGCGCGATGGCGACGTAGAGGGCGGTGCGCGCATCGAGCCCGACGCCGAGCGCGATGAGGAAGCCGAACACGGTGGTGAACAGCACCTGGCCGAGGCCGGTCATCAGCGCGACGGGGCCTAGCGTGCGCACGAGCTTGAAATCGAGCTTGAGCCCGACGAGGAACAGCAGCACGGCGATGCCGAGCTTGGCCAGGAGATCGATCTGCGCGTCGGAGTGGGCGATGTCGAGGGCCGACGGACCGGCCAGGATGCCGACCGCGATGAAGCTCACGATGAGCGGCTGGCGCAGCATCAGGCCGACGAAGCCGACGCCCGCGGCCAGCACCAGCAGCGCCGCTATCTCGTAGAACAGGTAGCCTTCGATGGCGGCGCTCATCGCGGTGCCTCGGGCCTGACGAGACCGGCTCGAGTGGCTCGCCCACCCTGGCCGGCCGCTCGCCGAGCGCGCGGCGTATTCCTCATGGTGCGCGCGAGGAGTCGGGTTTGCGCCAGCTCGGCTCCCGCGTCGCGTGCTCGTTGACGAACGCTTCGAGGTCCTTGACCGCCACCCGGAACTCGCGCCCGAGCTTCACCGCGCGCAGCTCCTGCTGGTGAATCCAGCTGCGCACGGTCTGCTCCCGCACCTTGAGCAGTTCGGCGATTTCCTGCGTCGTCATGAAGGGCTTGCTCAACATGGGGTCGCTCCGTGGGTGGCCCTTTGCAGGTCGGGCATATCGTTGGGGGCAGGAAGGTCTCGAAGAGCTTCAAAATAGATCAAGCATGGTAAACATGCTTGAAACGCTGTCAACGTCGATCGACGATGCCGCCAGGCCGCCACGGCCGGGGACATGCGTCGCCCGCGTCGCCTTGTCTCCGGACGGAGGCGATCTGTGTTTAGATTGAGGCGCCGAGCCGCGTTTGCCGCCCGTCGCCCGATGCCGAAAAGGAGGCCTGCCCATGGACCAGCTGCCCTACCTGGAGCGCGTGAAAATCCAGGCCGAGATCCTGCTGCCGTTCTACCGCCGCATCCGCGCGGAAATCGGCGAAGAACGCGCGGCGGCATTGCTGCGCGAGTCGGTGGAAGAGTTCGGCAAGCGGCTTGGCGAGCAGGTCGCGCAGTCGGCATCCGGGACTTCGCTCGAGAAGCTGAAGACCTTGCTGCCCGCGTTCACCGCCGGTGATGCGTTGGATATCGAACCGATCGCGGATACCCCCGACGAGCTTTCGCTGAACGTCCGCGGTTGCCGCTACGCGGAGTACTTCAAGGCGCTGGGCGAGCCCGCGTTCGGCGCCATGCTGACCTGCGAGATTGACCCGCCGCTGACCGCGGGTGTCGGTACGGACATTACCCTGCAGCGTTCACAGACAATCCTCAAAGGCGGCAGCCACTGCGATTTCCGTTGGCGCGCCGAGTCGGATAAGCCTGCGTGGTCTGTGCCGGGAGCTGGGCGCCGAAGGTGCGCGCGCGTTCTCGAGGAGGCGCGCTTCAACTGAATCGAACTGCCGGCGCGCATGCCGCCGAGACCTTCTGAACCCCCGGCAAGCGAGGAGCCTATAGCCATGCAGATCCTGGCCATCGTCTGGCACCCGAACGCGCGTTGGCACGCCTTGAGCGACGCCGACAAGCGCGTCTACCTGAAGTCCCTCGACGACTACATCAACCAGGGCCGCGCTGGCGGCCTGGTGGTTCTAGGCTGGAGCCGCATCGACACCACGCTGCCGAAAGCGCCGAAGGAAGGCTTCATCGG
>JAPOKK010000437.1 GCA_029977665.1 Pseudomonadota bacterium | reverse complement strand
CGAGTTGAACGAAGGGCGCAGCGCCACGCGCCGCATGGACTTCCGCATCGGCATCAATCTCGGCGACGTGCTCGAGCAGAGCGACGGCACCGTGTACGGCGATGGCGTCAATATCGCCGCGCGCGTCGAGCGCCTCGCCGACCCGGGCGGCATCACCCTCTCCGGGCCGGCCTACGACTTCGTCGCCGACCGGGGCGGCATGCGCTGGCGCTTCCTCGGCGAGCAGACGGTGAAGAACATCGCGCGTCCCGTGCGTGTCTATGCGCTGGTGACCGATCCGGCCGAGGACGCACGCCACGACCCGCGCGAGCAGGATGCAGCGCTACCGTCTCCGGCCGCCGCGGCGGAGGCCGCGCGCCTGCCGGCACGGCCCTCGATCGCCGTGCTGCCGTTCACCAACCTCGGCGGTAGCAGCGACGACGAGTACTTCGCCGACGGTATTACCGAGGACATCATCACCGAGTTGTCGCGCTTCAAGGACATGATCGTGACCTCGCGCAATTCGACGTTCAGCTTCAAGGGGCAGGCGGTCAAAGCGCAGGACATCGGTCGCGCGCTCAACGTGCGCTACATTCTCGAAGGCAGCGTGCGCAAGTCCGGCGAGCGCGTGCGCGTCAACGCGCAGCTCATCGAGGCAGGCAGCGGTCATCACCTGTGGGCGGAACGCTTCGATCGCAAACTGTGCGACGTCTTCGCGGTGCAGGACGAGCTGACCCGGCGCATCGTCGCGACGCTCGTCGGCCGCGTCGCCGACTCCGAACGCCGCCGCGCGCGCAGTGATGAAGGCGGCGAGAATCCGGCGGCCTACGATCTCGTGCTGCGCGGGCGCGAACTGTGGCTCAAGTTCAATCGCGAGGACAATCTCGCCGCGCGCGGCCTCTACCTGCAGGCGATCAAGCTCGATCCCGAGTATCCGCGCGCCTACGCCGGGATCGCCTGGACCTACGCCACGGCTTACAACGAGTACTGGACGGACGACCCGCAGGGCTCGCTCGACGAAGCACTGGAATATGCGCAGCGGGCGGTACACATGGACCCGGCCTCGCACACGTTCCGTCTCTGCCTCGGGATGGTGTACTTTTTCCGCAAGCAGCTCGACAAGGCGATCGAGAGCCTCGAGAAAGCCATCGAACTCAACGTCAACGACGCCGACTGCTACACCTTCCTCGCCCATGCGCTGAGTCTCAACGGTGAACCGGAGAAGGCCATCGCGCTGCTCGACCACGCTTTCGAGATCAATCCCTACCTGGACGTGTGGCCGCGCTCGCTCTACGTCGTGGCGTATTTCATCGCCGGGCGCTACGAGGAGGGTCGCACCGTCATGCGGGAAATCGACGGGCCGCGCATCTCGCCGTCCAATTGCCGCTGGTTCGCCGCGACCTGTGCGGCGCTTGGCCGCATCGAGGAAGCGCGTCCCTACGTCGAACGCTACGTCGAGCACTATCCCGCGTTCGACGTCGACGAACATGTCTCGCGGGTGCCGTTCCGGCGCGCCGGCGACCGTGAGCGCTACCGTGAATGTCTCCGACAGGCCGGTTTCGCGGGTGTTGCCACGCCCGCGTAAGGCCACGGAACGGTTGTCGGCGCGTTCGCGAGATAGGAAATAGACTTATTCCAAATAATTTGTTG
>JAPOKK010000313.1 GCA_029977665.1 Pseudomonadota bacterium | reverse complement strand
TCCCAGGGAGAGGTTAATGACCTTGGCGCCGTTGTCGGTGGCATAGTAGATGGACTCCACAATATCCAGAACCTCGGTCGATCCGCGCGGCCACGACTTCATGGCGCGAATCGTCATGATCTTCGCTCCCGGGCAGATACCGCTTGCGCCTCGGGCGTCGCGCGGTGTCGCGGCAATGATTCCCGCCACCGCTGTACCGTGACCTCGCTCGTTCTCGCACTTGTCTGCGTCCTCGACATCGCAATCGTCGTCGATGAAATCCCAGCCCGCCACATCATCAACAAAGTCGTTAGAGTCGTCGTCGTGACCCACCCGAGCATCGTCGCCGATTTCACGAGGGTTGAGCCAAATGCTCGAGACGAGCTCCGGGTGAGACCGCCGGATCCGGGTATCGATGACGGCGACAATCGGGCCCGTTGCACAGGTCGACAGCGCCTGCGCCTTCAGGGCTTCGACCTTCTCCAAGTGCCATTGCCTCCGACATGACCGCCTCAGGCTACCTTGCGCCGTGATATCGGGTCGCGGCATCGGGGAGTGAAGAATCAGCGCTGGCGCGAACGCGACCACCGATGGATGGCGACGGATCGAGTCGACGGCCGGCGAGCGCGTTGCGCGGCGTAAATCGTCCGCAACCACAATCTCGTAGATAGCGCGCCGCGCGATCTGCCGGACGACCCTGCCCCCCAAGGGCCGCAGCAGCCGTCGGACATCGTCGGTCGCAAGCTCGGGCCGAACCGAAATGATGTAATGTCCGGCAACGGAAAGCCGGCCAACGCCGGTCCAGTCGGGGGAGCGCTCAGCCGAACACTGCTCCGGCGTTACGCGGCGTTCTTCGAGCCGGAGCAGCTTCTCTTTCTGCTCGTCGGCCGCTCGCGCGGCGCCAGGCAATTGCAGAGGCCGCAGGCACACGATTCCTGTCTCGCCTCCTCGCTCGGCGACCGCTGTGGCAACGTCTACTGTCTCCAGATCGCCCAGAGTTCTCCATTGCGGTCCCAATACTTCCGTGGGTGCGCAAGGCGTGGTTCCACGTCGCGTCGCGTGTTCCGTCTCGGCCGAGCATCGAGACCTGGCCGTGTCGCAGACGGTAGATGGGAAGGGTGCACAAGCGTCACGTAGGACCATCGGCCGGGAGGCCGCATCGCCATCACCGGCTATCGCCAACGGCGGCTGCGCAAGCAAGATCAGCAGCGCACTGGCGCCGCACCAAGTGCCCTCGCGTCGCGCGGTCATCATCAATCGCCGCCAGTTAACCAATGGGAATCGAGCGACCGGTGCAACTGGTTGGGCCATCGTTCAAGTCTCCCGACTTGGTTGTTTCTTGAAGTCCTGGACACGTGGCTGTGCAGCCCGCTGATCAGGTTGCAGCTCGCTCAGCAGCGCACGTGCGCCCGGCGGAAACCGCTTGCCCGCTCACCCTCATGCGCGGTCACCTTCCGTAGGCTTCCCGGTGGGATGCCACCACTCTGATGAAGGTGTCGTCAAGATCTGGCCGGCCCCACAGCCCGGAGCACCTGCCTCAGGGAGGGCCTGATGGCGTACGCCTCTGACCCTCATGAGCCCTAAGGGTCTGATCCTTTTGCTCAAACTATCGCCACTCGGGGCGCGGGCCTGGGCGCCGTACGGCGGGCTCGGGAGGAACCCGCCTGATACGGCAGGCGCTGCACCGGGGACACGCCTGGTGCAGACCGATACCGCGTCTGTCGCTTGCCGCACCCGCCGGCTGGACGCGAGCGGCCCCGAGCGCCGACAATCCCGACCCACCGGCGAACCTCGCGCGCGTGTTGCCTACCTGGCGCCGCGCCCCAACCGACCACGAGACCCTGATCCAAGACCATGAGCATGCAAGCCAGCGGCCGCCTCCACGCGGTCTTCGACACCAAGCAGATCACCGAGCGATTCCAGAAGCGCGAGTTCGTGCTCGAGATCGCCGAGAACCCGCAGTACCCGCAGTACGTCGCTTTCGAGCTGACCGGTGACCGCGTCGGCGAAATCGAGCAGTTCCGCGTCGGCGACACGCTCGAGGTCGAGTTCAGCCTGCGCGGCCGCGAATGGACCAGCCGCCAGGGCGAGGTGCGTTACTTCAACAGTCTCGACGTACGTGCCATCCGTGGCCAGGGCAGTGGCGGCGGCAATGCCGCGCCGCCGCCCGACGACGAGCCGCCGCCGTTCACCGACGACGACGTGCCGTTCTGAGCATCACCAGGCGTCGCCAGCCATCGCATGGCCGCGGCGCCGTGTCCCGGCGCGTCGCCACCAGCCGGCGCACCGGGACGCCGCCGGCGCGGCCCGCGTCATTCAGCAACAGCGCCTGATTCCGCTCCAGCGCCGCTCGACCTCGGCACGGTAGAACGCCGCGCGGCTCGGCACCGGCGCCTCGGGATGCGCGGCACGCAGGTGCGCCACCCAGCGTTCATAGGCGCGGTCGCCGTTCAGCCAGTGCAGGTACTCTCGCGCCGCCGCGCAGAATTCGCCGACGCGCATCTCAGCGCACCCCCAGTGCCGAGGCCACGTAGGGCTCTTCGGTGAACGGCGGTGTCGGCTGCCCGCGCAGGTGGCGCACGCAGACCCGCGCCGTGTCGAGCACGAGGACCCAGGTGAGCACGAGGAAGAGCACCGTCAGCGCCGTGTTCAGGTGATCGTTGAATACCAGCCGCGGCACCTGCGCGGCGACCTCGGCGCCGAGCGTACCGGCGTCGAGACGCTCCTGCAGATCGGCCGCGTGGGCAAGGAAACCGATGCGCGGCACCTCGCTGAAGATCTTCGCCAGCGCCGCGCTAGAGGTCACCAGCACGAGCCAGGCGAGCGGCGCCACGGTAACCCACGCATGGCGCGCGCGGCCGGACTTGACGATGACGCTGGTTGCGACGCACAGCGCGATCGCCGCGAGCATCTGGTTGGAGATGCCGAACAGCGGCCACAGGCTGTTGATGCCCCCGAGCGGATCGACCACCCCCTGGTAGAGGAACCAACCCCAGGCGATGACCACCAGCGCGCTGGCGACGATCACCCCCGGGTACCAGCTCACACGACCGAGCGGCGCGTGCAGCCGACCCAGCAGCTCCTGCAACATGAAGCGCGCCACGCGCGTGCCGGCGTCCAGCGTGGTGAGAATGAACAAGGCTTCGAACATGATCGCGAAGTGATACCACAGCGCGAGCAGGCCGCCGCCAGAAAGACTCGCGAAGATGTTCGCCATGCCAACCGCGAGCGACGGCGCGCCGCCGGTGCGCGCGAACAGGGTCGCCTCGCCCATCTCCGCGGCGAGGGCTTCCATCTGCTCGACCGTCACCGGGAAGCCCCAGCTCGAGATGGTCGATACCGCGGCGGCGGCTTCGTGGCCGACCACTCCGGCCGGGCTGTTGATGGCGAAGAACACGCCGGGTTCTAGCACGCAGGCGGCGATCATCGCCATCACGGCCGTGAACGATTCCATCATCATGCCGCCATAGCCGATCATGCGCGCATCGGCCTCGTTGGCGAGCAGCTTGGGCGTGGTGCCCGATGAGATCAGGGCATGGAAGCCCGAGATGGCGCCGCAGGCGATGGTGATGAAGACGAACGGGAACAGGGGGCCGGCGAAAATCGGCCCGGTGCCGTCGATGAATTGCGTCACCGCCGGCATGCGGATCTCGGGACGCAGGATGACGATGGCAACGGCGAGCGCGAGTATCGTGCCCACCTTCATGAACGTCGAGAGGTAGTCACGCGGTGCGAGCAACAGCCATACCGGCAACACGGCCGCGGTGAAGCCGTAGGCGATCACGGCGAGGGCCAGCACACGGCCGTCGTGGTCGAACCAGCCACGTACCGCGGGCAGCTGATCGACGACCCCGCCGCCGGCGACCGCGGCGAGCAGCAGCAAGATACCGATGGCCGTCGCCTCGAGCACCCGCCCGGGCCGGATGGCACGCAGGTAGATGCCCATGAACAAGGCGATCGGAATCGTCATTGTCACGGTGAACGTGCCCCACGGGCTGTGCTTCATGGCATTGACGACGACCAGTCCCAGCACCGCGATGAGGATGATCATGATGGTCATCACGCCGAGCAGCGCGGCGACTCCGCCGACCGGTCCAAGCTCGTCGCGCGCCATCTGGCCGAGCGAGCGTCCGTTGCGGCGGATCGAACAGAACAGGATGACGAAATCCTGCACGCAGCCGCCAAGCACGCCGCCGACCAGGATCCACAGGGTGCCGGGAAGATAACCGAACTGCGCGGCAAGCGTCGGCCCGATCAGTGGTCCCGGCCCGGCGATGGCGGCGAAATGGTGGCCGAACACGATCCACCGGTTGGTCGGCACGAAGTCACGGCCGTCCTCCAGCCGCTCGGCGGGCGTCGCGCGCGTGGCGTCGAGCATGAGGACCTTGAGCGCGATGAAGTGACTGTAGAAACGGTAAGCGATGGCGTAGACGC
>JAPOKK010000341.1 GCA_029977665.1 Pseudomonadota bacterium | reverse complement strand
GCTCGCACGCCTGCTCGCGGCGGTGCGGCGAGCCGCGGCCGTGCATGCACCGGATGCCGCGAAGCGCGGCGCGCTGGCCAACGCGCTCGACCTCGGCGCCTTGTTCGCCCGCGCCGGCCTCGCCTGTGTGGCGCGCGATGGCTTCACGGTCGCCGATCGTGCCGCCGGCCTCGCCCTCCTGCGCGAAGTTGCCCGGGAAGCCGCGAGCTGTCTCGCCGAAGGACTGCTGGCGACGGCGGAGGATGCCGACGTGCTCGCTGTCGCGGCGCTCGGCTTCCCGGCCTGGAGCGGCGGTCCGTTGTCTCTCCTCGACATGATTGCGCGCGGCGAGGTCGACGGCCTGCCGGCCGCGCCCGGAGCGACACCGGCCCTGTTCTATCCCGAATGAGACCCCGCGAGCACGCCTGCGCGCGCCCGCCAGCCCGAGGACATCGGCTCCCCATGAGCAACGAAACACGCATCGATTACGACGTCGCAGACCAGGTCGCCGTCATTGCGCTCAACCGCGCGCCCGTCAACGCCATCGATCATCCGATGATCGATGCCATCCATGCTGCGCTGCGCCGTGCTGACGACGATCCGGACGTGCGCGCGGTGATCCTGACCAGCGCGCTGCCCGGCATGTTCTGCGGCGGCATGGACCTGCGCATGGTCGATGCCGGCGACGCGCAGGACCTGCGCGAGTTCGTCTACAAGTTCTACATGGAAACGATGAACATCCAGTACGCCATGCGCAAGCCGACGATCACCGCGATCAATGGCCCGGCGCGCGGCGCGGGCATGTCGCTGGCGATCACGAGCGACGTCATCTTTGCCGCCGACGACATCGATCTCGGTTACCCGGAAATCGACATCGGCCTCATCCCGGCCATTCATTACGTGCACCTGCCGCGCCAGATAAGCCGCCACAAGGCGTTTGAGCTGCTTTTCGGCGGCAAGCCGATCCCGGCGGCCGAAGCCTGCGCGCTGGGCCTCGTCAATCATGCCGTACCGCGCGCGCGCCTGCTCAGCGAGGCGCGCGCCATGGCGCTGACGTTCGCGGCCAAGTCCCCCGCGATCATGGCGCTCGGCCGGAAGTCGTTCATGCGCGCCAACGACCTCGACTACCGGCGCAACATAGAGAACCAGATCGAGACCCTGTGCAACGTCTTCGACACCGCCGACGGGCGCGAGGGGCTGCGCGCCTTTGTCGAGAAGCGCGCGCCGCGCTGGTCGCCGCCGCGCCGCCTTGCCGGCACCGAGCGCGGAAACGCTCAATGATCGGCCGCGCCGTGGGTTACCCTACGGGCCGCGCCAGGTCCGGCCCGCGTCGGGGCGCCGGTTGAACCGGTGCCATCGCACATTCGGGCGCCAGCGGGCGCCGCACCAGAAAATGAGAGGAATATCGCATGAGCCAGGTCGTCATCGTCGACAATATCCGCACCGGACTCGCCAAGGCCCACCGGGGCACTTTCAACCTGACCCGCGCTGACGAGCTCGTCGCGCACTGCATCGACGCCTTGCTCGCGCGCAACCCGGCCCTGGAGCCGGCCGAGGTCGAGGACGTGGTGGTCGGCGCGGCGCGGCAGATCGGCGAGCAGTCGGCCAACATGGCGCGCCACGCGGTGGCGCTCTCGAAGTTGCCGATCGAGGTCTCGGCGATGACCTTGAGCCGCGCCTGCTCCTCGGGTCTGAACGCGATTTCCGTCGCCGCCACGCAGATCGCGAGCGGTTGCGCCGAGATTGCGATCGCCGGTGGCGTGGAGTCGATCACGGGCCTCGACCGCGGCACGCCGGCGGTGTTCGACAACCACCCGCGCCTGGAAGCGGAGAAGCCCGAAATCTTCATGGCCATGGGCAACACCGCCGAAGTCGTCGCACGGCGCTACCAGGTGACGCGCGAACAGCAGGATGCCTACGCGTTGCAGAGCCAGCAACGCTATGCGCGCGCCGCGGAGGAAGGTCGCGTGGCCGACGAGATTGCGCCGATGTCGGTCAAGTGGCTCAAGCTGATGAACAAGGAAACCAAGGAGACGGCGATCGTCGAAGGTGTCGTCGACCGCGACGAATGCAATCGTCCGGAGACCACCCTCGAAGGCCTGGCCAAGCTCAAGCCGGCGTTCGAGGAGGGCGGCAGCGTCACCGCCGGTAACGCGTCGCAGCTCTCGGACGGCGCCTCGATGACGCTGCTGATGTCCGAGAAGCGCGCACAGCAGCTCGGTCTCGAGCCGCTGGCGTATTTCCGCGGCTGGGCCGTTGCCGGTTGCGAGCCCGATGAAATGGGTATCGGCCCGGTCTTCGCGATTCCGCGCCTGCTCAAGTACAAGAACCTGACCCTCGGCGACATCGACCTGGTGGAACTCAATGAAGCGTTCGCCTCGCAGTGCCTGTATTGCCGCGACAAGCTCGGAATCGACAACGACATCTACAACGTCAACGGCGGCTCGATCGCGATCGGTCATCCTTTCGGCATGACCGGCTCGCGCATGACCGGCGTGGTCATTCGCGAGCTGCGTCGGCGCGGGTCGAAGCTCGGCCTGGTCTCGATGTGCATCGGTAAGGGCATGGGCGCGGCCGGGCTGTTCGAGGCCTGCTGAAGGCACCACGAGGCGCGACCACCGGCGCCGCGTACGTCACGCAGGCGTCGCCGTGTTGCGCTAAAGTGCACGCGAAGGGCGTGCGCCGGCGCTGCGCGCCGCGAAGCTTGTCGAAACGAGGAACGAGACCATGAACCGACGCGAATTCAACACGTATCTCGGCGCTGCCGCCGCGGCGTCCACGACGCTGGGCTCGGCTGCCGCGCTCGCCGCCGGCGCACAATGGGCGCTCGAAGCGGACGTCGCCGAATGCTGCAGCTGCGAGATCCCCTGTCCGTGCAACTTCGGCCGTCGTACCGATCTGCAGTGCAATGGCAACCGCCTCATCCAGATCACGCAGGGCAGCATCGACGGCGCCGACCTTGCGGGCGTTTCCTTCCTGGCGACGTTCGAGATGGGCAAGTGGGTGCGGATCTACGTCGATGAGGCCATCGACGACGCTCACCACGCGGCGTTCGAGAAGGTCTTCCCGCTCGCCTTCCAGGGCTTCCACAAGCTGATGGTGGCCAAGGAGCGCGTGCCGATGACGGTGACACGCACGGCGACGACGGTTGCCTACACGGTGCCGGACTCGGCAGTCGAGATGAAGCTCATGACGGGGCTTGGTGGCAAGCCGATCACGATCGACAACCTGCCGTCGCCGGCGTTTTACAACTACACGCAGTACGAGTCGGTCGTGCACCGGCACAAGAGCGACAGCGCCGAGTTCTCGCACAGCGGTACCAATGGCTTCACCTCGCGAATGATTGTCGCGGGCACGGCCTGAGCAAGTTCGGGGTCCGGGTCCTCAGCCGGCACCGGCGTCGCGCGGTGCCGGCCGCAACAGGCGTTCACCGTCCGAGAACACGTGGCGGTAGGTCCGGCCATCGACGCGTGCGCGGTCCCAGCGGGCCAGGGGCTCGCGCGGGGGGGGGCGCCAGGCCAGCGCGACGGCGAGCCAGTCGCCGGCCGCGTTGACGACCAGCGCCGAGCCGTCGCCCGTCGGCGCCGCGGCCAGGTGAAGCAGGGGCCAGTCGACCTGCAGACCGCGCGCGAGGTGTCCGCGCAGATCGTGCGCCGAGGTCTCGAGGGCGACGACCAGCTCGCGCCCGTGCCGTC
>JAPOKK010000046.1 GCA_029977665.1 Pseudomonadota bacterium | reverse complement strand
CCGGTTACACACTGCTACAACTGATAGAGACCTCGAACATCTGCGCGCATTTCGCAGAGAACCTCGGTCAGGTCTATATCGACATCTTCTCCTGCAAGGCCTTCGACAACGACCTGGCGGTGGCTTGCTGCAGGAAGTACTTCGAACCCGAAGTCGTGGAGCTGCACCTGATCGAACGCGGTAAATTCCAGGCATCGCTGCAAAAGGCGAGCTGAGGGTGGCCGGCCAGTTCGTAGAAAGCCTGTACACGGGACAGGCTTTCCAGGGGTTCTTTTACGACACGCTGCTGTTCGAGGCCGATACCGAGTACCAGTCGATCCGGATCTACGACGTGCCCTACCTCGGGCGCGTCCTGGTCCTCGACGGTATCGTGCAGACCACCGAAGCGGACGAGTTCATCTATCACGAGATGCTGACGCACGTGCCGCTGTTGTCGGTGGCCGAGCCTCGGCGCGTGATGATCGTCGGCGGCGGTGATGGCGGTACCTTGCGCGAAGTGCTCAAGCACCCGGTGGAGAAAGTCGACCTCGTCGAAATCGACGAGGTCGTCATCTCCAGCGCGCGCGAGTTCCTGCCGAGTCTGAACGACGGGGGCCGTTCGTTCGACGATCCGCGGGTCGAAATCGTGGTCCAGGATGCCTTTCAGTACATGAAGGCGCACACCGGCGAGTACGATGCGATCCTGATCGATTCGACCGACCCCGTCGGTATGGCCGAGGCGCTGTACTCCGACGAGTTCTATCGGCTCTGCCGGGACGCACTCTCGCCCAAGGGCGCGCTCAGCGCCCAGGACGGCGTGGTGTTCTTCCAGCGTGACGAGGCGGCTCGCACGGTGTCCGCCCTGCGGCGGCTGGGCCTGTCTGCGGGTGCGTACATCGCGGCAGTACCGACGTACTATGGGGGTTACATGACCTTCGGCGTCGCCGGCCGTGACGCCGCGGTGCTGACACCGGATGTCGATACGTTGTCCGCGCGCTATGCCGGACTGACGGGACAGACCCGGCATTATTCGCCGGCGGTGCACCATGCGAGTTTCACGCTGCCCCGCTGGATAGAAGATGCGGTGGAGGGGAAAAAACAATGAAAGAGCTGCCCGATCACTTCAAGAAGGATGCCCGCGGCAACGCTTATGCCGGTGACCACCTGCTCGTCGAGCTGTGGGATGCCTGCCACCTGACCGATGCCGCGGTCATCGAGCAGACCCTGGACCAGGCCGCCCACGCGGCCGGGGCGACGGTGCTGCATGCCTACTATCACCCCTTCGGCGAAGGCCAGGGCGTGAGCGGCGTAACGGTGCTGGCGGAGAGCCACATCAGCATCCACACCTGGCCGGAGCGCGGCTACGCCGCGATCGACGTGTTCATGTGCGGCGACTGCGATCCGAACCTCACCGTGCCGATCCTCACCGAGGCGTTCCGTCCGGGGCGCATCGAGACGCGCCTGTTCAAGCGTGGCTGCGAGCCGGCCAGCGCGATGCAGAGCGTGGCCTGAGAGGGTTTCAGACCCTTCGCGGCGTCCCGGCAGCGTGCAAGGCCTGCCGGGGCGCCCGGTCCGTTTGCCGAGCCCGTGCAAGCTCCGCAGGCACTGCGTCATCGGCACCTCGGGCGACGCCTGCTAAGATCGCGGCCCTGCACCGCGCTCCGGATTGTTCTTTACCGTGACCGTCACACCGATCAAGCTGCCTGTCCCCGCACGCCGGCAGGATCCGCGCAAGCAGCGCGTCGATGCCGGCAAGCTGCAGCAACGCCTGCGCCGGTTGACCGGCAAGGCGATCGGCGACTACGACATGATCGGCGCCGGCGATCGCGTGATGGTGTGCCTGTCCGGCGGTAAGGACTCCTATACCCTGCTCGACATGCTGCTGAGCCTGCGCGAGCGCGCGCCGGTCGATTTCGAACTCGTCGCCGTGCACCTCGACCAGAAGCAGCCGGGCTATCCGCCCGGGGTCATGCGTGACTACCTGGCCGGGCTCGGTCTCGAGCATCACGTCATCGAGCAGGACACCTACCAGGTGGTCAAGCGCGTGGTGCCCGAAGGGCGCACCATGTGCGGGCTGTGCTCGCGTCTGCGCCGCGGCATCCTCTACCGCTTCGCCGCCGAGCACGGCATCACCCGCATCGCGCTCGGCCACCACCGCGACGACATCGTCGAGACGTTGTTTCTCAACATGTTCTTCGGCTCGAAGCTCAAGGGCATGCCGCCGAAGCTGCTCAGCGACGACGGCCGCCACGTCGTCATCCGCCCGCTCGCCTACTGCCGCGAAGCCGACATCGAGCGTTACGCGGCCGCGCGCGAGTTTCCCATCATTCCGTGCAACCTGTGCGGCAGCCAGGACGGCCTGCAGCGCGTGCGCGTGAAGGCGATGCTCGCCGAGTGGGAACGCGAACAGCCAGGCCGCGTGGAGAACGTGTTCCGCGCGTTGCAGAACGTGGTGCCCTCGCACCTCGCCGATGGCGCGTTGTTCGACTTCGCTGCGCTGGGCACGGATGCCGCGCAGGCGCGCCATGATGCGCGGGCCTGGCTGATGGGGGGAGAGGGCGAACCCGGCGCGTCCTGAAACGCGCCGGTTCGCGCAGCCCCGCCGGGCAGTTGCCGCGACGGGGCTGGGGGCGGGACGGACGTGCCTGGGCGGCTCAGGCGATGGAGAAGCCCTGGTAGCCGCTGGCCTTGATGTCATCGCAGACCTGGCGGTAGTGGCCGACGCCCCCGATGTAGGACAGCAGCCGGCGCGGCTTGCCCTCGATGTTGGCACCGGTGTACCACGAGTTGGTGCGTACGAGCAGCGTCGCGTTGGCGACCTCGTCGTGGTGTTCGACCCATTCGTCCTGCTTCTCGACGGTCGGCTCGATCGACTTCGCGTGCTTGTCGCGCAGGTAGGCGATGCAGTCGGTGACCCAGTCGACCTGCTGCTGCAGGCAGGTGGTCATGTTGCAGAACGCCGTCGACGGTGCCAGCGGGCCGGCGACCGTGAACAGGTTCGGGAAGCCGCTGACCTGCAGGCCCAGCGTCGAGCGGATGTCCTTGCTCCATTCCTCGGTCAGCGAGACGCCGTTGCGGCCGTGGATGTCCATGCGGGTGAGGGCGCCGGTACCGGCGTCGAAGCCCGTGGCGAGGATGACCACGTCGAGCTCGTACTCCTCACCCGAGGCTAGCTTGAGCCCGGTCTCGGTAAAGCATTCGATGGGGTTCTCCTTGACCTCGACGAGTTCCACGTTGTCCTGGTTGAAGGCATCGTAGAAGCCGTTTTCGAGCGGCACGCGGTAGGTGCCGAAGCTGTAGTGATAGGGCACGAGCTTCTCGGCCAGCTCGGGATCGTCGATGCGTGCGCGAATCTTCTCGCGCACCCACTCGGAGACCTCTTCGCCGACCTTCTCGTCGGTGAGCACTTCGGGGAAGCTGCCGACCCAGAAGCTGAGCGAACCGTCGGCCCAGATTTCCTCGAGCTTGGCGCGGCGCTGCTCCGGAGTCAGGTCGTACCAGGATTCGGGCAGCACGTCGAAATCGAAGCCCGCGAAGGTGTGGTTCACGAGGTTCTCGAGTTCGTGGGCCTTGGCCTTGAACTGGGCGCGGTCGGCATCGTTGTACTTCGGGTTGCGCATCGGTACCGCGTACTGCGGGGTACGCTGGAAGACTTTGAGCTCGCCCGCTTCCTTGGCCACGGTCTGGATGACCTGGATGCCGGTCGCGCCGGTGCCGACGACGCCGACGCGCTTGCCCTTCAGGTCGATACCTTCGCGCGGGTAGCGCGCGGTGTGCGCAATGATGCCTTTGAACTTCTCGTGTCCCGGGAAAGGCGGCACCTTGGGCGCCGAGAGCATGCCGGCGCAGCTGATGAAGAACTGCGCGGTCAGGGTGTCGCCCTTGTCGGTCCGAATGGTCCAGCGCGCGGCGGCTTCGTCCCACTCCGCGCCGGTGACGCGCGTGTTGAAGCGGATGTCCTTGCGCAGGTCGAGCTTGTCGGCGACGAAGTTGAGGTAGCGCTCGGTCTCCGGCTGGCCGGGGAAGCGCTCGCTCCAGTTCCACTCGTTGACCAGTTCGTCGGAGAACCAGTACTGGTAGATGTAGGACTGCGAATCCACCCGCGCGCCCGGGTAGCAGTTCCAGTACCAGGTGCCGCCGACGTCGCTGGCGGCGTCGATCGATTGCACTTTGAGCCCCATTTCGCGCAGCTTGTGGAGCTGGTAGAGCCCGGCGACGCCGGCTCCCACCACGACCGCGTCGAAATCCGTGCCGGCGCCAGCGCCGTTGCCTTTTGCCTGAGTCATCAACAGTACCTCCACTATTCTCTTCAATCGCGTGTTCGTGCCCCGAGCGGGCGTCGCTGGGCGCCTCCGGGCCGGGGACTCGAGGGGGCGCACCGCACGGACGGCGGCGGCGCAGGGTGTCAGTGTCGCGCCGCCTGCACGGGGTGTATTGCACGAAGCGGGACGCGGCTTTGCACATTTCGCGCACGGGCCCCCTGGCCCTGCGCGTGGCTGCCACAGGCACGATGCGACTGCGGCGCCTACCGTGCAGGGCACGGCGACGGCGGATTCTCCCCCGCCATCCGGCAAGCGGCAAGTCTTTCCCGGGGTTTCCGGCTAAACTCTTGATCTGGCTCACCGAATTGCCAAGGTGCGCGGCCTGTCCTAAGCTTTTTCGCCGGATGGCGCGCGCCCGGTCGGAGGAAGGCCGCACATGTCAGACCTGATCACACCAGAGGAGTTGCCGCGCTGGGTACCGGGCGAGATCATCGCGCGCAGCGACGGCCTCGGCTGGCACGGGGTGGCACTGCGCAGCTATCGTTATCTCGGCCAGGACGTCTACATCCCGCCCATGCGGGATTACATGGTGGTGTCCTACAAGCGCGGTGATACGCCGATGGAGCGGCGCTTCGACGGTTCGTGGACGCAGACCCGCTGTGCGCCCGGCAGCGTCTCGCTGCTCACGCGCGCGCAGCGCTCGGACTGGAACTGGTCGCAGAACGTCGACGTGAGTCACGTCTATCTCACGGGCGAACTCCTCAACAAGCTCGCCAGCGAAGCGCTCGACCGCAGTGTCACCGACGTGCGGCTGCGCGACGTGCTCAATGTCGACGACCCCGTGATCACCGCGACCGTCGGTGCGATCCAGGCCGAGGCCGCGCAGCAGGCGGTCGGCGGTGCGCTCTACGTCGAAGCGCTCGCCACCCAGCTCGGCCTGCACCTCTTGCGCCGCTACTCGTCGGTGACGTTTCGCGACACGGTCGATGCGAGTGGCTTGAGCGCGCTGCAGCGTCGGCGCGTGGTCGATTACATCGAGAGCCATCTCGATGCCGGTATCGATCTCGATGCGCTCGCCGCAGTCGCCGGGCTCGGTGTGTGCAGCTTCAACCGGCGCTTCCGCAAGACCTTCGGTTGTGCGCCTTACGCTTACGTGATCGATCGGCGCGTGGCGCGAGCACGTGAGTTGGTCGAGGCCGGCGAGCTGCCGCTCAAGCAGATTGCCCCCGCCTGCGGCTTCAACGACCAGGCCCACATGACACGGCTGTTCCGCGCCCGCCTGGGCGTCACGCCGGGTGCGCTGCGGGGAAGCCGGCGGGGCGAGCGGGGACCGTCGAGTTAATGTCTCCGCTCGGAATCAGGTGAGCTGTCCCCGGTCTTCAGGGTTCGTCGCCGTAGCGCTCGCGTAACTCGCGCCGCAGGATCTTGCCGACCGGGGTCTTGGGCAGGGCCTTCGCGAAGACCACCGAGCGCGGCACCTTGTAGCCGGTCAGGTGCTCGCGGCACCAGGCGATGATCGCGCCCGCGTCCGGCGCGGGTTCGGCAGCGACGACGATCAGGCGCACGGCCTCACCGGAGCGTGCGTCGGGCACGCCGATGGCGGCGACCTCGCGCACACCGGGATGGGCAGCGACGACATCCTCGATCTCGTTCGGATAGACGTTGAAGCCCGACACCAGGATGACGTCTTTCTTGCGCTCGACGAGGTAGAGATAGCCGTCGGCCTTGATGCGCGCGATGTCGCCGGTATGCAGCCAGCCATCCTCGTCCAGTACCGCGGCGGTCTCGGCCGGGTTGTTCCAGTATCCACGCATGACCTGCGGTCCGCGCACGCACAATTCACCCGGTTCGCCGATGGCCGCGTCCACCTCCGGGGTCGCCTTGATGCGGATCTCGGTCGACGGCACTGGCAGGCCGGTGGAGCCGCTGAAGGTGCTGACGTCGAAGCGGTTGACGGTAACCACGGGAGAGGCTTCGGTGAGGCCGTAGCCTTCGGCCAGGACGCTGCCGGTGACCGCGTGCCAGCGCTCGGCGACGACGCGTTGCACGGCCATGCCACCGCCACTGGTGAACTTGAGGTGGCTGAAGTCGAGCTGCGCGAAGCCGGGATGATCGAGCAATGCCGCGAACAGCGTGTTGACGCCGGTCATCGACGTGAACGGCAGGCGCGAGAGCGTGCGCACGAAGGTATCGAGGTCGCGCGGATCGGCGATGAGGCAGTTGAGCCCACCCACGGCGATGGTCCCCAGGCAGTTCGAGGTGAGTGCGTAGACGTGGTAGAGCGGCAGCGCCGTGACCATGATTTCGCCGCCGCGCACGGTGTCGGCAGCGAACCAGGACGTGACCTGCAGCACGTTGGCGACGATGTTCCGGTGCGTCAGCATGGCGCCCTTGGCGCGCCCGGTCGTGCCGCCCGTGTACTGCAGAAAGGCCAGGTCGTCGAGGGATGGACGCGGCAGCCCGGCGGCGCTGCGAGCGCCGCTGCGCACCGCGGCACGCAGGCTCACCGCGCCGGCCGGAGCAACGCCGTGGCCATCGGCGCGGCGGCGTGCGACGAAGTCGACCAGCAGGCGCCTGGGCCAGGGCATGAAGTCGCCCATGCGCGCGACGATCACGTGCTCGAGCGCGAGCTTCGCGTGTGCCGCGGTGACATTGGCGAGCACGCCGTCGTAAGCGACCAGCACGCGCGCGCCGGCATCATCGAGCTGGTGCACGAGTTCGTGCACGGTATAGAGCGGGTTGACGTTGACGACGACACCACCGGCGCGCAGCACGCCGAGCAGCGCAACCGGGTAGGCCAGCATGTTCGGCATCATCAGTGCGATGCGGTCGCCGGGTGCGACGCCGCAGGCGTCGACCAGGTAGCGGGCGAAGGCGTCGGCCAGCTCGTCGAAGCGTCCGTAGTCGAGCGTCGCGCCCTGGCTCCGGAAGGCCGGGCGCGTGGCGAACTCGCGGCAGGCGTCGTCGATCAGCGAGACCAGCGAGTCGTGCCGGGCGGGATCGATCGTGTGCGGTACGCCGGGAGGGTAGGATGCGAACCAGATCTCGTCCACGTGGTGCGGTCGTTCCATGCAGCTGGAAATGGGCCGGGAAGCGGGCCAGGCGCGTCCCGCGAACGA
Organism: Pseudomonadota bacterium; assembly: GCA_029977665.1. Lineage (GTDB taxonomy): Bacteria > Pseudomonadota > Gammaproteobacteria > JACKNG01. The sequence continues at coordinate 11,683 of JAPOKK010000046.1, read as the reverse complement.
CACTACACGTCCCTCGCCGGAGTGTCGACGGCGCTCGCCGCGCGGTGTCTCGCGGTGACGCCCTCGGTAGATAAAAAAAACCCGCTCCGAAGAGCGGGGATTAGGGGCAGTCGGATGCGGCGCCGGTGCGCATCATCGTCGAGAACGACGCGTGTGGGAGATGCCCCACCGCGCCATCGCGGCACGCGTCAGGCCGCGGCCTCGAAGGTGCCGAGCAGGCCGTCGATGTGCTGCAGGTGCTGGCGATACAGGCGGCCGAGGCCGCTGAAATCATGCGGGTCCTGGCGGGACAGCGCGTCGAGCTTGCGCGCGTAATCGGCGCGGTCGGCAAGCAGCAGTTCGCGCCGTTCGGCGAGTTCGCAGGCATAGGCATCGACAAGCCCCGCGAGGCCGTCGTCGCGGTCGCGGTGGACAAGGCTGGGGCTGGTGTCGTTACGCATCGCCATGTGTGGGCTCCCGAAGTTGCTGCCGTCGGAGTTGCAGCATCCGTGCCAGCCGGGTGCGCGTCCCCGGCTTCTACGTAAGCAACTGATTTGTCGTTCGATCCGGCAGCCCGCGCGCGTCTGCCCAGCTTGTTTGTGGGTGACGCTGGACGGCACATGTCGCCCTCGAGCGACGCTGCGCGGCAATCGCGCCGGATTCGACTCGGGTGGCGCGAATCAGGTCTGCAGCAGGCGCTTGAGCTGGTCGAGCGTGCCCCGGCCGGTCTCGCGGTTGGCGGCCGCGTCGGTCACGCGGCCGTCCCAGGCGAGCTCGTCTGCCGGCAGCTCGTCGAGGAAGCGGCTCGGCTCGCAGCTCTCGAGCTGGCCGTAGCGCTTGCGGGTGCGACAGAAAGTGAGCGTGAGGCTGCGCTTGGCGCGGGTGATGCCGACGTAGGCGAGGCGGCGTTCTTCTTCGATGGTGTCCTGCTCGATGCTCGAACGGTGCGGCAGCAGGTTTTCCTCGAAGCCGGCGAGGTAGACGTGAGGATACTCGAGGCCCTTGGCCGCATGCAGCGTGGTCAGTGCGACGCCGTCGAAATCGGCATTGTCGTCCTGGCGGTCGGCGATATCGAACAGGGTCAGCGCGGCGACGATGTCGGCGGTCGTGCGCTCTTCGTCACGCGCGTAGATGCGTGCGATCCAACGCGACAGCTCGGCGACGTTCTCCTTGCGACGCTCCGCCGCCTTCTCGTTCTCGGCCGTCTGCTCGAGCCAGTCGTCGTAGCCGATGTCGGCCAGCAGCGTGGCAAACGCGTCCGGCGGCGGTGTCGCCTCGTGTTCGCGCTGGAAGCGCGTCAGCCAGGTGGCGAACTCGCCGACGCGCCGTCCCACCTGGGGCGAGACGCGCAGGCGGAAGCGCTCGTCGAGCGCCGTCTCGAGCAGCGACAGCCCGCTCTCGGCAGCCACGTCGACCAGCACCTTGACCGTCGCGGTGCCGATCGTACGCCGCGGCGTGTTGATGATGCGCAGCAGCGCGTTGTTGTCGTCCGGGTTGGCCAGCAGGCGCAGGTAGCAAACGCAGTCCTTGACTTCCGCGTAGTCGAAAAAGGAGCGGCCGCCGGAGAGCACGTAGGGTATGTCGCGTTCGCGAAACGCACGCTCGAACAGGCGTGCCTGGTGGTTCGAGCGCAGCAGCACCGCGAAGTCGGCGAAGCCGCCGCCATGCATGAGCTTGCGATGCAGGATGTCGTTGGCGATGCGCTCGGTCTCGTCGTGTTCCGTATTCAGCGCGACGACGCGAATCTTGTCGCCGAAGCCGTGTTCCGACCACAGCTTCTTCTCGAACACGTGGGGGTTGTTCGCGATGAGCGTGTTGGCGGCCTTGAGAATGATGCCGCTCGAGCGGTAGTTCTGTTCGAGCTTCACGACTTTCAGGCGCGGGAAGTCGGTTTGTAATTGCGCGATGTTCTCCGGACGCGCACCGCGCCAGGCGTAGATCGATTGATCGTCGTCACCGACCGCGGTCAGGCGCTGGTGCTCGCCGACCAGCAGGCGCACGAGTTCGTACTGCGAGAGATTGGTGTCCTGGTACTCGTCGACGAGCATGAAGTCGATACGCGCGCGCCAGCGCTCGAGGACTTCGGGATCCTCGCGCAGCAGCCGCACCGGACCCATGATGAGGTCATCGAAGTCGACCGCGTTGAACGTCATCAGCGCGTCGCAGTAAGGCGCATAGCAGCGCGCCGCGAGAGACTCTGCCGGGCTCGGCGCGTCGAGGGCGACGGCGTCCGGCGGCACCATGGCGTATTTCCACGCGGAGATGGCCTGCTGCACCTGGGGCACCGCGATGTCCGTGCCCGGGCTGTCGCGGCGCATCAGATCGGCGAGCAGCCCGGCGCAGTCACCGGCGTCGAGGATACTGAAGCCGCGTCGGTAGCCGAGCGCCTCGTGTTCTTCGCGAAGGATGCGCAGGCCCAGGGTATGGAAGGTCGAGATCCAGGGCTTGACGTTACGCTTGCCGAGCAGCGTGCGCACGCGTTCGCGCATCTCGCGCGCCGCCTTGTTGGTGAAGGTGATCGCCGCGATGTTCGCGGGTTCGACCTCGCAAGCGTCGATGAGGTGGACGATCTTGTGCGCGATGACGCCGGTCTTGCCGCTGCCGGCGCCGGCCAGCACGAGCAGTGGGCCCTCGTGGTAACGGACGGCCTCGCGTTGTCGCTGGTTGAGTTTGTGCAATGGTCGACGTGTTCGGCGCTGGAGTAAGGGCCCGCGTGGGCAGCGCCCGGGCGCGCCTGCGGTCGTGAAAGCAGGCCGCGGGCTGTCGGGCGCCGCGCGACGCCGGGGCGGGCCGCGCGGATTCTAGCGGAGCGCGTGGCCTTCGCACAGAATTGACAAGGCGCCGCGCTGATGCTCGGCGCGTCGTTCAGCGGCGCCAGCGATCGCGGCGGTAGCCGTGGTGGTTGCGATAATCATGGCGCCCGCCGCGGAATTGGTGGGGCCCGGCCCGGTGGCGCGGTCGATGGCGCTCGTAGCCGCGCCAGCCGTAGCCGTAGCCGTGACGTGGGCGGAAGTAGCCGCGGCCGTAGAGGCCGTGACCGCCGTATCGGTGGAAGGGCGCGTAGGCGGGCCAGCGTGGCGGGTAGTGATAGGTGTGACGGTGGATGACGGGCGCGCCGAGGCTGAAGCCGAACCAGGCAGTCGGGGCGATCACGTCTACTCTCCCGTCCCAGGCCGGCACGGCCGTTGTCCCGGCGAGCAGCGCGAAGGCGAGCAGGGGGCGGACAATTCGGGGCAGGTGCATGGCACTATCTCCTCGAGCGACAGGCAGGTCAGGCTAGCGCGCAGGTGCTGAATCCGGCCTGAACGTCGCCGACGGCGATTTCCGCCCCGTCGAGGCAGCGCTTACAATGCGAGGCGGCCCGGCTTGCCGTGTGACGAGAACCGCGCATCGCAGCCGCACGGGTAGCGCGGACCGGCGCGCGCGGCCGCGACCGGCGGCGCATGCGTCACCGTGAACTCAGGTAATTTCTGGACAACTCGTGCTCCGGCATCTCGCGCCCGCGCTGCCCGATTTCCGCGTGGCGACGCGCAGCAGGAGCCGGCGAATACGGGCGCGTCGCGCCGTGAACGCGAACAGCACGAACATGAACTGCCCGGCGCGGACTCATTCAGAGATTTCTTAGCAAGCGTTTTCCCAGGAGTGCTCCGATTTGCCCAAGCGCGCTGTCACCGGCGCCGTGTTGCTGCTCAGTGGACTTGCGCTCGGCTATCTGGTCGGTGCCTGGTCGGTCGAGCGGCGCATGCTCCCGCCGCTCAGCCGGGTGACCGTCGCCGAGGCCGGCCTGGATTTCGAGGCGCGGCTCGATACCGGCGCCACGGTTTCGTCGATCAACGCGCAGGACGTCACGGTGATCGGTGGCGACGCGCGGCCCGGACGCGATGACGTGGGCCGCACGGCGCGCTTCGTGCTGGTCAACGGTGCCGGCGAGCGGCGCACCCTCAGCGCGCCGATCGCGCAGGTGCGCGGGATTCGCATGGCCGACTGCCGCGAGGTGCGTTATCACGTCTACCTGACCATCGTGCATCGCGGACGCGCGCACCGCGTGCTGACCAATCTCAACGACCGCAGCGCGGCGAGCGATAAGCTGCTGCTGGGGCGCAACTGGCTGCAGCACGGCTATGCCGTGGCACCGGTCCGGGAAGTGACCTTATGAGTACCATCGCAGAACAACCGCACGTCGACCTGACCCTGGGTACGACGCAGATCCGCCTGCTCGGTACGGCGCATGTCTCGCGCGCGAGCGCCGAGGCGGTACGCGAGGAGATCGAATCTGCCCGCTACGACGCCATCGCCATCGAACTGTGCGACAACCGGCACCGTGGCATGGTCGACCCGGACGCGCTCGGACGCATGGACCTGTTCGAGGTGATACGCGGCGGCAAGGCGCCGATGGTCACCGCGATGCTCGCAATGGGCGCGTTCCAGCAACGCATCGCCGAGCAGTTCGGCATCGAGCCGGGGGCCGAGATGCGCGCGGCGATCGACGGGGCGCAGGCGCACACGCTGCCTTTGCACCTCATCGACCGCGACATCGGCACGACGCTCCGACGCATCTATGCGAACGTGCCGTGGTACAAGCGCATGTACCTGTTCACCGGCCTGTTCACGAGCGTGGTGGTCGATGAGGAGATTCCCGAGGAAGACATCGAAGCGCTCAAGGAAGGCGACCTGCTCGAGAGCACGTTCGCTCAGTTCGCCGACTCGGCCGGGCCGATCTACGAGCCGCTGATCGACGAACGCGACCAGTACATGGCAGCGCGCCTGCTCGACCTCGTCGAGGAGTCGCCGGGGCACGTGCTGGCCGTCGTCGGCGCCGGTCATCTCAAGGGCATCGCGCGCTATCTCGAGGCGGGCATGGCAGACCGCGCGGAACGGCTCGCGGCCCTCGACACCACGCCACCGCGGCGCCGCTGGCTGCGCTTCGTGCCGTGGCTGGTCGTCGCACTGGTCGTCGCCGGCTTCGTGATGGGGTTCATGCGCAGCCCCGAGCTCGGCCTGCGCCTGGTCGCCGAATGGGTCGTCATCAACGGTACGCTCGCGGCGCTTGGCTGCCTGGTCGCCGGGGCCCATGCGCTGACGGTCGTGACCGGCTTTCTTGCCGCGCCGCTGACTTCGCTCAACCCGACGGTGGGCGCCGGCATGGTCACCGCGCTCGTCGAGGCCTGGGTGCGCAAGCCGACCGTGGCCGATTTCGCGCGCCTGCGCAAGGACACCACGAGCTTTGCCGGCTGGCGTCACAATCGTGTCGCGCGCACTTTCCTCGTGTTCTTCTTCAGCACGCTGGGCTCGGCCATCGGCACCTATGTCGCGGGCTTCAGGATCTTCGATCACCTGGTGAGTTGAGCACGGGCATGGCCTGTCGCCAGGCAGCGCCCGCGAGCACGCAGGCGACGACCGCGTGGGCCAGCAGGATCGCGCACGCGGTCAGCGGCGCCTCGTAGAGAGGCGGATGCACGAGCCCGGCCAGGCCGTCGAAGCCGAGGAAGGCGAGCGCCGCCGGCAGCACGCGGTTGAGCATGGCGATGGTGACGAGGGTGGCCAGCTCCGCGCGGCGCGACGGGTCGCGAAAACTGAAGCAGGCGAGCAGCGCGAGATCGCGCAGTGCCATCAGTACCACGGCGAGTGCGACCCCACCGAGGTTGTCGGGGCGTTCGTTGCTGATGGCCGGGTCGGCACCCAACAGCGCGGCGGCAAGCGCGAGGCCGAAGGCGAACAGTACCGTGCTCAGCCACAGTGGCAACGCTTCGAGCGCGCGTCGTGGTCGCCGTTCGGCGAGTGCCTGCAGCACACGGCGGTACTGCACCGGGTCGCGCGCGAAAGCGAAGCCGGCGACGTAGGCCAGCAGTGCCGCGTACAGTGCCGCCGATGAACACAGCCCGGTGAGCACCGGCGGCGACGGTGCCGGCGCGAGTCCGGTGACGAGGAGGGCGAGAAACGACACGAAGGCGAGCCACGCCCATGGCGTGGTGCGGATCTGCAGCTCGATGCACATGCTGCGATAGGCGCCGAGCACGGCCCAGCCGGCGAACAGCGCCAGCAACGCGAGCAGGAAGGGCATCCGCGCCACCTGCCAGCCGTACCAGGCAATCGTGGCAGGCGGTGCGCCGAGGCTGTCGGGCAGTGCCAGGCCGAACGTCGTCGGGACGACCAGGGCGAGCAACAACAGCAGCAGGGGCGTGCCGAGTCGCCGGTGCTGGGCGCGCTCGCGCGGCGCGCCGACCAGCGCGGTGGTAAGGGCCAGGGCCTGCGCGAGCAGGGCGGCGAAGACCAGTGCGAGCGCGGTGGTCGCGAGTTCGGCGGGTTCGCGTTCGGCGCGGTAGACCGCATGTACGCCCAGGCAGACGAGGCCGGCGTACCACGGCATCAGGGTGGCGCCGGCCAGCTTGCCCCAGGTCATCGGCCATGCGGACAGCGCCGACATGCGTTGGATGTCCCAGGTGTGTGCGCGGAGTTCGTCGACGATTGCCGCGCGCGCCTGGCGTGCACCCCACACGATGGTCAGTGCGGCGAAAGCGAGCAGTGCGGCCGTCGGTATGGCGGCCGGCAGGGCGCGGTCCAGCACCAGGGTCGCACCGAGCAGCGCGGCCGGGATCAGCCACAGGCGCTGTGGCGTCGCTTCGAGCCACAGCAGGCGACGGAACTCGGGATTCACGCGGGTTCCTCCCCGGCGCCCGGTGCCGCCGTGTCGCGCGTACGCGCCAGCGAGTGCAGGTAGGACTGCTGCAGGTCTTCGCGAACGACCGCGAAATGCGCGACGCCGACGCCACCGGCGACGAGTTCGCCGAGCAGCGCCGCACGCGCGTCCGCGTCGCCGTGCACCTGGCAGCGCAGCCATCCCGGGCGCGTGTCGTCGGTTTCGACCGCGCTGACCGCGGTATGGGCGGTGAGCGCGCTGCGTGCGGCGTGTAGGGAGGAGGTTACATGGAGTTCCACCCACGCGAGCGCCTCGGGTGCCGCGCCGAGGCGGCGATGCTCGACGAGACGGCCGGCGCGCAGGATCAACATGTCGCTCGAGTAGGTTTCGAGTTCGGCGAGGATGTGCGAGGAGATGACCAGCGTCATGCCGCGCGCGCGCAGCGCGAGAAACAGCTCGCCGAGCTGGTAGCGCGCTTCCGGGTCGAGTCCGGCTGCAGGTTCGTCGAGCAGGATCACGCGCGGTGCGTGGATCACGGCCTGCGCGATCGCGACGCGTTGGCGCAAGCCGCGCGACAGTTCGCCGGCGCGCTGCTCGAGTCGCGCGCCGAGGCCGAGATCGTGGGCAGTGCTTTCGACCAGCGCATCGAGCGCGTCGTCCGCGACGCCGTTGGCGGCGGCCACGTAAGCCAGGCAGCGCCGCACGCTGAGATCGGCGTAGAGGCCGAAGAAATCCGACAGGTAGCCCACCGCGCGATGGCTCCGGCGCGGCTCGTCGACGACGTCGATGCCGGCGATACGGATGTCGCCGCTGAGTGGGCGGTCCATGCCGGCGAGGCAACGCAGCAGGGTCGTCTTGCCAGCCCCGTTGGGACCGACGAGCGCGGTGATGTCGCCGGCGCCGATGCGGAAGCTGACGTCGTCGAGCGCGCGCAGCCCGGGGTACTCGTAGACCAGGTGGTCGGCTTCGACGATCGGCGACGGGATTGGCGGCATGGCCCTCGACGGCAGCGGTGTGCTCGCGGCGCATCCTATCACCCGTGCGCGGGTGTGGTGCTGGTGTCGGCTGGCAGCGGTGTAGACTTGGTCGCCAGGGTCGTCCTCACGCCACGGCGCTGGGCGGTTGCGCGGGAGGATGCGGAAGCGGACAACATGAGAACCTGGCTGCGACTTGCGATGAACGCGGGAATCGTTCGCCGTTCGAGCCGCGTGGCGCTGGTCGTCGGCACCATCCTCGTCGCGATCAACTACGGCGATCGCCTGATCACCGGCGAACTCGCCGCTGGCGACGTGGTCAAGATGATGCTCACCTACTGCGTGCCATACTGCGTCTCGACCTACGCGGCAGTCGCCGCGCTGATCGCTGCGCGCGGCGAAGAGCGACACGGTTGAGCCGGCCGGGAGTCCACGGAGAAAGCTGATGCCTGTCTACGAGTACGTCTGCGAAGCCAATGGTGAAGTGGTCGAGGTGCGGCACAAGATGAATGTCGTGATCCGCAACTGGGGTGAGCTGTGCTTCGCCACGCAGCGACCCCTCGGGGGTACCGATTTCGAGGCGCCCGTGCGCAAGCGCATGAGCGCCCCGGCCATTGCCCTGCCGACCGGCAATGCCGAACTCAAGAACGCCGGTTTCACCAAGCTCGTACGGCGCGACCACGGTGTGTACGAAAACGTGACCGCGACCGGCAGCGAAGCGCGCTACATGAAGGCGGGGCAGCCCGAGACGCGTCCCCACCTGCACAAGAAAATCGGCGACTGAGGAGTCGCCGGGGCACCGCTCAGCCGGTCTCTATGGCGCGGATCTTCTCGTTCTGCGGCAGCCGGTAGAAACGCCTCAGCTCGTTGACGAAAGAGGGCTCGCGGTGCTGCCCCGGGAAACGCCGCGTCAGCGTGCGGCAGTACTTACCGGCGTAACGGTTGGCTTCGCGGTAGCGCCGATCGCTGTCGGCGTCGAGATCGGCGTGGTAGGTGACGGCGGTGAACAAGGCATCGTGCAGCGCGGTGGGCGCGGCGCCCGCACCCTGCTCGTCGAGAAGCTGCATCGCGGTGACGAACTTGTCGACCTCCGCCTGCAACTCCAGTTCGAGTTGCGTGACCTGGCGATCGTAGGTCGCGTTCCAGACCAGGTAGTGGAAGTGGCTCACGCCCTCGAGGGCGATGAGGAAGTCGTTCAGGTTCTCCGCGTGCAGGTTGGCGAACGGGTCGCTGACGTCGAGCGCGGCGAGCACCGCGGCATCGATGAACAACGTGATGTCGAGGCTGTCCTCGGTCTGCTGCAGCAGCAGCCGTTCGGCGTTGTGGCGGGCCTGTGCCGGGCGTTCCAGTGCCGCGGCGAGGCGCGCGTCGGTGACGAGGAAATCGCTGACGCAATGCGCCACCGGTGTCTCGTAAAGCGTGGCGAGGCTGCGCTGAATGTTCTTGACCAGCATGGCGCGCGCCGTCAGTGCGTGGTCCGCGGAGCCGATACGGACAGCGGCACGATGCCCGAGCGCTCGAGCTGGCGGCGCGCACGTTCGCTGCCGGTACGCAGCCAGACCTCGTAGGTCCGCAGCACGTCCGCGTTCGACTTCATGCCGCTCATTTCGCTGACCTCGCCGAGTACATCGACGAGTGCGGAGAACTTCGCGCACAGCTCTTCGAACAGCTCCGTGCGGGCGAAGCGGTCGCGGCGCCGCTGCAATGCCTCGTGCAGGTGGCCGTAGGCGACCTCGCCCATGCCGATGTAGTAATCGACGTCGACGAGCTTGCGATTGAGACTGTCGGTGAAGATGCCGGCGACGAACAGCGCGAGATCGCCGAGATGCTGCAATGCCTGGTTGCGCTGCTCCGGGCTGTCGGCTTCGACCGCTTCGGCATAGATGGTGGCGAGCGCCTTGTGGTGCGCGCCTTCGTCGCTGACCGCGGCAAGGGCACCGGCGTGGCAGTAGCCGGTGAGCAGATTGATGACGTAGGCGGACGTCGCGTCCTGCAGAACGAGATCCTGGTTGCGGGCGGCTGCATCGAGCGCGCCGCTGAAGTACTCCCGCACGCTGGTCGTGGTGATGAGGCTCGAATCGATGGTGGTCATGGTTACCTCCGGAGTCGATTGCGCGCGCCCACGTTAGTGGCGCAGTCATGTAGCTATCGGCCGCACTCGCGCGTTTCCTTGAGTGCGCCGTTACAAGCCTGCAATCCAATTAACATGCCATGTGAAGCAGCTTCAAGCGCGATCGCTAAGCCGCGGAAATCAATAGGACGATTGGCACACGTTGGGGAATGCTGCCAGCCAGTACGGTGCGCAACCGGGCGTCGCGGCATCGTCATGGTGCGAAACGCTGACCGTGTCGGCGCTTGACCGGGCGACGGCGCATCGCGCGTCGATGCGCACCGGGCCTTGTGGTGCGCGGCCCAGGTTAGCGCTTCGTCGCGCCAGCGAAACGGTACGAAGCGCGGCGCGGGCAGGGGCGTCAGGTGTCGCCCGAGCGCGGCTCCCGCACAGCGGGGGGGTGATACGCCGGCGACCGGGAGCGGTCGCTGGCCGTGGACGAGTTTTTCGGGCCCGGAAAAAAAAGAACCCCGCACGGAGGCGGGGTTCTTTCGGTTCGGCTGGGGAGCCGGACGGCTTACATCATGCCGCCCATGCCTCCCATGCCGCCCATGCCACCCATGCCACCCATGTCGGGCATGGCCGGGGCGCCTTCTTCCTTCGGCGCATCCGCCACCATCGCTTCGGTGGTGAGGATCAACGAAGAGACCGAAGCCGCGTTCTGCAGCGCGGTCCGCGGCACCTTGGCGGGGTCGAGAATACCCATCTGGATCATGTCGCCGTATTCACCGGTCTGGGCGTTGTAACCGAAGTTACCCTTGCCCTCGGCGACCTTGGCGACGACCACCGACGGCTCTTCGCCGGCGTTGGCGACGATCTGACGGATCGGCTCCTCGAGCGAACGGACGAGAATGTTCACGCCCATCTGCTGGTCCTGGTTGTCGACCTTGACGCCACGTGCCTTCTCCTGCGAGCGCAGCAGCGCGACACCACCGCCGGGAACCACGCCTTCCTCGACCGCGGCACGGGTCGAATGCAGGGCGTCCTCGACGCGAGCCTTCTTCTCCTTCATCTCGACCTCGGTCGCGGCGCCGACCTTGATCACGGCGACACCGCCGGCGAGCTTGGCTACACGCTCCTGCAGCTTCTCGCGATCGTAGTCGGAGCTGGTCTCCTCGATCTGGGCGCGGATCTGGTTGACGCGGGCCTCGATGGCCTTCTCGTCACCGGCGCCGTCGATGATGGTGGTGTTCTCCTTCGTGATCTGGACCTTCTTGGCGGTGCCGAGATCGTCCAGGCTGGCCTTCTCGAGGCTCAGGCCGACTTCCTCGGAGATCACGGTGCCACCGGTGAGGATGGCGATGTCTTCGAGCATGGCCTTGCGGCGGTCACCGAAGCCGGGCGCCTTGACGGCGGCGACCTTGACGATGCCGCGCATGTTGTTCACCACCAGGGTCGCGAGCGCTTCGCCCTCGACGTCCTCGGCGACGATCAGCAGCGGGCGGCCCGACTTGGCGACGCCCTCGAGCACCGGCAGCAGGTCACGAATGTTGGAGACCTTCTTGTCGTGCAGCAGGATCAGCGGATCCTCGAGTTCGACGTTCATCGTCTCCTGGTTGTTGATGAAGTAGGGCGACAGGTACCCACGGTCGAACTGCATGCCCTCGACGATGTCGAGTTCGTTCTCCAGGCCGGAACCCTCTTCAACAGTGATGACGCCCTCTTTGCCGACCTTGTCCATTGCTTCAGCGATGATGTCGCCTATGGCCTGGTCGGAGTTCGCGGAAATGGTGCCGACCTGAGAGATCGACTTGCTATCGGTGCACGGTGTGGAAAGCGTGGACAGCTCGACCACAGCGTTGGCTACTGCCCGATCGATACCGCGCTTGAGATCCATCGGGTTGACGCCGGCGGCAACCGCCTTCAACCCCTCGCGCACTATCGCCTGAGCCAGCACGGTAGCCGTGGTGGTGCCGTCGCCGGCCACGTCAGAAGTCTTCGAAGCGACTTCTTTCACCATCTGCGCGCCCATGTTTTCGAACT
>JAPOKK010000289.1 GCA_029977665.1 Pseudomonadota bacterium | reverse complement strand
TGCGCTCGGTGGTATCGGCCTGGCCATCCTCGTCGAACGCCATCACCACCACCGCGGCGCCGTAGCGGCGCACCAGGCGGGCCTGCTCGATGAACTTCTCTTCGCCTTCCTTGAGGCTGATCGAGTTCACCACGCCTTTGCCCTGCAGACAGCGCAGGCCCGCTTCGATGACCGTCCAGTTGGAGGAATCGATCATCACCGGCACGCGCGAGATATCCGGGTCCGAGGCAATCAGGTTGAGGTAGCGGCGCATCAGCGCCACCGAGTCGAGCATGCCCTCGTCCATGTTGACGTCGATGATCTGGGCGCCGTTGTCGACCTGCTGGCGCGCGACGTCGACCGCGGCCTCGAGGTCGCCGTCCTTGATCAGGCGCGAGAACTTCGGCGAGCCGGTCACGTTGGTACGCTCGCCGACGTTGATGAAGCCCTTCTCTGGCGTGATGTCGAGCGCTTCGAGGCCGCTCAAGCGGCAATATCGTGGCAATTCCGGACAGCGCCGCGGCGGCATGCCCGCAACCGCCTCGGCGATGGCGCGGATATGCTCGGGGGTGGTACCGCAACAACCGCCGACGATGTTGACCAGCCCACTGGCGGCGAAATCGCCGATGATGTCGGCCATGTACTCGGCGCTCTCGTCGTACTCGCCGAACGCGTTCGGCAAGCCGGCATTGGGATGCACGCTCACGTGTGCATCGGCAACGCGCGAGAGCGCCTCGATGTGCGGACGCAGATCCTTCGCGCCGAGCGCGCAGTTGAGGCCGATGGAAACCGGCTCCGCATGGCGCACCGAGTTCCAGAACGCTTCGGGTGTCTGGCCCGTCAGCGTGCGGCCGCTGCGGTCGGTAATCGTGCCCGAGATCATCAGCGGCAGCTCGACGCCGCGCGCTTCGAGGCATTCGCGTACGGCGAAGATCGCGGCCTTCGCGTTGAGCGTGTCGAACACGGTCTCGATCAGCAGCAGGTCGACACCGCCATCGAGCAGACCCTCGCAGGCTTCGTGATACGCCGCGCGCAGCGTCTCGAAATCGATGTTGCGGAATCCCGGATCGTTGACGTCCGGCGACACCGACGCGGTGCGGTTGGTCGGGCCGAGCACCCCGGCGACGAACTTCGGCGTGTCCTCGCCGTGATGAGCGATGTGATCGGTGATCGCCTCGCGCGCGATCTCGGCCGCGACGCGATTCAATTCGCGCGCGAGATCCTCGAGCCCGTAGTCGGCCTGCGAGACGCGCGTCGCATTGAACGTGTTGGTCTCGATGACGTCGGCGCCGACGGCCAGGAACGAGCGATGAATGCCCTTGATCAGCTTGGGCTGGGTCAGGCACAGGAGGTCGTTGTTGCCTTTCAGATCGCTCGGGTGGGCGGCAAAGCGCTCGCCGCGGAAATGGCTTTCCTCGAGCTGGTGCTTCTGAATGACGGTACCCATGGCACCGTCGAGCACGACGATTTTCTGGTCGAGGAGCGTGTGGAATGGGTGTTTGCCGTGCATCGTGTCGTTCTCACCGGGTCGACCGCCTAGTTTAGCGCGTTCGGGCCGCCATGTTGCAGTGCATTAGGAGATCTCTGAAGCAGTCTGGACCAAGCAGTTCGTGTTCGCACTGTTCGAGTTCAAGGCGCGGCGTGCCCGTCATAGCCGGCTATGGCGACGCGTCGCAAGGCGGAAATCGGACAGCACGGGCGCGGGGTGCCGGGCCATGACTTGTTCAGACCTTCCTCAGGCGCTGCCGGGTCACGCGTGCGCCGACGGCGTCGCCACGGTCTCCGACGCGCGCCGCCGGCTCAACCAGCGCCGGTGCCAGGCGAGCAGCAGCCCGATCAGTGCCAGGCAGGCGAAATGTACCGGCCACAGGCCCAGCGTCGCCGGCACGACCTCCTTGCGCATCATCGCGCGGCCGACCCCGAGCAGGTTCGTATAGGCGAAATACAAGGAAATGGCCACGATCAATCCCAGGTACCATTGTCCGCGACGATTCGACATCGCAACCAGCAGGGCCAGCGCGGGTCCGAGCAAGGTGCATATCGGCAGCGCGAGGCGCCACTGAAACTCGATCGCGTAGGTCGGCCCGTCATGGCGGAACAGCTCGCTGGTGAACAGGAAGCCGATATGCGCGCCGAACTGGGTCGGTTCGCGGTTCTCGATGCGCAGCGCGTAGCGGTCGAATTCGGTCACGATGTAATCGAGCAGACCGGCGTTGCCCGACCAGCTGCTGCCGTCCTCGAACACCGCGAAACGATCGCGCGTGCGCGGGTCGGTCTCGATGAAAGCCCGCTCGGAGCGCAGTACGTCATCGCGCTTGCCGCGCTCGGAGCGCACGAAGGCGTCGACCAGGTAGCGTTCGTCCGACGACAGCCCCTCGGCATAGAAGACCTGGGAGCCACCGCCGAATTCACGGAAGCGGCCGGCCTTGACGCCGGCAATGGTGGCCTCGTTCTCGGTCTGCTCGCGCAGCTCCTGCAATTCAAGCTCCGCGCGCGGCCCGACCGCCAGCGTGATGATGGCAACGATCACGGCGGTGGTCGCGGCGAGCGTCAACGTCGGCCGCAACAGCTGCTGGTGGGTCACGCCCGCGGCGCGCATCGCGGTCCATTCGGAGCTCTGCTGCAGGCGCGTCGCCGCGCCGAAGACGCCGAGGAACAGCGACATCGGCAGCAGCTCCTTCAGTGAGACGAGCATCTTGAGCATGACGATGCGCGTGATGTGCTGCGGCGCGACCTTACCCTCGGCGGCCTCGCCGAGGTAGGTGGCGAAGCGCGTGCTGAGATAAATCACGAACAGGCCCGTGACGATCGCGAGCGTGAGCTTGAGCGCTTCGCGCAGGAAATAGCGGGAGAGGATCATGGACGGCGGGGCCTCGCGGTGCCGCGAACTGGCCAGGATGCGCCTTGCACGGCCACTCAGACCAGCGGCTGGGCCCGCTTCTCGCGCATCAGCAGGACCAGGTTGCGCACGTAGATCACGCTGTTGGCGACGTGCCCGAGAATGAACACCGGGTCCATCCGGTAGAGGGCATAAGCGAGCAGGGTGAGGCTGCCGGCGACACTGAAATACCAGAACGCGATCGGTATCACGCTGCGCCTGGCCCGCTCGCTGGTAATCCACTGTACCAGCCAGCGCCCCGAGAACAGCAGCTGCCCCGCAAGGCCGATCACCACCCAGATTTGCTCACTCGTCATCGTCACGTCGGTTCCTTGCAGAAGGCGCACGGAATGCACGCCGTTTGAGCCACATCACGCCTGCCAGGTCGACGATGCCGACACCCAGGCGGTTCCACATGCCGTACTTGGATTTGCCGTGCAGGCGCGGCCGGTGGGCAACTGCAACGGACTCGACCACGCCGCCGTCACGCAGCACCAGTGCCGGCAGAAAGCGGTGCATGTGGTCGAAACGTGGCAGCGCCATGAAGATGCGCCGGCGGATCAGCTTCAAGCCGCAGCCGGTATCCGGCGTGGCGTCGCCGAGCAGGCGCGCGCGCACGCCGTTGGCGACGCGCGAGGAAAGGCGTCGCAGGAAGTCGTCGCGCCGCGTCGTGCGGTGCCCGCAGAGCATGTCCGGGCAGGCCGGCGTGTCCGTCACTCGGGCGAGCAGGCGCGGCACGTCTGCCGGGTCGTTCTGGCCGTCGCCGTCGAGCGTCGCCAGCCACTCGCCACGCGCACGATCTGCTCCCGAGCACAGCGCCGCGCTCTGGCCCCGGTTGACCGCGTGGCGGACCACCTGCAGTTGCGGGTAGCGGCGCGCGGCCTGTTCCAGGCGCGCGAACGTCTCGTCGCGGCTGCAGTCGTCGACGGCGACGATCTCGTAGGCCCGAGTACCCATGGCGGCGACGATCTCGTCGATCAGGGCGATGACGTTGTCTGCCTCGTCGTAGAACGGCACGACGACGGAGACGTCCACGCGCTCGCGCGGCGTGTCGTTACCGGGGACGGACTGCGGGGTGCTCACTGGATGCTCGAACCGATCGTGTTGGGCCGGTGCCGGCCGCGGACGGCTGCGGCGCCGCAGCCGCGGCCCAGGACCGCGACGCGGCGGCTCCGGGGGAAAGACCCGAACGGGCAGGCGCGGGGCCGGCCACCCGGCGCACCCCGTTCGAAGTGCGCAGTTTATACCGGATGCGTCGAACCCGCCGAACGCTGCGGCCTGCCGTGGCTCGAGGAACCGCCGCAAGGCAAGCCGGATCGACAAATTCCCTGCCGCGCGGCGGGTTGCCGCAGCGCCGAGGCCTGATTAGAGTGGCGCCCCTGTACAGCACGGGTAACGCGCTCATGGGCCACCGCCTCTCGAAGATCTACACGCGCACCGGCGATGCCGGCACGACCGGACTCGGCGACGGCTCGCGCATCGACAAGCACGATCCGCGCATGGAAGCGATCGGCGACATCGACGAGCTGAACTGCAACCTCGGCCTGCTGCTGAGCGAAACGCTGCGCGAGGATATGCGCGAGCTGCTGATCGACATCCAGCACGATCTCTTCGATCTCGGCGGCGAACTCTCGATCCCGGACAGCGCATTCATCGCCGCCAACACCGTGACCAAGCTCGAACAGGCCATCGATCGCTACAACGAGGAACTGCCGCCGCTGAAGGAGTTCCTGCTGCCCGGCGGCAGCCGTGCCGCGGCCGTCGCCCACCTGTGCCGGGCGGTATGCCGGCGCGCCGAACGCCGCGTGCTCGCCCTGGCGGCCGCAGCACCGGTGAACCCGCACGCGACCCAGTTCATCAACCGCCTGTCCGACCTGCTGTTCGTGTGCTCGCGCATCGTCGCGCGCGACTCGGGCGCGTGCGAAGTCCTGTGGCAGCGCGGCCGCGGCTGAGTCCCGCCAATCGCCGACGGTGAAGCGCCGACGGT
>JAPOKK010000060.1 GCA_029977665.1 Pseudomonadota bacterium | reverse complement strand
GCCACCGCCAATGGCGGTCTCCTCGTCATCGAGGGTGATGCGTCCTCGCGTTGCGGCATCTCGATGAAAGGTGTCGACATCGTGGTGCAGGGCGCGGTGGGTCACATGAGTGCCTTCATGGCCCAGACCGGCCGCCTGGTGGTGTGCGGTGACGCCGGCGAGGCACTGGGTGATTCGCTCTACGAAGCGCGCCTGTACGTCCGCGGTAACGTCGCCGGGCTGGGCGCCGACTGCGTGGAGAAGAACATGAAGGACAAGCACAAGCGCGAAGTCGAGCAGCTGCTCGCCGAGGCCGGCATCAGCGGTGTCGATGGCGCCGAGTTCCGTCGTTTCGGATCGGCTCGCGAACTCTACAATTTCAAGGTGGACAACGCGCATGCCTACTAGGAAGAATCGCCGTACCGATCGCGCCGAGCTGCGTTCGCGGCTGCGCCCTTCGGCCACGTTTCCGCGCGACGTCATTGCCGAAATCCAGCGCGCCGCCGACACCGGCATCTACGACATCCGCGGCTTCGGTGCGAAGCGCCGCGTGCCGTGCTTCGACGACCTGCTGTTCCTCGGTGCGAGCATGTCGCGCTACCCGCTCGAGGGTTACCGCGAGAAGTGCGGAACCGGCGTCACCCTCGGCACGCGTTACGCGTCGAAGCCGCTCGAGCTCAAGATCCCGGTGACCATCGCGGGCATGAGCTTCGGCGCGCTGTCGGGCCCTGCCAAGGAGGCGCTCGGTCGCGGCGCGACGCTCGCCGGCACCAGTACCACCACGGGCGATGGCGGCATGACGCCGGAGGAGCGCGAGCACTCGGAACTGCTGGTCTACCAGCTGCTGCCGTCGCGCTACGGCATGAATCCCGACGACCTGCGGCGCGCCGATGCCATCGAGATCGTCGTCGGCCAGGGCGCCAAGCCCGGTGGCGGCGGCATGCTGCTTGGACAGAAGATCTCCGCACGGGTCGCCGGCATGCGCGACCTGCCCGAGGGCATCGACCAGCGCAGCGCCTGCCGTCATCCCGACTGGACGGGGCCGGACGACCTCAAGATCAAGATCCGGGAACTGCGCGAGATTACCAACTGGGAGAAGCCCATCTACATCAAGATTGGCGCCGCGCGCACGTTCTACGACACCACGCTCGCGGTCAAGGCGGGCGCCGACGTCGTCGTTCTCGATGGTATGCAGGGCGGTACCGCGGCGACCCAGGACGTATTCATCGAGCATGTCGGCATCCCGACCTTGCCGGCACTGCGCCAGGCGGTCGAGGCGCTGCAGGAGATGGACATGCATCGCAAGGTCCAGCTCGTCGTCTCCGGCGGGATACGCAGCGGCGCCGACGTCGCCAAGGCGCTCGCGATGGGTGCGGACGCGGTCTCGATCGGTGTTGCGGCACTGATCGCGCTCGGTGACAACGCGCCCGCTTTCGAGGACGACTACAACGCGCTCGGTAGTTCGGCCGGGTACTACGACGACTGGCACGAAGGGCGCGACCCGGTCGGCATCTCGACGCAGGACGACGAGCTCGCCGCGCGTTTCGATCCCGAACTCGGCGGGCGCCGCCTGGCCAACTATCTCAACGTACTCACGCTCGAGACCCAGACGCTCGCCCGCGCCAACGGCAAGAGCCACGTGCATAACCTCGAGCCCGAGGATCTCGTCGCGCTGACCATCGAGGCGGCGGCGATGGCCGGGGTGCCGCTCGCGGGCACCGGCTGGATCCCGGGCCGCGGCACGTTCTGAGGCGAGCGCGCGCGACATCATCGAACCCGGCCACAGGAGGCAGCAGCATGGCAACCGATCTCGCCCAGACCGCAAAGAGCAAGGGTATCAAGTATTTCCTCGTCAGCTTCGTCGACATGTTCGGCGTGCTGCGCGCGAAGCTGGTGCCGGCGAGTGCCATCAAGGGTATGCAGAAGGACGGCGCCGGTTTCGCCGGTTTTGCTGCCTGGCTCGACATGACGCCAGCTGACCCGGACATGTTCGCGAAGCCCGACCCGGCGAGCCTCACGCAGTTGCCGTGGAATCCCGAGGTGGCGTGGGTTGCCGCCGACCTGTGGATGAACGGCGTCGAGGTCGACAGCGCGCCGCGTAACGTGCTCAAGCGCCAGGTCGCGCGCGCCGCGGCCGCCGGCTACCGAATGAAGACCGGTGTGGAGTGCGAGTACTTCCTGATCACGCCGGACGGCTCCGGCATTTCCGACCCGGCCGACGCGCAGGCCAAGCCGTGTTACGACCAGCAGGCGCTGATGCGACGCTTCCCCGTCATCCGCGAGATCTGCGACGCCATGCAGAGTCTCGGCTGGGGGCCTTACCAGAACGATCACGAGGACGCCAACGGCCAGTTCGAGATGAACTGGGATTACGACGATGCGCTGGTCACCGCCGATCGCCACGTGTTCTTCAAGTACATGGTCAAGACCATCGCCGAGAACCACGGGCTGCGCGCGACTTTCATGCCCAAGCCGTTCGCGTCCCTGACCGGTAATGGCTGCCACACCCACGTCTCGCTGTGGAACAAGGCCGGCAGCAAGAACCTGTTCACCGACGCGCGTGACGATCTCGGCCTCTCGCCGCTGGCCTACAACTTCCTCGGCGGCATCCTGCACAACGCGCAATCGCTGTGCGCGGTGTTCAATCCCACCGTCAACAGCTACAAGCGCATCAACGCGCCGGTGACGTCCTCCGGGGCGACCTGGTCGCCGAACGCGGTGACCTATGCCGGCAACAACCGCACCCACATGATTCGCGTACCGGACGCCGGCCGCTTCGAACTGCGCCTGATGGACGGCGCGACCAACCCCTACCTGTCGCAGGCGGCGGTGCTGGCCGCCGGCCTCGACGGCATCGAGAACGAGCGTGATCCGGGCAAGCCGGTGCACATCAACATGTACACCGAGGGACACAAGATCAAATCGGCGCCGCGCCTGCCGGCGACCCTGCTCGACGCCCTCCGCCTGCTGGAGAAGAACAAGGCCATCGCCGCGGCCTGGGGCGATGACGTGGTGAAGTCCTATATCAAGCTCAAGATGGGCGAGTGGAGCGATTACACCGCGCATCTCAGCGAATGGGAGCGGCGGAACACGCTGGACTGCTGAGTGAGCGCCACCAACGGGACCCAGGTGGCAGCCGACGTTGACCACACGGCCGTCATGAACGCCCCTGCGCCGCGGCGAACGGGGCGCTGACGCATGTCGCTGCGCCTGCTGAAATACGCCTTCATCGAGGATTACGCCGAGCCATGCTGGTTCAACACGCCGGCGACGCTCGGCGAGAGCTACGACGTGATTATCATCGGTGCCGGCGGGCACGGCCTCGCCTGCGCCCATTACCTCGCCCACGACCACGGCATCAACAAGGTCGCCGTGCTCGATCGCAGCTACCTCGGCGGCGGCAATACCGGGCGCAACACGACCATCATCCGCTCGAACTACCTGACCCCGGAGGGCGTGGCGTTCTACGATGCGAGCCTTGCGCTGTTTCGTGACTTGTCGGATGCGCTCGATACCAACATCTTCTACTCCGAGCGCGGCCACTACACGCTCGCGCACAACGAGTCGACGTTGCGCACTGCGCGCTGGCGCGCCGAGGTCAACAAGCACTACGGCATCGACAGCGAGGTGGTCGATGCCGAGGAAGTCGCGCGCGCGGTGCCGGGCATCGATCTCGCCTGCGGCGGCAACCATGCCGTGGAGGGGGCGCTCTATCACGCGCCGGGTGCGGTCGCGCGCCACGACGCCGTCGCCTGGGGTTACGCCCGGCAGGCCTCGCGCGCGGGCGTCGAAATCCACCAGCACACCGAGGTGACCGACATCCTCGTCGAAGGTGGGCGCGTGACGGGCGTGGTCACGCCGCGCGGCACGGTGCGTGCGGGTGCCGTGCTCTCGGCCGTTGCCGGGCACACGCCGTCGGTGCTCGCCATGGTCGGCCTGAACAGCCCCATCGAGATCTTCCCGCTGCAGGCCTGCGTGACCGAACCGGTCAAGCCGTGGCTCGACACCATCATCGTCTCCGGCAGCCTGCACCTGTACGTCTCGCAGAGTGCGCGCGGCGAGATGGTCATGGGCGCGTCGCTCGACCCGGCCGAGCTCCATTCGCGCCGTTCGAGCTTCGAGTTCGTCAGTGGTCTGGCCGACGGCATGCTCGACCTGTTCCCCGGCATGGCGGGGCTCAAGGTCAACCGCCAGTGGGCAGGCATGGCGGACATGACGCCCGACTTCGCGCCGGTCATGGGTACGACCCCCGTTGCGGGCTTCTATCTCGACGCCGGCTGGGGCACCTGGGGTTTCAAGGCCACGCCGATCAGCGGCAAGACCATGGCCGCGACGATTGCGAACGGTCGCGACGATCCGCTCATCCGTGCCTTCAACCTGTCGCGCTTCGACGACTTCTCGCTGGTCGGCGAGAAGGGCGCGGCGTCGATCGGGCACTAGGCCCCGCTCGCGCCATGAGAGACACCGCATGAAGTACGCCGATTTCCCGCTGCTCGGGCGCCGCCCGTTCACCGAGTTCAGTATCTCGGGCGTGCTCGAGCCCGAACCGGCCGAGCTCGGCGAATGGACCGCGGCGCGCTGGGTGTTCGAGCGCACGAGCGTGCCGCGCGAGCGCGTCGAGTGGTGGTATCACGGCGCGAGCCGGCTGTGGTTCCTCGTGCGCCGCGATACCGGCAGCGACACCATCCTCGCGATCGAACCGGCACGCACGGGGAGCCGTTCATGATACGACGGTTGCCGCCGCGCGACGGTGAATGGATCGATCGCGACGCGAGCTTCTCCTTCCTGTTCGAAGGCGAACCGGTGCAGGCCTATGGCGGCGACACCATCACCAGCGCGCTGGCCGCGAGCGGTCGGCGCACGCTCGCGCGCAGTTTCAAGTATCACCGGCCGCGCGGCATTCTTTCGCTCGCCAATCACGATGCCAACGTGTTGCTCGAGACCGACACGGCGACAAACCTGCGCGCGGACGTCACCGCGCCCGAGCCGGGCGCGCACTACCGCGCGGTCAACACGTTCGGCGGATTGCGCCACGACGCCGGGCGTGTGCTCTCGTTGTTCGCGCCCGTGCTGCCCAGCGGGTTCTACTACAAGGCCTTCTACCGTCCGCGCTTCCTGTTCCCGTGGTGGGAGAAACTGATCCGGCATGCTGCCGGACTCGGCCGCGCAAAGCTCGACAGCATCTCGCCGCGCCTGCCGCGCCGTCACGTGTTCTGCGACCTGCTCGTGGTCGGCGCGGGCGCGAGCGGCCTCGCTGCCGCGCGCGTGGCGGCGGATGCCGGCGCGAACGTCGTGCTGGTCGACGAGCAGGCGCGTCCGGGCGGCTCGCTCAACCACCTGCGCGCGGCCGAGGACAGCGACGGTGCCTGGCGCCGGGAGTGCCTCGCTGCACTGGCCGAGGCCGACAACCTCACGCTCGTCAGCGGCAGCTACGCGGCAGCCTTCTACGCCGATCATTGCCTGCCCCTGGTCGGCGCCGATGGCATCACGCTCGTGCATGCGCGTGCCGTCGTGCTGGCCTGCGGCTGCTACGAGCAGCCGGCGGTGTTTCGTAACAACGACCTGCCCGGGGTGATGCAGGCCGGTGCCGCGGCGCGCCTGCTGCGGCTCTACGCCGTCGCGCCCTGTACGGCCGGGGTGCTCCTGGCGGGCACACCGGGCGCCTATGCGAGCGCGCTCGACCTGGTCGAACAGGGCCTCGCGTTGTCCGCCATCGTCGACATCGGCAGCGGCGCGGCCGCGGCCGATCGCGAGCGTGCCCGCGCCGCCGGGGTGCAGGTGTTCGAAGATGCCGTGCCGCTCGAAGCGATCGCGCGCGGCGGCGAACTGGCCGGCCTGCGCATCAGCGCAGGCAGCGGCCGACTGCACTCGACGATCGATTGCGATGGCCTGCTGATGGCGGTCGGGCAGGCGCCTGCCGCGGGTCTTCTGGTGCAGGCCGGCGGGCGGCTGGCGTGGGACGGCGCGCTCGGCCAGCCCGTGCCGTCGGCGTTGCCTCCGGGCGTCTACGCAGCCGGCAGCTTGAATGGCATGCAAACCTTCGACGCGCGCATCGCCGATGGCGCGGCCGCCGCGGCTGCCGCTCTCGCCGCGTGCGGTATCACGGCGCCCGCAAGCGCCGCTCCGCCACGCGCGACAGGACCGCTCTCCCACGCGCATCCGATCTTCCCGCACGCTCGCGGCAAGGCTTTCGTCGATTTCGACGAAGACCTCACCATCGACGACCTGCGTACCGCGGTGCGCGAGGGCTTCGACTCGGCCGAGCTGATGAAACGCTACTCGACCATCGGCATGGGCCCGAGCCAGGGCAAGCACGCCAACGTCAACGGCCTGCGCATCCTCGCCGAACTGACCGGGCAGGAGATTGGCGTCGTCGGCGCGACCACGCCGCGCCCGTTCGTGCATCCGGTACCGCTCGCCGCACTGGCCGGACGGCGCCTGCGGCGCGTGTGGCGCACGCCGCTCGATGCCTGGCACCGCGCCCACGGCGGGGTGATGCACGAGGCCGGCACCTGGCAGCGGCCGCGCTGCTACGGGCCGGGCGATCACGCCGCCGCCGTCGCCCGCGAGCACGCCGCGGTACGCGAGCAGGTCGCTCTGATCGACGTCTCCACCCTCGGCAAGATCGAAGTGTTCGGCGCGGACGCCGAGGCACTGCTCGAGTATGCGTATCCGTGCAGCTTCGCGCGGCTCGTCGACGGCATGACCCGCTACGTGTTCATGACCGACGGCGGCGGCACCCTGATCGACGACGGCGTGTGCGCGCGCATTGCCGCCGATCACTTCTACCTCACCACGACCAGCTCGCAGGCGCAGAACGTGCTGCGCCTGCTCGAGCTCTACGCGGCGGAACTCGCGCTCGATGTCGCGCTCGTCGAGCGAACGTTCGCGCTCGGCGCGATCAACCTGGCCGGGCCGCGCTCGCGCGCGGTGCTTGCGGCGCTCAGCGATATCGACCTCGCGGCCTCGACGTTTCCCTACCTCGCCTGGCGCGAGGGGCAGTTAGCCGGCGTCGACGCACGCGTCATGCGGGTCGGTTTCGTCGGCGAACTGGGTTACGAGATCCACGTGCCGGCGAGCCGTACCGCGGCGGTGTGGACGGCTCTGATGGCGGCCGGACGCGAGCACGGTATCGCGCCCTTCGGTGTCGACACGCAGCGCTTGTTGCGTCTCGAGAAGGGGCACGTCATCGTCGGTCACGATACGGACGGCACGACCACCCCGTTCGAAGCCGGGCTCGGCCGCGCGGTGGCGAAGAGCAAGCCGCGCCACGTCGGGCGTCACGCGCTAGCGGTACTCCGCGAACGCACGCGTCGGACCCTGGCCGGATTCGTCACGCACCACGCGCGTGCTGGCGAGATCGCCGATTGCCTGCTCGTCATCGAGGCCGATCGCATCGCTGGCCGGGTCACGAGCGTCGGCACGAGTCCCGCCGTTGGCGCGGTGATCGGGCTGGTCATGATCGAGCAGGAACTTGCCCGCCCGGGGCGGCGCATCGACATCCGCCTGGCCGATGGCGCCCTGGTCGCGGCCGAAATCGCGCCGACGCCTTGCTACGATGCGGACAACGCGCGCCAGGCGCTCGAAGAACCTGGCAGCGCCGCTGCCACGGACGCGACGCCGGGTAAAGCGGTCGTCGACGAAGCCGAGAGTCCGGTCCTCGGTGCCTACCCGCAGCCGGCATTTTCGCACGTCGTGTGTGACGGCATGCGCCTCGCGCGTCGCGCCGGCGCGCGGCCGGAGGCATCGTCGTGGCTGCTCGATCTCGCGCATCTGTCAGCGCGCGTCGTCGTTGGCCGCGGCGCGGACGCGTGGCTCGACGCGCAGGGCGTCACGCGGCCCGGGACCGTGCAGTCGGCCTGCGTGCAATGGGGTGACGGTCTGGTCGTGCGCAGCCACGTCGACGAGTACCTGCTCGTCGCCGGTAGCACCGGCGCACCGGCTGACACGGCCGCGCGCGCCGCCCCGGGGCGCCACGGCGAGGCGCTCGTGATGACGGCGGAACGCGCCCACTTCGCGCTGCTCGGCCCCGCCTGGGAAGCCATTCTCGCGGAACTCTGTGCCGCGCCCCTGGGCGGCGCGGCGCCGGCCTGGCGGGCCGTGCGCCTGGCCCATTGTGACGTCGGCCTGTGGTGCGTGGCGGGCGCCGTGCCACACTGGCGCGTGCTGGCGAGCGCGGCCGATGCGCGCTACCTGTTCGATGTGCTTGCCGCGTGCCTCGACGAGCAGGGCGGGGCGCTCGCATCCGCCGAGGAGCTGGCCGCGCTCAGCGGCGTGTGAGCACAGGGCGGTGGCGCGGCATCGGCGTCATCGTCATCGTCTATTCGCCGCCGGCCGCCTGCGGCAGCGCGAACACCCACACCACGCCGCCCTGCGGGACCTGTAAATCCGTGCCGCGGGCCTTGTTGAGATAGTCCTGCTTGCGCTGCGCGTCGACGCCCCAGCCCGACACCACCGCGATGTACTGACGGCCGTCGACGGCGTAGCTGACCGGCACGCCGATGACGCCGGAGTTGGTCTTCTGTTGCCACAGCTCATCGCCGGTGCGCGCGTCGAAAGCGCGGAACTGGCGATCGTTGGTGCCGCCAGCGAAGACCAGCCCGCCGCCGGTCGCGAGAACGGGACCCCAATTGTGCGAGGCGAACGTGCGCGTCCATACCTTCTCGCCGGTGCGCATGTCCCAGGCCTGCAGTTCGCCGATGTGATCGCCGCCATCGGCGCGCGGAAAGACTTCGAGCTTGTCGATGCTCAGGCCGAGGTAGAGCTCACCGGGGCGGTACTTCGCCTTCTCGCCGGTGAAGGCGCTGCACAGGTTCTCGTTGGCCGGGATGTAGAGATAACCGGTTTGCGGGCTGTAAGCTTCGGGCGGCCAGTCCTTGCCGCCCCACAGGCTCGGACAGAACTCGGTGCGGTGTCCGGTGCGCGGGATGCGCGTTGGGTCGTAGCTGGGCCGGCCGGACTCGGCATCGACGTCGCTGAAGACGTTCTGGTAGACGTAGGGACGGGCGTCGACGAAGCGGATGTCGTCGGCGCTGCGCGCGAGCCGCCACAGGTAGCCGTTGCGTCCGGCGTGGACGAGGCCCTTGACGGTAGCGGCGCCGTCGGGGAAGTCGATCAACAGCGGCGCAGTGACCTCGTCCCAGTCCCACGCGTCGTTCCAGTGATACTGGTGATGCGCACGGATCGCGCCGGAGTCGATGTCGAGGGCGATGACGGAGTTCGCGTAGAGATTGTCGCCCGGGCGCTGGTCGGCCATCCACGGGCCCGCGTTGCCCGTGCCCCAGTAGGTCAGGCGGGTTGCCGGATCGTAGCTGCCGGTCACCCAGATCGGTACGCCCCCGCGCTTCCAGGCCTCGTCGCTCCAGGTCTCGAAACCGGGCTCGCCGGGCCCCGGTACGGTATAGGTGCGCCATAGCGATTCGCCGCTGTCGGCGTCGAAGGCTTCGATGAAGCCGCGGATGCCGAACTCGCCGCCCGAGGTGCCGACGAGGATGCGCCCTTCGACGGCGAGCGGCGCCAGCGTCATGTAGTAGCCGGACAGGTAGTCGGCGACCTCGACGTCCCACACCACCTCACCGGTGCGCGCGTCGAGCGCGACGAGGTGGGCATCGACGGTGGCGAGATAGACCCGGTCGCCCCACAGCGCGACACCGCGATTGGTCGGGTGGAGCTGGAACAGGTCGGCCGGCAGTGCACGGCGATAGCGCCACACTTCTTCGCCGCTGCGCGCATCGATGGCGATGACCTGGTTGCGCGGGGTAGCGACGAACATCACGCCGTCGTTGACGATGGGCGGCGCCTGGTGGCCCTCGACGACGCCGGTGGAAAACGTCCACGCGGGTTGCAGCGAGCCGACGTTGGCGGTCGATATCTGGTTAAGCGGGCTGTAGCCCCAGCTGTCGTAAGTACGGCGGACCATCAGCCAGTCGTCCGCCGCGGGAGCGGTGAGCCGTTCGGCGGTGACGCTCGCGTAGGGCGGGTCATCCACCGCACCGGCCGGGGTCGAGGCGAGGAGGGCGAGCAGGGCGAGCAGGGCGAGGGCGCGCGGCGTGACGGGCGTGGACATCGCGGGTGTTCCTCAGGCGCTCGCGCCGACGGCGCTGGTGAAACTGCCGCGAATGACGAAGTGGCCGTCGCTGAGGGCAAGCGGCAGTGCCGGCAGCGCACGCGGCGCCGGTCCGGCCACGCGCTGACCGGCGCGACCGGCGTCGAACTCCGATTGATGGCACGGGCAGACGAAGTGCGCCTGCTCGGCGTTCCAGCCGGTGATTCCGCAGGCAGTATGGGTGCAGATCCCGGAGTAGGCGACGACATCGCCGGCCGCGTGTGCGCGCGTCGCTTCGTCCAGCGTCCCTGGCGCGAGGCGGCAGACGAGAATCTGGTTCAGCCGCGAGCGTTCGCGGCTGACGCCGGTGGCCGGGTCGCGCGGGTAGACCAGCAACGGCTCGGCACCGGTGACGAGGTCGTCCGGCGCGAGCAGGCGGTCGGCGTGCTCCCAGCTCGGGAACGCGAGCAGGTCGCCGACCTGCGCCGGCTGGCGCTCGGGCGCGGTTTCGGCGGCGATCGCGGGCCACCAGGGTGGCGCGATGAGCGCCAGGGCAGTGCCGCCGAGCAGGGCGCGGCGGCCGGCGCACGGGCGTGCGCCACGATTGTGACTGGACATCGATGCAGACTCCCCTCGAATGCGGGCCGGTTTCGTGCGCATGGGCGGGCGGCGCCGGCGCGACGCGTGCATGGATCACGCGCCGATGGAAACGTTAGCATACGCGCCCCCGTTCTCCGTACGAGGATGTGCATGGGCGCGAGCGCCGTCGAGACCTGCCCGGAATGCGATCTGCTGCAACGCGTGCCGTTGTCGCCGGCTGGCCACGACGCCCGCTGCGCGCGTTGTGGTGTCACCCTGTACGTCTGGCCGCGCAGTGACCTCGGTCGCGATGCCGCCTGGGCGCTGACCACGCTGGTGCTGCTGGTCATTGCCAATGTCTTCCCCATACTCGAGTTCGAGCTCAACGGTCGCCGCGAAGCCGCGACCGTGGTCGACGGCGTCATCGCGTTCTGGCTCGAGCAGCGTTACGAGCTGGCCCTCGTCGTGCTCGCCGTGGCCGTCGTCGCGCCGGCCATGCATGCGGTGAGTGTGCTCGCCCGCAGCTGGCTGATTGCGCGGCGCTGGCGCCGCGCGACTGCCCGCAACTGGACGCTTTGGTCGGTACGTCTCGCGCCCTGGGGCATGACCGAGGTTTACCTGCTCGGTGCGCTGGTCGCGTTCGTCAAGCTCGACGACCTCGCCAGCGTGGTGGTCGGGCCTGCGCTGTACGCGTTCGCCGCGATGAGCATCCTCACCGCCTGGACCTCGACCCACGCGGCCGGCGTGTGGGCGCGTCTGCGCGAGCTCGACTGATGCGCCGCGCGCTGGCCCCCGCCGTCAGCAGCGGCGCCGCCGCCGGCTATGCCAGCTGCCGCACCTGCCACGCCACCGTGCGTGTGCGTGCCGCGGGCGGGCGGCAATACTGCCCGGTCTGCCACGGGCACCTCACGCTGCGCGTGCCGCTCAGCTTGCAGCGCACCTGGGCGCTGCTGCTGACCGCCGTGATCTGCTATGTGCCGGCCAACGTCTACCCGATAATGACCGTGACGCGCCTCGGCCGTGGTCAGCCCGATACCATCGTCAGCGGCATCGTCCACCTCGTGCAGGACGGCCAGTGGCCGATTGCCTTGCTGGTGTTCTTCGCCAGTATCGTCGTGCCGGTGGCCAAGATCGCCGCGCTCGGGCTGCTCCTGGTCTCGGTACAGGGGCGCTGGCGCTGGCGCGTCGCCGAGCGCGCGCGCCTGTACCGGTTCATCGACGTCATCGGTCGCTGGTCGATGATCGACATCTTCATGATTTCCATTCTCGTCGCCCTGGTGCACCTGGGCGCGGTCGCCAACGTGAGCCCGGGGCTGGGCGCCGCGTTCTTCAGCGCCGTGGTGCTGACGACCATGCTCGCCGCAACGACCTTCGACCCGCGCTTGTTATGGGACGCCGCCGATGACCGATCGCGCTGACGACGACACGCTTCCCGTAGCGGAGCTGGCAGCACCGCGTAGCCTGTCACTGTTCTGGCTGATTCCGCTGGTCGCCGCGCTGATCGGTGCCTGGCTCGGTTGGCAGGCATGGAGCACGCGCGGTACCGAGGTGGAGATCGTGTTCGCGCGCGGCGATGGTATCGAGGCCGGCAGGACGGGGGTCCGTTACAAGGCCGTGCAGGTCGGCCAGGTCGTCGACGTGCGCATCGCGGGGGACCTGCAGTCGATCGTCGTGACCGCGCGCATCAATCGCGACTTCGAACGCCATCTCACCGACGGCACGCGCTTCTGGGTGGTGCGGCCGCGCATCGGCGCAAGTGGGGTGAGCGGTCTCAATACGCTCGTCTCCGGTGCCTACCTCGAGGTCGATCCCGGTCCCGGCGAAGCGGCACGGCGCTTCACCGGCCTGGACGAGCCGCCGCTGGTGACGTCCGACAAGCCGGGGCGCGAGTTCGTTCTGCACGCGCGCGAACTCGGTACGCTCCAGGCCGGCTCACCGGTCAGCTTCAAGGGTATCGAAGTCGGTGAGACCCTGGGGCACGAACTCGACGCTGACGGCGAGCGCGTGCTCGTGCACGTGTTCGTGCGCGAACCCTACGCGGACCTGGTGCGTAAGAACACGCGTTTCTGGCACGCCAGCGGCATCGATGTCGCGGTCAGCGCCGACGGCCTCAACGTCAGCACGCCCTCGCTGCAGGAACTCGTGCTGGGTGGCATCGAGTTCGGCGCACCGCGCGGCCGGCGTGCACCACCGGCCGCGGCCGGTGCGCGTTTCGAATTGTTCGACAGCCTCGCCGCGGTGGCCGAAGCCGGCTTCACCGAGCGCGTGCGCTACGTACTCTACTTCGACGAATCCATCCGCGGTCTCGCGCGCGGCGCGGCCGTCGAATTCCGCGGCATCAAGCTCGGCGAGGTGACCGAAATCGGCCTCGAACTCGAGACGCGCGGCCACGAGGTCTACATCCCGGTCGAGATCAGCCTGCATCCACAGCGCCTCGGTGCCCTCGCCGGCACCCGTGACGACGATGCCCGGGTGCTGCTCGATACGCTGATCGAGCGCGGCCTGCGTGCACGCCTGCAGACCGGTAATCTCATCACCGGTGCGTTGTACGTCGATCTCGCGATCGCGCCGGACACCGCGGCGACTTTCGTCACCGGGCAACGCGAGCTGCCGCAGATCCCGACCCTGCCGACCGAGTTCGGCGAGTTCAAGGGCAACGTGAGCGCCTTGCTCGACAAGCTGCGGCGCTTCCCGCTGGACGACCTCGCCACGCGCGCGACACGCGTGCTCGACGAACTCGAAGCCGTGCTCGCGCAGGTGCGCGCGGCCGGCGTGCCGGCCGCGGCCAGCGCCTCGCTGAGCGCCGTCGAAGAGGCGGCGGGCCGCGTCGGGGCCGCGGTCGGGCCGCTCAGAGACCAGCTCGGCGCGACACTCGGCACGCTGGAAGAGGGGTCCGGGCTGCAACTGCGCCTGCACGAGACCTTGCGCCAGCTCGATGCCATGGCGCGTTCGCTGCGACAACTCGGCGATGCCATCGAGCGCCAGCCGGAGTCACTGATCTGGGGACGGGAGGCAGACGATGAGTAACGCGGAACAGGGCCGGGCGCGCAGCGCGGTGAAGCGCGTGGCATGTACGGTCGCCGCCGCCGTGCTGTTCCTCGCGGGGTGCACGACACCCGGAAACGGCACGCCTGCGCCGAGCTATTTCCTGCTCGAGGTCCCGTCGACGCTCGCGCCGCTGCCCGGCGCGAGCGCGTTCGATCTCGCGCTCGGTCCGGTGCGCATCGCCGAGTATCTGGACCAGCCACACGTCGTCTCGCGCGCTTCGGGAGGCGCGGTCACGCGCTACGACCGGGCGCGCTGGGCGATGCCGCTGGGCGCCAATCTGAGCGACGTGTTGCGCGGCGCCCTGGAGCGGCTGCTGCCCGGCACGCGCACCGTGGCCTACCCGGCGGCCCAGCCCGCACCGGTGTCCTACCGCATCGCGCTCGAAGTGCTGCAACTGGACGGTTCGCCGGCCGGGGATGGCGCCGGCACGGCGACGCTGGTCGCGAGCTGGCGCATCCTCGACGCGGACGGGGCGACCGTGGCCTGGCCGGAAGCGCGCACCACGTTGAGTGCGCCGCTCCGTGGCAGCGACGCCGCCGCGCTGGTCGCCGCCGAAACGGTACTCACGGGGGAGCTTGCCACGCGCATCGCGCAGGCTTTGCTCGCCCTGCCGCCGGCGCCCTGAACCCTTGCCGGCGCCTGGTGCCGGCGGCACGCCTGAGCAGGTAAGCGGGCAGGCCGCGGGTCGGCAGCGTCCCTAGGGCACGTCGATGGTGTCGCCGGGCGGCCCTTCGTGGTGAGGGTGCGGTTCGTGCGGGGCATGCACCGGTGCGCCGCCGATCGGCACGGTGCGCGCGAGAAAATCGATGACCGCGTCGGCGAAGACGTCGT
The DNA here is from genome assembly GCA_029977665.1 of Pseudomonadota bacterium. Lineage (GTDB taxonomy): Bacteria > Pseudomonadota > Gammaproteobacteria > JACKNG01. Next base: position 3,399 of record JAPOKK010000060.1, on the reverse strand, counting down.
TGCGATCCCCGGCGACCATGTGCGCGGCGCCCGTGATGTTGACGTACTCGGCGTGCGGGCAGAGTTCGAGAAAATGCTGCGCGCCTTCCTCGCTGAGGATGTCGGACAGGCCGCCGCGCACGAGCAGCGTCGGCAGGCGCAGATTGCGCGCGCAGTCGACCATGCGCTCGGTGCGCTTGTCCATGTCGCGGCGCAGCGTCATGTACTGCGGGTCCCAGTGCCAGCGGAACTTGCCATTGGGTGCACGCCGCAGGTTCTTCGCCAGTCCCGAGACATCCCTGGGACGCTTGCGGTGCGGCTGGTAGGCCGCAATCGCGTCGGCCACTTCCTCCAGCGAATCGAAGCCATCGGGTTTCTGGGTCATGAATGCGCCGATGCGCGCGACACCCTCGGGTTCGATGCGTGGCGCGATATCGACCATCACCAGCGCGGTCGCGTCGACGTGGTCCTCGCCGACGGCAACCAGGCTGGTACCGCCGCCCATCGATGCGCCGACCAGTACCGGTCGCTGTCCGCCGAGCTGCTCGATGACGCACTTCAGGTCTTCGATCATCGCGTCCTGGGTATACAGGCCGTCCGGCGCCCAATCCGAGTCACCATGGCCGCGCGCATCGAAGGCGACGGCGTGATAGCCGGCCGCGCCGAGCGTCTCGCCGGCATTCTTCCATGCATGACGCGTCTGCCCGCCGCCATGCTGGAGCAGCACCAGCGGCCCGGACGGATCGCCCCAGCTGTCGCCGGCGATGCTCACGCCGCGGTGCGCGGGCCAGCGATGCATGGGGTCGGGGGTTCCGGGCAGACGTTCACCAGCGCTCATGAAGCAACCTCGAGGTCGTAAGGGTCAGTGCATTGTCGGGGCTCGAGGACGTGCGTCAAGTCGCTGCCGCGCGGGACGCCTCCCTTGTGCGGCCCCGGCGACATGGTAGCCTGTCGCCGAGACGGCTGAACCATGCAGCTGAACCACACGTCGCGAGGAGACAAGGCATGCACGTCGAGCAGATCTGGACCGGTAACGCTTACCGCAATTTCAATTATCTGATCGTGTGCACGGAGACCGGTGAAGCGCTCGCGATCGATCCGCTCGACCACGAGAAATGCCTAGGCATCGCCAAGCGCAACGGTTGGACCATCACCCAGGTGCTGAACACGCACGAGCATTTCGACCATACCGGCGGCAACGCGGCTGTCATCGCGGCAACCGGTGCCCGCCTGCTTGCGCACGCCAACGCGAAAGACGCCATCGAGGGTATCGACCGTGGTCTCGCCGCCGGCGACGTGATCAAGGTCGGCCGCTCGGTCGAGCTCGAGGCGCTCGATACGCCGGGGCACACCATGAGCCACGTCTGCCTGCTCTCGCACACCGATACCCCGGCACTGTTCTGTGGCGACACGCTGTTCAACGCGGGCGCCGGCAACTGTCATCACGGCGGCCACCCGGCCGAGCTCTACGAAACCTTCGCCGGGCAGCTTGCGCGACTGCCGGACCAGACGTTGATTTACCCCGGCCACGACTACATCGCCAACAATCTCGGCTTCACGCTCGATCGCGAGCCCGACAATGCGCGTGCCGAAGCGCTGCTGGGCGAAGTCGAGCACCAGGATCCGAACGCGCCGCTGGTTTCCACGCTCGCGCTGGAGAAGGAGATCAACACGTTCTTCCGGCTGCACAGCCCGTCCTTGATCGCGCGGTTGCGCGAGACCTGCCCCGACCTGCCGGACGAACCCGATGCGAAAACCGTGTTCCTCAAGCTGCGCGAGCTGCGTAACAGCTGGTAGGCGTAAGTGATGCCGCTGCCGGCGCTTGGCTGCGACGTCGCCGGCGCGCGTGGACGGCCCGCCCTGCGCGGCCTACGGCGAAGATGACGAGGTTCTCAAGGTGACAGACAGCGAATTGCGCGAACGGACCAAGCTGCGGCGGCAGGCGATGCTCAAGGGCGCGCGCAGCCGGCTCGATGCTTCGCAGGGCGGCCGCGCGATCGTCAAGTACATCTCGCGCGCGGTCGACGAACTGCTCGTCGAGTTGTGGCACGACGTCGCCGGCGAGGCGGCGCTGGGGGTCGACCTCGTCGCGGTCGGCGGCTACGGTCGTGCGGAATTGTGTCCCCACTCCGACTGGGACCTGCAGTTTCTCGTGCCGGCCGGCCACGATGGGGCTCTGAACGACGCCATCCAACGCTTCGCACAGCTGGTCTGGGACTCGGGCGCGCATCTCGGCCACGCCGTGCGTACGCCGGAGGAGACGCGGCGCTTCGCCGAGACCGATCACCATGCGCGCACCGCGCTGCTCGAATCCCGCCTGATCGCAGGCTCGGGGGTGCTCTACACGCGCTTGCAGAAGAGCGCGGCCCCGGCCAACTGGAGCCGCCGCCGTCGCATCGAGTTCTGCCGCACGAAGCTCGACGAATGCACCACGCGGCGCCAGGCTGCCGGCGACACGGCGTTCTGCATGGAGCCCGACTGCAAGAACGGCAAGGGCGCGCTGCGTGACGTCAGCACGATCTTCTGGCTGTCGATGGCCTGGTACGGGGTGCCGGCGGCACGCGAGTTGATTGGTCGCGGACTGGTCGACGAGGACGAGTTCAACGCCTTCACACGTGGGCGCGATTTCCTGTGGCGGGTGCGTACCGCGCTGCACCTGCTCTCCAACCGTGAGAACGACCGGCTGCGCTTCGAGTACCAGCAGGAGCTCGCACAGCTGTTCCGCTACCGCGACGGCGGCCGTACCAGCGCGGTCGAGCGCTTCCTCAAGAACTACTTTCTCAACGTGCGCACGATCGCGGACCTGTCCGACATCTTCCTGCTGCACTTCGAAGAACAGATCAATCCGCCGCCGCGGCTGCGTCGGCGCGTTTCGCTCGGCGGCGGCATGGAAGTGCGGCGCGAGGAAGTCAGTATCGTCGACGAGGAGACGTTCGCATCCGATCCCCTGAACGTGATGCGCATCTTCGTCGAGTCGCAGCGCAACCAGCGCCACCTCAACAGCCGCGCGCTGCGCACGGTGCGCAAGCATGCGCCGTTGATCACGGCGAAGGTGCGGCAGTCGCGGCCGGCCAACGCGCTGTTCCTCGAGCTGCTGCGCTCGCCGCGCAACGTCACCACCGCGCTCAGCCAGATGCACGAGACCGGCGTGCTGGGCCGCTTCTGTCCTGACTTCGGCCGCATCACCGGCCATGGGCAGTTCGACCGATATCACCATTACACGGTCGATGCGCACACCATTCGCGCCATCGACATCCTGCGCGATCTGCGCGTGGGTGAGAAGAAGTTCGTCGACCTGCCGCTCGCCTCGCGCCTGATGGCGGGGCTGCAGCGTCCCGAGCTGCTCTACATCGCGATGCTCTATCACGACATCGCCAAGGGGCGTGGCGGCGACCATTCGCAGGTCGGCGAGGAGTTGGC
>JAPOKK010000187.1 GCA_029977665.1 Pseudomonadota bacterium | reverse complement strand
GGCCGCGCGCTGGTAGTCGACGACAATCCGAGCGTGGCCGAGTTTCTCGAAGAGTTGCTCGGCAAGTGGGGGCTCGACGTGACGACAATGACGGCGGCGACCGTCGCTTTGCGCTGCTTCCGTGGCGATCCGCACGCGTTCGACCTCGTCATTGTCGACCAGACGATGCCGCGCATGAGCGGGCTCGAACTCGCCAGCGCGCTGCTCGCGGTACGCCCGGAGCTGCCAGTGATTCTCTATACCGGCTATGCAGAGGGTCTGACCGAGCAGCGCGCGCGTGCCTGCGGCATACGCGCGCTGCTGCGCAAGCCGCTCGACATCGCGGCGTTCCGCCAGCAGGTGGAGCGTCTGCTCGCCGCGTCCTGACCGGGCGCGGTGCCTTCCCGTAACCGTCTGCTACGTATCGCCAACACAATGATGCGCGGTTGAAACAGCGGCGCTACGTGGCGCCTCCACACTTGCTCTCGACGCGAGGCAGCCGGTGTGCCCGCTCTGCTCGCGGTCGTCACTCACATAATCAGGCAAGTCAGGAGAGCACCATGAATAGTTTCTTTCACGACAAGATCGTCGCGGCGGCATTCTGTGTCAGCGCTGCGGCCGCCTTCATCACGGGCACGCCGGTGGCGCATGCCGCGAGCGTGTTCCCACCGGCGCACCGCGCGCCTGCCGCCGTGTTCGCCCCGGCCGACCCGCTCGCCGCGCAGGTGCAGTCCGGCCCCTGGTATCGGCCGCCGGCGAGCACCGGCACGCACGCTGCCGTGCCGGCGTTGCCGGACGTGCAGGTCTCGGCCGACATCACGGTGACCCCGTGGTACCGGGCGGCAAACTGAGATGCCATTGGCTGGGTTCTGACCGGTTCGCTGCGGCGGACCGGTCAGACCGTTTCCGCTTTGCCGGGACAGCGCCTATGCTTGCGGCATGGCGTTCACGGTCAACATCGAATTGGCGCGCCGGCGTGTTACCAGCGTGTGGCATGGCGCGGTCGATCGCTCGCTGTTGTTCGATTACGTCGAGCGCGTGTGGCGCGATCCATGTGTGCGCGAACTGGACGAGGTGGTCGATTTCAGTGCCGTGACCGACATCGACCTGGCGGGCACGGCGATCGTGGAACTCGCCGAGTACTCCCGCGCGCTGGACAATCCGGACGGGTACGCACGCTCGGCAGTGATCGCATCCGCTCAGCTCGCCTTCGGACTGTCGCGCATGTTCGCCTCGTTGCGCGCATGCTCGCCGGGAGACCGCCGTGAGTTCCGCGTGTTCGAAGATGCCGCCAGCGCCGAGCAGTGGCTCGCGGCACCCCGCGGATAGTGCGGCGCGACGAAAAAACGCAGTGTAAAAAAAGGTCCCGCAAGCGGGACCCGAAGCATGAATGTCTGCCGCGATCGGGGGGATGCAGGGAGGAGATGATCGCGGCACGCTCACGATGAAGCGTGCCGCAAACCTTAGTCGAGCGTTACCGCGGCAAATGTGCGGCGAGTCACGGAACGGCCAGGCGTCACGGAATCGTCACCTGTCTGCGGCATGCGCGGCCCGGGCGCTGCCCTGGTTCGCGGCACTCGCCGCGACGAAGCCCTTGGGCGCGCCGGCGGTGACGATGGCGCCGTGCGTCGCTTCACCGTCCAGGTAGCTTTCCATCAGCGCGCGCGCTTCGAGGAGGCGATCGAGGTCGACCCCGGTGCTCAGGCCCATCGCTTCGAGCATGAACACGAGGTCGTCGGTGACGATGTTACCGCTCGCGCCGGGCGCGTAGGGACAGCCGCCGAGGCCGCCGAGCGAGGCGTCGAAGCGGCGCACACCGACTTCGAGCGCGGCATCGACGTTGGCGAGGCCCAGGCCGCGCGTGTCGTGGAAGTGCGCGCCGACCGGAACCTCGCCGGCCAGTGCGAGCACCGCCCGGAAGATGTCCCGGCACTGTGCCGGGTTGCCGTAGCCGACGGTATCGGCGACGACCAGTTCGTCGGCGCCGAGCGCGACCAGTTTCTCACCCGCGGCGACGACGTCGGCCACCGCGACCGGTCCGGCGATGGTGCAACCGAAAGCGGTCGCGAGGCCGCTCGCGATGCGGATATGGGCGTACTCCGGGTGCGCGGCGCGGTAGGCGACGATGTCGCCAAAGTCGTCGATGGCCTCAGCCACGCTCTTGCGCACGTTGGCCTGGCTGTGGGCCTCGGAGACCGACAGCACGTAGTTGACCTGGTCGACGCCGGCGGCGAACGCGTTCTGCGCACCGCGCAGGTTGGGTACGAGTGCGGACACGCGCAGGCCGTCGATGCGCTGCGCCGCGGCGACGACTTCGGCGGTGTCGGCCATCTGCGGCAGGAGCTTGGGCGGCACGAAGGAGCCGACCTCGATCTCGGGTACGCCGGCCGCCGCTTCGCGTTCGATCCAGTCCAGTTTGGCTGCGGTGGGGAAAATCGTCGCGATGCTCTGCAGGCCGTCGCGCGTACCCACTTCGCGGATCCAGACGTCTCGTTCGTTCATCTCGGTGCTCCCGCGCCGTCGAGCGGCGCCCTGTTCAGCGGCCGCTGAAGCGCGGCGGCCGCTTTTCGTTGAACGCGCGCACGCCCTCCAGGCGATCCTCGGTCGATACCATGCGATTGTACGCCTCGAGTTCGAACATGTAGCCGGTGGCGCGATCGACCTGGGTCGATACGGCCATGGACTTCTTCGCCTGGCGGATCGAGATCGGCGCGTTGCGCGCAATGCGCGCCGCCGTCGCGAGCGTTTCGTCGAGCAGGGCGGTGGGCTCGCAGACCTTGTTGACCAGGCCCCAGGCGAGGGCCTGTTCGGCGGAGAACGGCGCCCCGGTGTAGATGATCTCGCGCGCGCGGCGTTCGCCCACCGCGTGCGGCAGGTTTATCGTGCCGCAGGCGCCGGGCATGATGCCGAGCGTGGTCTCGGTGAGGGCGAAGCGCGCCGTCGCGGCGGCGTAGAGGAAGTCGCACGACAGCGCGAACTCGCAACCGCCGCCGAAGGCGGCGCCGTTGATGGCGCCGATGATCGGCACCGGGCAGTCGCGCATGTGGCGCACCATCTGCTCGAAGATCGCGTGCTGGTGCTGCCATTGCCGGTCGGTCATGCCGTCGCGGTCTTTCAGGTCGCCGCCGGCGCAGAACACCTTCTCGCCGCGCCCGGTGACGACGATGCAGCGCAGGTCTTCGGGATCAACGTAGAGGTCCATGAACAATTCGCGCAGGTCCAGCCCCATCTGCGTGTTCATGGCGTTCGCGCGCTGCGGGCGGTCGAGCCACAACAGCAGCACGTGCTCGTCGATACGCTCGGTGGTGATGGTCTCGTAATCGGTGCGCATGGCCGCGGTTGCCCTCCCCGGACGAATACTCTGGCAGGCGCACATTCTAGGGCCTGGCGGCTGCGCGTCCACGCGGCCCTCGTTCAGCGCGGAAAGGGTTCGTCCATGCCGGGGGAGAGCGGGATCTCGAACGCGTTGAGCGTCAGCGAGACGAGGCAGTAATAGCCGATCGTGGTGACGAGTTCGATCAGCGCCGTGTCGCCGAAAGCCGCCCGGGCCTCCGCGTAGAGGGTCTCACTCAGGCGGTGCTCGTGTAGCAGGTGATGGGCGACGCGGTAGGCGAGGTCCTCGTCGCCGCGGAAGCCCGGTGCTTCCCCGGCGCGCAGCCGTTCGAGGGCAGCGCTGTCGACTCCGGCCGCTTCGGCCAACGCCCGGTGCGCAGCGAACTCGAAGCTCGCGCGGTGGAATACGCCGACCGTGCAGATGGCGACTTCGCGGACGTTGTCGGCCAGGCCCGTGGCATAGCGCACGGCGGCGCCGAGCGCCTGGGTCGGTGCGCCCACCGACGGCGCGCGGACCCACACGCCGAACGGGCCGGCGAGGCCGAGCGCGCCGCCGCGCGGCCCCTGGCGCATGGCTTCGAGTACCGCGCGCTGGGCGGGATCGAGTTCTTCTTCGGTCAGGGGCGGCAGGCGCATACGGGGTTTTCCTTAGCCCGGGGTGGACGGGAACGGCCGATCGCGGCTGGCGCCGCGATCGGCCGCGTGCTCAGGCGTAGAGCGGCGGCCGCCGGCTGGCCCACGGGTGCGCCTGCTCGAGTTGCCCGGCGAGGCTGTAGAGCGTCTCCTCGTCGGCCAGGCGGCCGACGAACTGCATCGCCATCGGCAGGCCTGCCTTGGACTGCCACAGCGGCAGCATCACGGCCGGCTGGCCGGTGGTGTTGAACAGCGGCGTGAACTGCGTGTAGTCGTACATCAGTTGGCGCCACCAGCTCATCATGTCGACGCCCTTGGCGTTCTGGTCGAGCTCGCCGAGCTTGGCCACTTCGCGACCGAGGCCGGGCGTGAGCAGCACGTCGTAATCGCGCATGACGGTGCCGACGCTGCGCGAGACCTGGTTCTGTACGCCCATCGCCCACTCCATCTCGACGGCCTTGAGCTTGTGCGCATAGCGGTAGACCTCGAGCGTGACCGCCTCGACCGTGCGCGCGCTGATCTTGCGCCCGGTCATGCTGGCGAACGCATCCATGAAATAGCCCAGCGTGACGGCCCACAGGCGGATGGTGGACTCGTTGAACGCTTCGGCGTCGTACTTCAACTTGACCGGCTCGCAAACGTGGCCGAGATCTTCGAGCAGCTTGACGGTATCGGCGAGGCGGGCGCGGTACTCGCGCGAGGCGCGCGCGGTGCCCGGCAGCTGGTCGAGTACGCCGATGCGCAGGCTGCCGGGTGGCGTCATGGCGGCGGCGAGGAAGCTGCGCTTGGGCGGGAGCGCGCAGTAGAAATAGCCGTCGTCGGGGCCGGAGACGGCGTCGAGCAGCGCGGCGGAATCGCGCACCGAGCGGGTCTCGGCGAACTCGATCGCGAGGCCCCAGAGGAAGATGCCGGCATCGGGCCCGGTCGGCGTGCGCCCGCGCGTCGGTTTCATGCCGACCACGCCGTTGCAGGCGCCCGGAATGCGAATCGAACCGCCGCCGTCGTTGGCATGTGCGATCGGCACCATGCCGGACGCAACCGCGGCACCGGCACCGCCCGAGGAGCCACCCACCGAGTGGCCGGTGTTCCAGGGATTGCGCGTGGAGCCGTAGACGACCGCCTCCGAATTGGCATTGAACGCCATTTCCGGAGTCGTCGAGGTGCCGACCGTGACCAGGCCCGCGTTGCGCATGCGCGTCATCAGCTCGGTGTCGGCGTCGAACGTCACGCCGGCGGCCAGGCGCGAGCCGGCCGACGTCTTCATGCCCTTGAAGTGCATGCCGAACTCCTTGACCAGGAACGGCACGCCGCGGAACGGGCCGTAGGGTAGCCCTTTGCGAATCTCGGCGACGGCGCGGTCGTGGAGCTGCTGCACGACGCAGTTGATCTCGGGGTTGAGCCGTTCGATGGCGTCGATGGCACTGTCTGCGAGGTCTCGTGGCGAGACCTCCTTGCGCCGTACCAGCTCGGCCAGGCCGAGCCCGTCGTAAGCGGAATATTCGTCGAAGATCATGCGTGCGGTTCCTCCCTCGTTACTTGCATGCGGCGCATCGTCGGCATGGCCGGCCGGGCGCATCCACTCGTCACGTGCCCGCCGGCGGCGAACTCGTCGGTCAGAGTATAGGGCGCGGCTGCGCGAGGCACTATCATGTCGTGATGAGTGAGCTTACGGATTCCGCCGACGAGGCATCCGGCGACGCGCCCACCGAGATCCGCATCGTCGATCTGCACAAGTCCTTCGGCGACAAGCACGTGCTCAACGGGGTCGACCTGGACATCTACGCGGGGGACACCGTCGCCATCGTCGGCGGCTCGGGCTGCGGCAAGACGGTGTTGCTCGACCACGTGCTCGGCCAGTTGCGACCGGATCGCGGCTACGTCGCGGTGGTCGATCACGACGATCCGCGCCAGCCCTTACGGCGTCTCGACGAGATCGGCGAACTCGAGATCGAGCACATTCACCGCCACTGGGGCGTGGTGTTCCAGAAGAACGCGCTGTTCTCGGGCAGCGTCTACGACAATATCGCATTGTGGCTGAAAGAGAGCCGACAGCTCGACGATGCCGCCATCGCCGGCATCGCGCGCCGCGTCCTCGCAGGGGTGGGCCTGCGCGACGACGACGCTTTCCTCGCCACCGACCAGCACGAACTTTCCGGTGGCATGGCCAAGCGGCTCGCGATCGCGCGCGCACTGGCGATGGCGCCGGTGGTGCTGTTCTACGACGAGCCGACCACCGGCCGCGACCCGACCAGCGCGGCCAACATGCACGAGCTCATCCACGCCACGCACAACGAGCTGCTGCCTTCGGGCGTCGAGCGCACGACCATCATCGTCACCCACGACAAGGACCTGCTGACTCGCCTGCGCCCGCGCACGGTGACGCTGCACGAGGGGCGTGTCTTCTTCGACGGATCGTTTGACGAATTCGCCGCGAACGCCTCGCCCATCGTGCGCCCGTACTTCGAACTCATGCCGGTGCTCAACGATGGTCACGGGCACGGGATGCCGAACTGAGCGGCGTCGTCGCGGTCGGAGAAGAGCATGCTGATGCCAGCACACATGGTGAGTCACAACGGTGGAGAGCGCCGTTGCGGTGTCGAGATCGAGTTCGCCGGTATCGGCGTCGAGGCGGCGGTGACCTGCGTCACCGCGCTGTACGGCGGCGAAGCCTCGATAGAGAGTCGCTTCCTCGCCCACGTGCGCGGTACGCGTAGCGGCGATTTCACCATCGAGGTCGATGCCAGTTTCCTGCAGGACGACGGTTACCGCGATTTCCTTGCCCGTCTCGGGCTCGACATCGATGCCCTCGACTGGCGGCGCCCGCTGGAGGAACTGCTCGCCGACCTGTCCGCGGTGGTGGTACCACTGGAAGTCTGCACGCCACCGCTGCCGATGCGCGAGCTGCCGTTGGTCGAGCAACTCATCAAGGCATTGCGCGAGCGCGGTGCGCAGGGTACCGGGCAGTCCTTCCTGTACGCCTTCGGCATGCAACTCAATCCCGAGGCCGCGGCGCTCGATGCCGCGTATATCCTGCGCATGCTGCAGGCTTACCTCGTGATCGCGCGCGAGCGCGACCCGCGCGCCGAAATCGACATCACGCGGCGCTTGTCGCCGTTCGTGAAACCGTTCAGCAAGCCGTTCGCGGCGTTTTTCACCAATCCCGACTACGCCCCCGACCAGCGCACGCTGATCGACGACTACCTGCGTCTCAACCCGACCCGCAACCGGCCGCTCGACCTCTTGCCCCTGCTGGCACATCTCGATCGCGAACGGGTAATGGCCGCGGCCCTCGAGCCGCACCTGATCAAGCCACGGCCCGCGTTCCATTACCGGCTGCCCGACTGCCACATCGATCGTCCCGACTGGACCCTCGCCGACGCCTGGAACGGCTGGCTGGCGATCGAAGACCTCGCCGCCGACCGCGAGCGTCTCGCGCACGCGCTGCGTCATGGTGCCTGAATCCGACGGAGACCGCGCCGGCGCGCGGCGCGTGCCGCGCATCGGCGTCACCGGCCCGGACCGCGGCGGTTTCGTCGCCTGGCTCGCGACCTGGCTCGCGCTCGCGCGGGTCGGCGCGCGGGCGGTACGCATCACGCCACGGCGCGGCATGCCGCAGGACGCGCTCGACGGCTTCGTCATCGGCGGCGGCGCCGATGTCGGCTGGCAGCAATGGGAGTCGGTGCCCGAAGCCGCCGGCGACGCCGGCCGCCGGCCGCTCGACCTGCTGCTGTTTCCCCTGATCGCCCTGCTGCGATTGGTGTTCGGCAAGCGCCAGCGTGCCGCCGATAACGCGGCGCGCGACCGTCTCGAACTGGGCTGCCTCGAACGAGCGCGTGCCGCGCGCAAGCCGGTACTCGGCATCTGCCGCGGGGCACAGCTCGTCAACGTCTTCCTTGGCGGTCGCCTGCGGCGCGACCTCGCCGCTTTCTACGAAGAAGGGCGCGCGGTCAGCAGCATCCTGCCGCGCAAGCGTATCTTCATCGAGCCCGGCAGCGCGCTCGCTCGCGCGCTCGGACGCACGCAGTGCCGGGTCAACGCGCTGCACCGCCAGGCGATCGACGATCGACACCTCGGCGACGGCCTCGTCGTCGTTGCACACGAAGCGAGCGGCGTGGTGCAGGCGGTCGAGTCGCACGGCGCCTGGCGCGTGCTGGGCGTGCAGTGGCACCCCGAGTACATGCCGCAGCGGCGCGAGCAGCTTGGCCTTTTCGCCAGTCTCGTCGCGAACTC
>JAPOKK010000108.1 GCA_029977665.1 Pseudomonadota bacterium | reverse complement strand
GCAGCGCCGGGGGCGCAGCGCACGACGCGCCCAGCGCCCGCCGCAGGCGACGCGCGCGAGGCGGGCGGTGCGCCGCGCAAGGCCCACGCCAGCCCCTCGGTGCGCCGCTTTGCGCGCGAACTCGGCGTCGATGTCGCGCTCGTCAACGGTACCGGCCCCAAGGGGCGCATTCTAAAAGAAGACGTGCAGGGCTACGTCAAGGACGTCATGCACGGCACGCGCGGTCAGGCCGGCGGCGCGTTCGCACTACCGGCGGCGCCGGATATCGATTTCAGCCGCTTCGGCGACATCGAGACGACGCCGCTGAACAAGATTCGCAAACTCACCGGCCAGAACCTGCACCGCAGCTGGCTGACCGTGCCCCACGTCTTCCAGATGGACGAGGCCGACGTCACCGAGCTCGAGGAATTCCGCCGTTCGAAGGCGGACGAGGCCGAGAAGAAGGGCACCAAGCTCACGCTGCTCGCCTTCCTGGTCAAGGCCGCGGTGGTCGCGCTGAAGAAATATCCCGATTTCAACGCTTCCCTGTCCCCTGACGGCGAAGCGCTGATCCACAAGAAATACTTCCACATCGGCATCGCGGTGAATACCGAGCACGGCCTGGTCGTACCCGTGATCCGCGACGTCGACAAGAAGGGCCTCTACGAACTCGCGCTCGAAGCGCGCGAGCTTGCCGCCAAGGCACGCGAGCGCAAGATCACGCCGGCCGAGATGCAGGGTGCTTGCTTCACGATCTCGAGCCTGGGCGGCGTCGGCGGCACGCATTTCACGCCCATCATCAACACGCCCGAGGTCGCGATTCTCGGTGTCTCGCCGAGCGTCATGAAGCCCGTTTGGCGCGACGGCGAGTTCGAGCCGCGGCTGATGCTGCCGTTCACGCTGTCCTACGATCATCGTGTCATCGACGGTGTCGCAGCGGCCCAGTTCACGCGCTTTCTGACCACGGTGCTAGGCGACATCCGCCACATCCTGCTGTGAGCAGGAGTCGGCGAGACACTAGAACCGGCAGGACGTGCCCGTCTCGATCGGCGCCTGGCGAGCCCCCGTCCAGGCCTGACCGGCTCGCGCCGAGCGGGCGTTCGACGCGGCACTGGCAGCCCGATGTGGGCATCCGGGAGATGTGCACCGAGGACAGCCTGGCATGAACGTCGGAAGCCTGCCGCCCCCCACGGCGGACACGCGCACCGACAGGCCCTGCCGACTCGGCCTGCTGCTCGCGTTCGACGACATCGAGCGACATCGCCCCGAAGTGACGGCGACCCTGCCGCCGGCCGCGCGCGATGCAGCGCTGCGCGGCGCGTGCCGCGAAGTTGCCCTGCGTGCGATTCCCGGCGTCTATATCATCCCCACGGCGGTACTCGCCTGCGGCCTGCTCGACAACCAGCACATCAACGCCCCACGCACGTTCTTCTTGACGCTCGCGCTGGCTGTCATCGGTGCGATTGTCCGCAGCATCGCCATTCATCGCTTTCGCGCACCCAGCGCACTGCCGGACCGCTGTGACCAGGCTTTCTTCTTCCTCGCCGCGCTGCTGCTGCCGGTCCTGTGGGGCTGCTACGGCGCACTGCTCCTCCTCGACATCCGCGATGGCTGGCTGGGCATGGCGCTGCTGTCTTTCACCGCGGCAATCGGCAGCAGCGTGGTCGTCAGCTTCGGCATGTGGATGCGCCTCGCGCTGTCGCTGATCGTGCTGCTGCTCGTTCCCATGCTGACGGCCGGGCTGCTCATCGGCGGCGGGCTCGGCGCCGGCCTCATCTTCGGCTGCGTGTCCTTCGCGGCATACCTGCTCACGCAATTGCGCAACTGGAACCGCTTCTTCTGGGCCTCGCAGGTCAATGCGGCACTGTTAGAAGTGCGTTCGCGCGAACTGCAGCGGGCCAAGGAAGCCGCCGAACGCGCGAACCAGGCGAAGACGGCGTTTCTCACGCGCATGAGTCACGAACTGCGCACGCCGATGAACGCCGTGCTGGGCTTCGCCCAGTTGATCGAAATGCAGACACCGACGGACTCGCCGGTACACGAGCATGGTGCAGAAATCCGCGAGGCCGGCAGCCATCTCATGGCGCTGATCGAAGAGATCCTCGACCTCTCCCGCATCGAGGCCGGCAAGCTGCTGTTGCAACGCGAGCGCATCGATCTCGCGCCACTCGTGCAGGCGGCGGCCAACAGCCTCGCCGTTGGACTCGAGGGCCGCGATGTCAGCATGACGCTCGACCTCGCGCCCACCGCCCCCATCGTCGGTGACGGGTTGCGGACAAGGCAGGTTCTGCTCAACGTGATCGGTAACGCGGTGAAGTTCACCGATCAGGGCTTGATCGGCGTCTCGCTGACAACGGCAGGCGCGTATGCCGTGGTCACCGTCAGCGACACCGGCCCGGGCATTCCGGCGGAGTTGCTCGACCAGGTGTTCGCGCCCTTTGTCCAGGTCGATCCCACGTTGAGCCGTCGCGGGCAGGGCACGGGACTCGGGCTGCCGATTGCGAAACACCTGCTCGAGATGATGCATGGACACATCGAGGTCACCAGCACACCCGGCGACGGCTCGGTGTTCCGGCTGTTCTTCCCGCTTGCCGACGGCAATTGCGCGCCGGCTGCGGCGGCGCCACGTTCGGCATGACCTGGCCCGCTCGCTCCTGCGGCGCTGCCGACCTTTGCGTATACTCGGTGCAGAGCGACGACCACGGCGGTGCGCACGGCTGCGCGGACGCGAATCCGCGCGGGCAGGCGAGGCTGCCAACCTTCGCCGACGCCCGTCGTCCAGATAGCGCGACGACGATGCCCGGCGCGAACCCGGATCCACAGACATGACGAAGCTCGAGGTCAATGGCCAGGAACACGATGTCGCGAGCGCGCCAGATACCCCGCTCCTATGGGTGCTGCGCGACGAACTCGGCCTGACCGGCACCAAGTACGGTTGCGGCAAAGCCGTGTGCGGCGCGTGCACGGTGCTCCTCGACGGCGCGCCGACACGGTCGTGCGTGATCCCCCTGTCCGCGCTGGGCTCACGCGCAGTAACCACTATCGAAGGCGTCGACTCGGAAGTCGCAGGCGCGGTGCGCCAGGCCTGGATCGAACTCGAAGTTGCCCAGTGCGGGTACTGCCAGTCGGGGCAGATCGTGGGCGCGATCGCCCTGCTGCGCGACAACCCGGCACCGAACGATGAAGACATCGACAACGCGCTCGATGGCAACCTGTGTCGTTGCGCGACCTACGCGCGCATCCGCCGTGCCGTGCATCGAGCGGCAGAGCTGCTCGCATGAGCATCGCGCGCCTGACACGACGCGAATTCCTGCGCCACGGTCTCGGCGCGAGCGGCGGACTGCTGCTCGGCATCCGCCTCGGTGCGGCGCCGGCCGCAGGCGACTCGGCCGGCGCGGCGCCGTTCACGCCCGACGCCTTTGTGCGTATCGGTGCCGACGATAGCGTCACGGTCATCGTCAAGCACATCGAGTTCGGCCAGGGCACGTTCACCGGCCTGCCGACGCTGGTCGCCGAGGAACTCGGCTGCGCCTGGTCGCAGGTCCGCGCCAAGGGCGCGCCGGCCGATCCGTCGCGCTACGCGAATCTCAACTGGGGTGGTTCGCAGGGCACCGGCGGCAGCTCGTCGATGAACAACGCCTACACCCAGATGCGTCGCGCCGGTGCGACGGCACGCGCCATGCTGGTCGCAGCCGCGGCCCGCGCCTGGCAGGTCAAGCCGGGCGACATCACCGTCGCCGACGGCATCGTGCGGCACACAGCGAGCGGACGCGCGGCACGCTTCGGTGAGCTCGCGGCGCTGGCCGCGCACGAGCCCGTGCCGAAGAACGTGACGCTCAAGGACCCGTCCGAGTTCGTTTTCATCGGCCATGATCTGCCGCGTCTCGACATCCCTGCCAAGGCCGACGGCAGCGCCGTGTACACGCAGGACCTGCGCCTGCCCGGCATGCTGACCGCGCTCGTCGCCCATCCGCCGCGCTTCGGCGCGCGCGTCGCGAGCATCGATGACGGCCCGGCGCGCGCCCTCCCCGGCGTCAAAGCCGTGGTCGAACTGCCAAGCGGGGTCGCGGTCGTCGCACGCGATTTCTGGACGGCGAAGAAGGCGCGCGAAGCGCTGGTCGTTGAGTGGGACGAGAGCCGTGCGTTCCGCCAGGGCACCGAGGACATCCTCGCCGATTTCCGCGCACGTGCCGCGCAGCCGGGACTCGTCGCACGCCGCGACGGCGATGCCGACGCGGCCTTGGCGGATGCCGCGCAGGTACTCGAAGCGGACTACGAGTTTCCCTACCTCGCGCATGCGACGATGGAGCCGATGAACTGCATCGCGCGGCACGATGGTGATGCCTGTGAGCTGTGGTACGGCGTGCAGGGCCAGAGCCTCGATCTCGGCAACCTGTCGCGTGCGCTCGAGCTGCCGCCGGAGAAAATCACGCTCAACATGCTCTATGCCGGCGGTTCGTTCGGACGCCGCTCGAACGCGAGTTCGGACTACGTCGTCGAAGCCGCACGCATCGCCGCGGCCTTGCCGGGCACCCCGGTCAAGCTCGTGTGGACCCGCGAGGACGACATGCGCGCGGGTGCCTGGCGCCCGCTCAACCTGCACCGGCTGCGCGCGGGGCTCGATGCCGACGGCGGCATCAGCGCCTGGTACCACCGCATCGTCGGCCAGTCTATCCTGGCCGGGCTACCCAAGCCCCCGCCAGCAGACAAGGTCGACCACACCTGCGTGGAAGGTGCATCGTCGCTGCCCTACGCCATACCCAATCTGAGCGTCGAGTCGCACCAGCCCTCCCTGCCGATCCCGGTGCTGTGGTGGCGCTCGGTCGGGCATACGCATACGGCGTTCTCGACCGAGTGTTTCCTCGACGAACTCGCGCACGCGGCCGGGCGCGACCCGCTGGCGCTGCGTCGCGAACTGCTGGTCGATGACCCGCGGCGCCTCGGCGTGCTCGAACTGGCCGCCGCGAAGGCCGGCTGGGGCGAGCCCCTGGAAGCCCGACGCGGCCGCGGCATCGCGGTGCACTACGCGTTCAAGACCTGGGTGGCGGAAGTCGCCGAGGTGAGCATGCTGGACGACGGCGATTACCGTGTCGATCGCGTCGTCGTCGCGGTCGACTGCGGCCTCGTGGTCAACCCGGGCATCGTGCGTGCGCAGATGGAGGGCGGCGTCGGCTACGCGCTCTCGGCACTGCGCGGCGAGGCCGTGACACTGGTCGACGGCCTCGTCCAGGAAGACAACTTCGACACTTACCCGCTGCTGCGCCTGTCGCAGATGCCGCGCATCGAGGTGCACCTGGTCGCTTCGCAGGAACCGCCCACCGGGGTCGGTGAACCCGGCGTGCCGCCGCTCGCGCCCGCCGTCGCCAACGCCATCTTCGACGCCTGCGGCGAGCGCGTGCGGCGCCTGCCCCTGCGCCGGGTCGCGCGCGCCTGAAGCCGCCCGACGGCGGCACATCCATGGTGCCGCCGCGAACACGCACGCTCGCCTGATGACACATCCGCGCCTGCTCATCACCGCGCTGGGCTGCGCCCAGATTGTCTCGTGGGGCGCGCTGTACTACGGCTTTTCGCTCTTCGCGCTGCCGATGCACGAGACGTTCGGCTGGTCGCTGACGGCGCTGAACGGTGCTCTCAGTGCAGGGCTGCTGGTGGCCGGACTATGCGCCTACCCGGTCGGCATGCTCATCGATCGCCACGGCGGGCGCATCGTCATGAGCGTCGGTGCGCTGGCCGGCGCGGCCTTGCTCGTGGCCTGGAGCCGCGTCGACAGCCTGGCGGCCTTCTACGCGGTATGGCTCGCGCTCGGCTGTGCCATGGCCGCGGTGCTCTACGAGCCGCTGTTCATTGTGCTCGCCCAGCACTTCGGCGATTCGGCGCGCCGCGCAATCACCGCCGTGACCCTGATCGCGGGATTCGCCAGCACCGTCTTCATGCCCTTGATCGAGACTCTGCTCGGCGTGCTCCCGTGGCGCGACGTGCTGCTCGTGCTCGCCGCCTGCATGCTGCTCGTGAGCCTGCCCATCAACGCCCTGTGCGTCCCGCCGCGCCGGCGCGAAGCCGCCCACGCGAGTCCCGCGGCAGCCGCCCAGGCAGCCCGCGCGGCGCTCCGCGCCCACCTGCGCAACCCGGTCTTCTGGGGCCTCGCGCTGTGGTTCACCAGCTGGGCCGGTACCGCGAGCGGCGTCATGTTCCAGCTCGTGCCCTACCTCAAGCATGCCGCCGTCGACACCGCGACGGTGCTCCTTACCGTGGCGCTGGTCGGCCCGAGCCAGGTCGCCGGGCGCCTGCTCCTGATGCTGGCCGGTGAGCGTGCCGCAACCCGCACGAGCGGTGCCGTGGTCACGACGCTGCTGCCACTCGCCATGCTCGTCTTGTGGCTCGCGCCGCCCACGCCGGCATGGCTCGCATTGTTCGCCGTCGTCTTCGGCATCGCCAACGGCGTCTCGACCATCCTGCGCGGCGTCGCGCCCGCCGAGTGGCTGGGACGCGAGCACCTCGGCCGCGTGATGGGCGCGCTCGGCATGCCGATGATGATCGCGATGGCGCTCGCACCGCTCGCAACCGCGGCCATCTGGAGTACCAGCGGCGACGTGCGCGCGATGCACGCGGCGCTGCTCATCTTCGCACTCCTCGGCGCAGCCGGCTTCTGGCTCGCCGCGGGCGGCCGTCGCCCCGCTGCTTGACCGCTGCTGGCGCCGGCTACGACGCCTCGTCGCGACTGCCGTTCCCGGAAAGCCGGCTCAGCAGGTCGACCGGAATGGGGAACGCGACGATGGACGAACGCTCGTTGGCGATGTCGGCGAGCGTCTGCAGGTAGCGCAGCTGGATACTGCCCGGGTTGCGCCCGAGGACGTCGGCGGCCGAGAGCAGTGCTTCGGCTGCCTGGCGCTCGCCCTCGGCGTGGATGACCTTGGCGCGGCGCTCACGCTCGGCCTCGGCCTGCCGGGCGATGGCGCGGATCATGCTCTCGTCGAGATCGACGTGCTTGATCTCCACGTTGGAGACCTTGATACCCCAGGCGTCGGTCGCCTCGTCGAGGATCGCCTGGATGTCGCGGTTGAGCTGCTCGCGCTGCGAGAGCATATCGTCGAGGTCGTGCTGGCCGAGCACCGAACGCAGCGTGGTCTGCGCGAGCTGGCTGGTCGCTTCGTGGAAATCGTCGACCTGGATGATCGCCCGTTCCGGATCGATGACGCGGAAGTACAGCACCGCGTTGACCTTGACCGAGACGTTGTCCCGCGAGATCACATCCTGGCTCGGCACGTCCATGACGTAGATGCGCAGCGTGACGCGCTCGATCTGCTGCACCAGCGGGATGATCACGATCAGGCCCGGGCCACGCACGCCGGTGAAGCGACCGAAGGTGAAGACCACCGCGCGCTCGTACTCGCGCAGGATCTTGATGAACAAGGGCGCCGCGACGATCAGTCCGGCGAGCACGTAGAGCAGCGTGATCATGTCGTCTCCTCCGCTGTGGATTCGATCGGTTCGACGGTGAGCGTCAGCCCGTCCATCGCGGTGACGCGGATGGCCTGCCCGGCCCGCACCGGCGTGCGCGTGCGCGCATTCCAGATTTCGCCGTGCACGCGCACCTGGCCGACGTCATCGAAATCCTCGAGCGCGCGCCCGCGGCTCGTCACGAGCTGTTCCTGGCCGCTCACGACCGGCCCTTCGCGCGCCTTGATGAGGGCCCGCAGGGCAATCAGGAAGAAGCCGGCGGAGAGCAGCGTGAGCGCGACGATGATGGGTAGCGAGACGCGGAACTGCTGCGCCTCGGTATCGAACAGGATCACCGAGCCGATCGCGAACGCGATCACGCCGCCGATGCCGAGCGCGCCGAAACTCGGCACGAACAGCTCGCCGACCATGAACGCGATACCGAGCAGGATCAGACCGAGCCCGACGTAGCTGACCGGCAGCATCTGCAGGGCGAACATCGCGACCATCAGGCTGATCGCGCCGAACACGCCGGGGAAAATCGCGCCCGGGTTGGCGAGTTCGAAGAACAAGCCGTAGATGCCGAGCAGCATGAGGATGTAGGCGACGTTGGGACTGGCGATCGCGGCGAGCAGTTCGGTGCGCCAGTCGGGCGCGATGACGTCGAGCGTCATGCCGGCGGTCGCGAGCGTCCGCTCGACCCCCTGGACGACGACCCGGCGGCCGTCGATCTGCTCGAGCAGCGCGTGCCGATCGACCGCGACGAGGTCGATGACATTGGCGGCCAACGCCGCTTCGGCGGCGAGGCTCGCGCCTTCGCGCACAGCCTTCTCGGCCCACTCGGCATTGCGTCCGCGCATCTGCGCGAGGCCGCGGATATAGGCGATGGCATCGTTGACAAGCTTGCGGCTCATCGCGTCGCCGCCACCCGCGGCGGGCGACGGCCTCCCCGCCTCGCCCGGGGGATTCTTCGCCGCGTCGTCGCCCTCGCCGCGCTCGCCTTCGGGCGACGGATCGGCCGGTGTCGACGGCAATGACGGCAGTCCGCCAATCTGTACCGGGGTGGCCGCGCCGAGATTGGTCGCCGGCGCCATCGCGGCGACGTGGGCGGCATACAGGATGTAGGTACCGGCACTCGCCGCGCGGGCACCCGACGGCGCGACATAGACCACCACGGGTATCGGTGCGGCCAGGATCGCGCGAATGATGTCACGCATCGCCCCGTCGAGCCCGCCGGGGGTATCGAGTTCGAGGATGACCAGCGCGTTGCCACGCGCCGCCGCCTCGCGCAGGCCGCGCTGCACGTAGTCGGCGGTGGCGGGTCCGATCGCGTCGGCGACGGTGAGCAGCGCGGCGCGGCGCGCGCCGCTCGCGGCCCCCCGCTCGTTCGCCGCGGAACCGGCGACCTCCGGGGTCTCGGCGAGCGCGAACACGAGGCCGCAGGTGAGCAGGCTGAACAGCAGTACAGCCCGCAGCGCCCGGTCACGCGCCGCGCTCGTCACGGACTGTCTCCGCCAGGCTCGCATAGGCTCACCGTAGCGCGTTCGGCGGCTCGGTGCGAGCGGTGCGAACCGGCACGCGCTTGCCAAGTACCTGGCGTCGAGCCGAACGCCGTGGCGCGCGTTTCGACGGGTTCGCCGACCGCGTAAACCCACCAAGCCAATCGCCGCGCCCGGGCACCGCCACGGGCGCGCTCAGGCTCAGTAGCGTGGAACGCTCGGATCGATCTCGCGCGACCAGGCGTCGATGCCGCCGGCCAGGTTATAGACCTCGGTAAAGCCCTGGCCGCGGAAGTACTCGGCCGCCGCCTGGCTGCGCACCCCGGAATGGCAGTGGAATACCAGTGTCGCATCGCGCGGCAGGGTATCGATGAACGACACCGCCGCCTCGTCGAGCAGGCGCGCGCCCTCGATCGCGGCGATGTCGCGCTCGGCCTGCTCGCGCACGTCGAACAGGTAGAGCGTCTCACCCGCGTCGAGGCGCCCCTTGAGTTCGCCGACGCTCATCTGCGCGACCGGCGCCGGCGAATTCGGGTTGTCGATGACGAAGCCCGGGCCATCGTCGGTCTCGACGAGGTCCAGGCGTAGACCATCAGCACGCTTCGCCGAGGCCGCGTCGAAAAGGATCTCGACGCCGTTGTCGCCGGCGCGGATCTCGTGTCCGCGAGCCGGCGCGAGATTGAACTGGTGGTTCCAGGCATTATCGATCTTGAGATGCACGGCGAGATCCGGACGCTGCGCGGCGGCGTCGCGCAACGCGGCCGCGGCAGGTTCGGAGATCGTCACGTTCGGCGGCTCGATGGTGACCGGCTCAGCGCCGAGCGCGCGGTGCAGGTCCCCCGCCGCGTAGAGCTGCTGGACGAGGTCGCAGCCACCCACGAACTCGTTGTCGATGTACAGCTGAGGAATCGTCGGCCATTCCGAGAAGAGCTTGATGCCCTCGCGGATCTCGGGGTCGGAAAGCACATCGACCGTGTGGTAATCCTCGACGATACCGTCGAGGATACTGACCACCGTGGCAGAGAAACCGCATTGCGGCTGCGCGCGCGAGCCTTTCATGAACAGCACCACCGGGTGCTTACCGATGGTGGATTCGATGCGTTCGCGGAGCTCGCTGCTGAGGGACATGGACCTGCCTGTGAGTTGATGCCAAGCCTCAAGTCTAGCAGCCCACCGTAACAGGGCAATCGGCACACCCGCAGGCGGCGAGCAGGCACCGTGCTAGGCCAGCTCCTCGCCCGCCCCGGGGGCGAAGCGATGGTGCCCTCGCTACCACTGCAGGTCGTCAGGTACCTCGAACTGCGCGTAGTAGTCGTCTTCGCCGTCACCGTCGGCATCGGCGTCGTGCAGGGCGACGACGGCCTGGGCGTCGCGCTCGGCGATGCGCGCGGCCACGGCGCGCTCGACGACCGCGTAGCCGCGCCGCAGGCGCACGACCGCGTGGCGCCCGGCGACCAGGCCCGCATGCAGGTCTTCGGTCACGTAGACGCGTTTGATCTTGCCGTTGTCGACGAACTGGTAAGCATTCTCGCCGGGCACGCGGTCGCTGCGATTGGCCGTGACGAGCTGCTCGATCTCGGCGGCCAGTGCGCGCCGCGCCGCGCGTTCCTCGCGTTCGCGGTTGAGCTCGCGATCGCGCGCGCGCTTCTCCGCCTCGGCCGCCTGCGCGCGCGCCCTGGCCTCGTCATCCGGGCCGGCCTGCTGGGCGCCACCCTTGCCGCGGTTGCGGCGCGCCTGCTTACCGCGTGCCTTGTTGGCGTGCTTGATGCGCGTCTTGTCGACGAGCCCCGCTTCGAGCAGTTGTTCCTGGAGAGACTTGGCCATGGTTCGAATCGTGCCTGGGTATCGTGCTTGAAGAATGAAACGTCGGGACGTGTGCCTTATGCGGTGTCACGTTCACAAGACGAGAACTTCGCGCGTGACCTCACGTTCACGGTAGGCGCGGTCCCAGCGCGCCAGCGCCGGGAACTCGCTCGCCAGCCCGAGATCGACCTCGCCGAAGCGGGCGAACTGCAGGGCCGCGGCCAGCGTGCAGTCGGCGACCGTCGCCTGCTCGCCGCAGAGAAAGGCGCGTCCGTCGCCGAGCACCTCGTCGAAGTAGCCGAGCGCGGCCGGCCACTCGCCCCGCGCGTGGTCGGCCACGGCAGCGTTCGGCGGCAGTCCGACCGGCGAGCGCGTGGCGTGGATATGACGTGCCAGCGGCGCCAGCAGGCGCGCATCGGCGATGCGTTCGAGCTCGCGCGCACGGGCCCGTGTGCGCGGCGTCTCGCCCCACATCGGCGGCGCGGGACAGATCTCCTCGAGGTAGTCGATGATCGGCAAGGATTCGACAATCGTGGTGCCATCGTCGAGTTCGAGCACGGGCAACTGCCCGAACGGGTTCAGCGCGCGGAACGCGGCCTCACGCTGCTCGCCCTTGGGCAACTTGACGACGACGTCCTCAAGTGAGATGCCGGCGCCGCCGGCGTTCTTCTCGGCGACGTAGAGTCGGACCTTGGTCGGGTTCGGCGCAACCTGAAACCAGTAAAGCTTCATGCGCCGTCCACTCAGGCGGCGGCCTGCTTCTTGGCTGCGTGCTGCTGCTTGATGCGCTCGAGTTCCTCCCATCCGAGGTAGGTGGTGAAGCCGTCGTCGTTGTAGAACAGCACGGGTCCGTTACAGATGAACAGGTACTCCGTGTCCTCGAGCGCGGTCGTTGCGCCGTGCAGCATACCGTTCGGTTCGTAGACGTAATCACCGGCATTCAGCGTGCCGTCGCGCACCTGCAGCTTGCCCGACAGGATGAACGTGTGCGAGGCGGACAGGTGCTTGTGCTGAGGCGCTGTGTAGCCTTCCAGCCAGCGGAACAGCACCGCCCAGGAACCCGACTCGGAGCCCGTCCAAAGCACTTTGAGGAACGCGCGTTCGGGGTCGTTTTCCTGCGGAATCCACTCGACCTTGCTGGCCTCGACGAGCGTGTCCATCAGTTCGGAATTGATCGGCTTGATGTCTTGCGGCAACGGCATGGGAACTCTCCTCTGGTCGTGTTGCGTCGTCATGACAGCGTACCGGGCACGTTGGCCCGCGCCGCCGTCATTGCGACTGGCGATCGATGGCCGCACGCTGTGCGGCCGCGGCATCTTCGAGCTGACGTACGGCGTCTGTTGCCTTGTCGACGGCTTCGGTCTGGGCCTCGAAAGCGTTCGGCGCGGGTTCCTCGCCACCGCAGGCAGTCAGCAATGGCGCAAGGCCGGCAAGCAGCAGCATGGTAGTGGCGCGAAACATGGTGCGGACCTCCCGGCGCGGCGGCACGCGCCGAAGCGCGTGAGCAGGGCCGCAGACTACCATGATTCGATAGCCGTCCGGAGGTCGAGTTCGAAGCTCCAGCCCCCCGGCGGCTGGCGCCACAGGAACTCGTAGGCATCGACAATGGCGCTCAGATCGACCAGGCCGGCGTCACCCAGCTTGGCCGCGTAGTCGGCGAACTTCTCGCGCACCTTGTCGCCGTTGATGGCGCCATCGATGACGACGTGAGCGACGTGAATGCCGGCCGGGCCGGCTTCCTTGGCGACCGCCTGCGCCAGCGCGCGCAGGGCCGCCTTCGCCGACGCGAAGGCGCCGAAACCGGCTTTGCCGCGCAGCGAGGCACTGGCGCCGGTGAACAACAGCGTGCCGCCGCCATCCCCAATCGCGCTCAGCGTCTCGCGCGCGGTGACGAAGCCGCCGAAGCAGCCGATGCGCCAGGCCTGCTCGAAGAAGTCCGCGCTCATGTCGCCGACCGCTCCGGGCGTGTTGTTGCCGGCGTTGTAGATCACGAGCTTGACCGGCCCGATGTCCGCGGCGCGAGCGAACAGCGCGACGATGTCGTCCTCGCGCGTGGCGTCGGTGGCGACGCCGGTCGCCTGGCCGCCGTCGCGCGCGATACCGGCGGCGACGGCATCGAGGCGGGACTGGGTGCGGCCGGCCATGACGACGTGCAGGCCGTGGCTGGCGAAGCGCTGACTGAGCTGCGCGCCGAGTCCGCGCTCCGCACCGACGCCGATGATGACGGCTGTGTCCATGACGATGTCCTCGTGCTTGTCCCGTGATGCCCGAAGCGTTTACCGGGCGCCGCTAGCGTCCACTGCTCAGGTTGGAAATGCTGAACAGCTTGCGTACCTGCGATGGCTTGACCGTGACGTACTCGGTCGAGCTGTCGGCCTCCGCCGCGATGGTCGCGCCGCGTTCCTGCACGTTAGTGCCGATCGAGGCGCGCCAGCGCGGCGTCGACAGCTCCGGCGGCGGATCGGCGTGATCGTCGCTGTAGGCATAGACGATGTCGAAGATCTTGACGAGGCGATCGTCGCGGTCGAAGACCAGTGTCAACGGGATGTTGTAGGTTTCCTGGTCGACGAAGATCAGGCGGCGGCCGTAGGGATGATCCTTCCAGCGCGGCACCGCCTCGACCACGAAGCACGGGCGCAGCTGCCAGCGGTCGAGCGGGATGGTGCTCATCGGGCCGTGGAACTGCGGCGGCTGCTCGGCCGAACTGGCGACCGTCAGAATCGCTTTCTCGCCGAGGAAGCGCCAGTCGTTGTCCATCACCATGCCCG
>JAPOKK010000266.1 GCA_029977665.1 Pseudomonadota bacterium | reverse complement strand
TCTCGAGATCATGCTCATCGACATGGGTCTCGACGTACTGCGCGCCGATCATGGACGTGCCGCTCTCGACATCATTGATCACGAGCCTGTCGATCTCGCCATCACCGACATGCGTATGCCGGTCATGGACGGCCTGGAGCTGCTGCAGGCGCTGTCTGCCCGCGAGATCGCGCCGCCGGTCATCGTGGTCACGGCACACGGCACCGTGGAATCGGCGGTCACGGCCATGAAGCACGGCGCGATCGATTACATCATGCGACCGTTCGAGGTCGAAACCGTCGAACTTGCCGTGCGGCGCGCGCTCAACGTCGGGCAGGTACAGCGTGAGAATCGCTACCTGCGCGACGAACGCGCCGAGTCGTGGAACCAGTTCGTCGGCGACAGCCCACCGATGAGCGCGCTCTACGCAATCATCGCCGAGATCGCGCCAAGCCGGGTACCGGTGCTCATCACTGGCGAGACCGGCACGGGAAAGGAACTCGTCGCCCATGCCATTCACGCGGCCTCCGGGCGCGACGGCCTGTTCGTACCGATCAACTGTGCGGCCATCCCGGAGAGCATGCTCGAAAGCGAGTTGTTCGGTCACGTCCGCGGTGCTTTCACCGGAGCCGCACGCGAACGCGCCGGCAAGTTCGAGATCTCCGACGGCGGCTCGGTCTTCCTCGACGAGATCACCGAGATGCCGGCCGCGCTGCAGGCGCGCCTGCTACGCGTGCTGCAGGAGAACTACATCGAGCGCGTCGGCAGTAACCGACGCATCGATCTCGACTTGCGCGTCATCGCCGCGACCAACCGTGATCCGCGCACGGCGGTCGCCGAGCAACGCTTGCGTGAAGATCTCTATTACCGCCTCGAAGGCATGCGCATAGAAGTGCCACCGTTGCGCGAACGCGGTGGCGATATCGCGCTCTTGGCGCGCCATTTCCTCGCCCGCCATGCGCAACAATTGGGGCGCGACGTACCGGTCCTGTCGCCATCGGCGATCGCAGCGCTGGAGGCGCACGACTGGCCGGGAAACGTGCGCGAGCTCGACAATCTCATGGGGCGTGTGGTCCTGCTGGCCTCGCTGGACGGCGCCGAAACCCTGATTGCGCGCGAACTCGACAGCACTCCGCTCGCAACATCGCCGGTGCCGGCAAAGCACCACGCGGGCGATGTCGATGAGACCATTGACGACACTCGACTCGGGCTGCAGGCGCGGACCGACGAGCTGGAACGTGAACTCATCAGCGCTGCGCTCGCACGCAGCGACGACAACAAGGCCCGCGCATCGCGCCTGCTCGACATCAGCGAGCGGACGCTCTGGTACAAGCTGAAGAAGCTGGGCATGCGCTGAGCGCGCCCCTGCGGCCTCAGGGTTCGGCCAGTTCCGCGGCAGCGGTGTGATCGTGCTCGTCGTGATGAAAGTGCCGCGCCCAAAGCTCGTGGCTGTCGATGTCGATGCGCAGCCGGGTCTCGTGCAGGTCGAGCCGCGCGCGGATCTCGCGCTCGGCGGCCGCCTGTGCCTGGCGGCGGGCCAGGCTTAAGTCGGCGAAGCCCGCTTCCCCGAGTGCGTAGGCACGTTCGACGCGAGTCAGCGCCGCGTTGCCGGCATCAACGGCTTCGCTTGCGGCCTGCCAGGCCGCGACGCGTGCCGGCAGCGCGGCGGTCAGCCGGCGGGCTTCGCGCTCGATGTCGCGCCGCACGGCCTCGGCCTCGACCGCGCGCGCCGCGGCGAGATGCCCCTCCGCGACCGCCTCCGCGCGATTGGCCGCGGTGGGAAAAGACCACGACAGCACGAGGCCAAGCAACTGCTCCTGGTGGTTGCCCTCGTCGACCACGCGCAGGCCCACGGACGGATCGGGCCGGCGTTCCGCCGCGCTGCGCTGCGCAGTGAGCGCCTGGCGAGCGGCAATCGCCTCGGCGATGCCGATCTCGTGACTGCGCGCGACGATCAGCGCGACCGCCTCGTCCGCCGTGGGCGCTGACGGGGGAGGTGGCGGGATGACCGGTGCAGAGGGCGGCAAGCTCAGGTCAGGGAAGTCGCTGACGAGCGCGACACGCGCCTCTTCGCGCGCCCGGCGGCTGTCTGCGACGGCGAGATCCATCTCGGCCACCGCGGCCTGCGCCCGTTCGACGTCGAGCCGGGCGACGTCACCGACGGCGGCGCGCCGCGCGATGGCGTCGCGCTCGGCCACGAGCCCTGCACGTTGCGTTTGCAACAGGCGTGTCTGGTGGGCCGCTCGCAGCCACTCGAACCAGCGTGCAAGGAGAACGCGCGCGCCGGCATGACGGGCGTCGTCAACCGCGAGCGTGGCGGCCTCGATGCCGGCCTCACCCAGCGCTCGGTCCAGCGCCGCTTTATCGGGCAGGCGCAGGCTGCGCGTGAGCTGCGCTTCCCACTCGCTGTACATGGGGCCGTGATGCTCGTTGCGCACCCCGGGCATGATCTGCGTCTGGAAACCGTAGGGGCCGGCCTCGAGCGCATCACCGCGCGCGCGCGACTCCTCGACGCGAAAGCGCGCCGCGCGCACCATCGGCAGTGCCTCGATGGCCGCCTCGGCCGCCTCCGGCGGCGGCAGGAACTCCTGGGCGGCTGCACCTCCGCAGGCGAGCAGAAGCATGGCCAGTGCACTCAGGCGAAGCTTCATGCCAGCTGCCCGAATGCGCTGACCGGCACCACCCACCAGTGGACTTCCGGGTTGCGGATACGTGCCGCGAGACTCCCGATGAGCGCGTCGACGGCACTCCCGGGCAGCACCATCACGAGCATGCCGCGGGCGACCCGCCCGCGCACGCGCTCGCGCATGCTGGCGCCCTCGAAATCGGCACCGTGACCTTCACACTCGAGCGTGGTGAAACCGGGCAACTCGGGCTCGTGGTCGAGCAGCAGCTCGACCAGTTCAGCCTCGAGCGCCGGCGGATACAGCAGCGTCAGCCGCGCTAGCGCGGGATCGTTCATCAAGTCTACCTCGCGGCAGGCCGAAGCGCCGGAACAGGACCGGCAGCAGCAGCAGGGTCAACAGAGTGGATGTCACCAGGCCACCGATCACGACGATCGCGAGCGGGCGCTGGATCTCCGAGCCGGGCCCGCTGGCGAAGAGCATCGGCACCAGGCCCAGCGCGGCGATGGCGGCGGTCATGAGGACCGGGCGCAGGCGACGTTCGGCGCCTTCGCGTACGGCTTCGACGAGCGGCATGCCGGTGGCCAGGAGCTGGTTGAAGCAGACCACCAGCACGAGACCGTTCAGCACGGCGATGCCGAGCAGAGCGATGAAGCCGACCGAGGCCGGCACCGACAAGTACTCGCCGCTCGCCCACAGCGCGCAGATGCCGCCGACCAGGGCAAAAGGGATGTTGACCAGGACCAGCAGCGCCTGGCGCAGCGAGCCGAAAGTCGAGAACAACACCACGAAGATGAGCCCCAGTGCAGCTGGCACGACCAGCGCGAGGCGCGCCGCGGCGCGCCGCTGGTTCTCGAACTGGCCGCCCCAGGCCAGGCGGTAGCCTGCCGGCAGCTCGATGCTCGCCGCGACGCGCTCGCGCGCGTCCTCGACGAAACCCACCAGGTCTCGCCCGGTGACATTGGCCTGGACCACGGCGTAACGCGAAGCGTTCTCGCGACCGACCTTGACCGGCCCCTGGACGCGTTCGATCTCGGCGACTTCGGCGAGCGGCACGCGCCGGCCGTCACGATTGACCACGTTGCCGCGGACGAAGCGCGCGGGGTCGGTACGCAGCGCGTCGCTGCCGCGTACGAGGATCGGCACGCGGCGATCGCTCTCGATGACGTTACCGGCGCGCCGTCCTTCGATCTGCGCGCGCAGTTCGTCCTCGATGGTCGCGACGTCGAGGCCGAGGCGTCCTGCGCGGGTCCAGTCGATGCGCGTGGTGAGGTATTCGACGCCGTCGTTGGTGACGCGGAACACGTCTTCCGCGCCGGGTGTCTCGCGCAGCACCGCTTCGATGCGCTCGGCAAGCGTGTTGAGCTCGTCCAGTTCGGGCCCGAACACTTTCACCGCCAGCGCACCGCGAGAACCGGTCAGCATCTCGGACACGCGCATCTCGATCGGTTGCGTGAAGCCGTAGTTGATCCCCGGGAAACCCTTCATGACCTCGCGCATCTGGTCCGCGAGCCAGGCCTTGTCGGGCACGCGCCAGGCCGTTTTGGGCTTGAGCTGCAGGAACATGTCGCTGTCGTTCAAACTCATCGGGTCGAGACCGAGTTCGTCCGAACCGAGGCGCGAGACGATGTGTTCGATCTCGGGAATCGCCTCGAGCAGCGCGCGCTCGACGCGCAGATCGGTCGCCACCGATTCCTCGAGGCTGATCGCGGGCAGCTTCTCGATCTGCATCAGGAGATCGCCCTCGTCCATCGTCGGCATGAAGGTCTTGCCGACCGCGAGGTAGGCAACGATGCCGACGGCAAGCAGGGCAAACGCACCGCCCACGACGACGAACGGATGCGCCAGTGCGCCGCGCAGGAGCGGCGCATAGCTTCGCGCGATGACGCGCATCAACCAGGGCACGCGGTGTTCGGCGTCGGTGCGGAGCACGAACGAGGCCAGCACGGGCACGACGGTAAACGACAGCAGCAACGACGATGCGAGCGCGAACACGATCGTCATCGCCACGGGGGCGAACAGCTTGCCCTCGAGATCGGACAGCGTCAGCAAGGGCAGGAACACCAGGCAGATGATGACGATACCGGCGGTCACCGGCACCGCGACTTCGCTTGCCGCGCGGTAGATGATGTGCAGGTGCGGCAGGCGCGGACTGCGATGGCCGTTGAGGTGCGTGATCGCGTTCTCGACCACGACGACCGCGGCATCGACCAGCATGCCGATGGCGATGGCGAGCCCGCCGAGGCTCATGAGATTGGCCGAAAGCCCGGTCAGACGCATCAGGATGAACGTCGCCAGTGCCGCGAGCGGCAGCATCAGCGCTACCACCAGGGCCGCGCGCACTTCGCCCAGGAACACGAGCAGCAACAGCACGACGAGCACGCTGGCCTCGATGAGAGCGCGACCGACGGTACCGACGGCACGTTCGACGAGGGTGCTGCGATCGTAGAAGACGTCGAGCGTGACGCCGCGCGGCAGACTCGGCTGGATTTGAGCGAGGCGCTCGCGCACGCCGCGCACCACGGATTGCGCATCCGCGCCGCGCAGGCCCACGACCAGCCCCTCCACCGCTTCACCGACGCCGTCGCGCGTCACCGCGCCGAGACGCGTGAGGCTCTCGATGCGCACGCTGGCGATGTCTTCGACGCGCACGGGCATACCCGCATGCTCCCCCACAACCAGGCCGCGCAGGTCTTCGAGCGTGTACAGCGCGCACTCCGCGCGCACGATCAGCGCCGTCTCGCCTTCCTAGAGGCGACCGGCGCCGTCATTGCGGTTGTTGCGCTCGATGGCATCGACGACGTCGCCG
>JAPOKK010000272.1 GCA_029977665.1 Pseudomonadota bacterium | reverse complement strand
CGACCAGTACTTCGAGACGGCGGCCGACCTTGCGCGCCAGGCGCGCGCGGCTGATGTCGGCCTGCAGCGCCATGAGGCGCTCCCAGCGTTCGTGCTTGAGCGGCTCGGGGACGGCATCCGGCAAGGCGTTGGCGGCAGCACCTTCGACGGGCGAGTACTCGAAGCAGCCCACGCGGTCGAGTTCCGCGGCGGCGAGAAACTCGAGCAGGGTCTCGAAATCGGCCTCGGTCTCGCCGGGGAAGCCGACGATGAACGTGCTGCGAATCGCGAGATCGGGCTGCAGCGCGCGCCATTTCGCGATGCGCTCGAGGGTGCGCTCGGCCGCCGCCGGTCGCCGCATGCGCTTGAGCACGGCCGGGCTCGCGTGCTGGAACGGAATGTCGAGGTAGGGCAGCAGCCCCTGCTCGCTCATCAGGGGCAGCACGGCATCGACGTGCGGATAAGGGTAGACGTAGTGCAGCCGCACCCACACGCCGAGGCTCGCGAGCGCTTCGGCGAGGCCGGCGAAACTCGCCTTGACCGGGCGTCCGCCCCAGAATCCGGTGCGGTAAGCGATGTCACTGCCGTAGGCGCTGGTGTCCTGCGAGATGACGAGCAGTTCCTGCACGCCGGCCGCGACGAGGCGCTCGGCCTCTTCCAACACCTCGCCGACCGGGCGGCTCGCCAGGCGCCCACGCATGCTGGGGATGATGCAGAAGCTGCAATGGTGGTTGCAGCCTTCGGAAATCTTGAGATAGGCATAGTGACGCGGCGTCAGCTTGACGCCCTGTGGCGGCACGAGGTCGAGACGCGGGTCGTGGGCGGCCGCATGCGGCGCGTGCGCGTGGACCGCTTCGAGGACCGCCTCGTATTGCTGCGGCCCGCTCACCGCGAGCACCGCCGGGTGGACGGCGCGGATGTCGGCGGCGTTGGCGCCGAGGCAGCCAGTGACGACGACGCGGCCGTTCTCGGCCAGGGCTTCGCCAATGGCTTCGAGCGATTCGGCCTTGGCACTGTCGATGAAGCCGCAGGTATTCACAACGACCAGCGCGGCATCGTCGTAGGTGGGCGAAATCTCGTAGCCCTCCAGGCGCAACTGGGTGAGTATGCGCTCGGAGTCGACCAGCGCCTTGGGGCAGCCGAGGCTGACGAAACCGATGCGGGGAGCGCTCATGGGCAGTGTCTCTTGGCGTGGGTGAATGGCCGCGAGGCAGGGGACCGCGCGCAGGCCGCAGTGTAAAGGAAGCGCCGAACAAGTCGATGCGCTGCTCCGTGCAGCGCACTCATCGCCCCTGACCCGCGCTCGTTTCACGGCCCGCGCCTCGCGCGGGGGGTAGCCGTTCGCCTCGCGGAGCGCGTCGGAACCACGCGCGGCGGCTACCCGGGCACTGTTCGCGCCCGAGCAGCTGCGCCCGGACGACCCGGGGGCTCGCCAACCCATGGCACACCCCGGCAGGGCGATACGTTACCCTCGCAGGCAGCCGCCGGTAGGCCACCGGCGGGCCTGCAGCCTGGAGAACCCCATGCAACGCCTGCTCCGCATGAACGGCTTCCTGCCCCTGGTGCTGGTCGCGTTCATGAACGCCTTCGTCGACCTCGGTCACAAGGTCGTGATCCAGAACACCGTGTTCAAAGTCTACGACGGCGCCCTGCAGGTTGCGCTGACCGGCCTCGTCAATGCCCTGATCCTGCTGCCCTTCGTCGCCCTGATGTCGCCGGCCGGGTTCATCGCCGATCGCTTCGCCAAACCGCGCGTGATGCGCCACGCCGCCGCCGCGGCGGTCATCGTGACGCTGCTGATCACCGCCTGCTACCACTTGGGCTGGTTCTGGGCCGCCTTCGCGCTGACCTTCGTGCTCGCCGTGCAGAGCGCCGTCTACGGCCCGGCCAAGCTCGGCTATCTGAAAGAGCTCGCCGGCGTCGAGGAACTCGCCGCGGCCAACGGCGTCCTGCAGG
This sequence comes from Pseudomonadota bacterium, assembly GCA_029977665.1. GTDB lineage: Bacteria > Pseudomonadota > Gammaproteobacteria > JACKNG01. The sequence continues at coordinate 3,343 of JAPOKK010000272.1, read as the reverse complement.
CGGCATCGACCGGCGCCATCCTCACCGGCATGCTCGCCTTCTCGTTCGGCTTCGAATACCTGATCGACGGCGCCCGCACGGCAAGCGCCAGCGGCGCGGTCCTGACGACCATCGCGCCGCTCGGCTGGTGCCTGGTCGCGGGCGCCGCAATCGAGTACCTGCTCACGCTGCGCCTGCCGATCGTGCGCGACGACGATCCCTCGCTCAGCTTCGACTTCGCGCGCTATCGCAGCGGCGGCTACCTGCGCGAGACCCTCGGCGCACTGTGGTCGCGCCCGGTGCTGCGCCTGTCGGTGATCGGACTCGGCATCTTCTGGTCGATCGCGCAGGTCCTCGTCGCGGTCTACCCGACGTTCGCCGAGAGCTTCCTCGGTCTGAGCAACGTCGCCATGATCCAGCTCGTCATGGCGGCTGCGAGCGTCGGCGTCGTGCTCGGTTCGCTCGCTGCCGCGGCGCTCTCGCGCGCGCACATCGAAACCGGTTTCATCCCGCTCGGCGCGCTCGGCGTCGCCGCCTGCCTGGTGCTCCTGCCGGGTGCCGCGCAGGCGCCCATGCAGGGCGCCCTGTTCCTCGCACTGGGCGCTTTCGGTGCGCTGTTCATCGTGCCGTTGAACGCGCTCGTGCAGTTCAACGCCGGCGAACACGAGCTCGGCCGCGTGCTCGCCGCGTCTGCACTGGTCAACAACGTGCTGATGATCGGCTTTCTCGCACTCACCGTGGTGTTCGCGCTCGGCGGCTTCGACGAACGTGCCCTGCTCGGCATCATCACGCTGGTCGCGGCGGGCGGCGCGCTCTACACCGTGCTCAAGCTGCCGCAATCGCTGGTGCGGGTGCTCATGAGCCGGCTGTTCGCGGTGCGCTAGCGCCTCGAGGTGACCGGCATGGAACACGTACCGCGCAGCGGCGGCGTGCTGCTGCTCGGCAACCACGTATCGTGGATCGACTGGGCCGTCGTCGCCATGGCGAGCCCGCGCCCGGTGCGCTTCGTCATGGCGCGCGGCATCTACGAACGCTGGTATTTGCGCTGGTTTCTCGACTTCGTCGGCGTGATACCCATTGCCCCGGGACGCGCGCAGCAGTCCTTGCGCGACATCGGAGCGCACCTTGCGTCGGGCGAAGTGGTGTGCCTGTTTCCCGAAGGCGCCATCAGCCGTCATGGTCAGCTCAACGAGTTCAAGCGCGGCTTCGAGCGGGCCGCCGCGAACGCCGGCGAGGCCGAGCTGGTCATCGTGCCGTTCTACCTGCGCGGACTGTGGGGCAGCCAGTTCTCCTACGCCGCGCAGACGCTGAAGACGCGTCCGGCGCGCGGCCCGCGCCGCACCATCGGCGTCGCTTTCGGCCCGCCCATGGCGCCGACCAGCAACGCGACGTCAGTCAAGCAGGCCGTCGCCGAGCTGTCGATCGTGGCCTGGGAAGCGCACGCCGCGACACTGCCGAGCTTGCCGCTCGGTTGGCTGACCGGCGCCCGCCGCGACGGCGGTGCGATCGCACTCGTCGAGTCCACGGGTACGAGGCTCACGCGCAGCGCGCTGGCCTGCCGCGTGCTCACGCTCGCACCGCAGATCCGCCGGCGGGTGCGCTCGCGTGCGGTCGGCATCGTGCTGCCGCCCGGCGTCGACAGTGCGAGCGCCAACCTCGCTGCGCTGCTCGCCGGACGCACGGTGGTCAATCTCGATGCCACCACACTCGATGACGACCTCCTCCGGCGCGCCGGCGTCGATACCCTCATCACCTCGCGCCGCTACCGAGCCGGCATCGCGCCCGGCAACACCGCATCATCCGCCGGCGGGGCCTGTGAAACGCTGCTGCTAGAAGACCTGGAAGCCCGCCGCGGGCGCGCCCGCCGTGCCTGCGCCTGGCTGATGCTGCGGCTGCTGCCGGCGACGTGGCTGGTACGGCTCAACGGTGCCGACCGCGACGCGGATCGCACTGCCGCGATTGTCTTCTCGCGCGGCCGCCGCGGCACACCCAAGGCAGTACGGCTGAGCCATCGCAGCGTCTACGCGAACCTGCGCCAGATCACCGACATGCTCAATCCGACCGAACACGACGTCGTCGTCGGCTGCCTGCCGGCCAGCCACGCTTTCGGCCTCACGGTCACCACCCTGCTGCCGCTCGTCGAAGGTCTGCCGCTGCTCACCCATCCCGCGCCCGAGGATGCGCTCGGCGTCGCACGGGCCGTCTACCGTTACGACGGCACCTTGTTGTTCCTGACCTCGGGGCTGTTGCCCGGCTACCTCGACGATGCGCGGGTGCAACCCTTGATGCTCGAGTCGCTGCGCCTCGTCATTGCCGGCGGCGGGCGGCTCGATGCCGCGGTGCGCGAGAGCTTCGTGCGCAAGTTCCGCAAGACCGTCTATGAAGGTTACGGCACGACGGAGACAACGCCGGTCGCGAGCGTCAACGTGCCCGACTACCTCGACGGCCAGAACTGGAAGCTCCATGCCGGGCACAAGGAAGGCACGGTCGGCATGCCGCTACCCGGCAGCTCGTTTCGCATCGTCGATGCCCTGACTCACGCGGCCTTGCCGCCCGGCCAGGACGGCCTGGTACTGATTGGCGGCGTGCAGCTGATGCAAGGCTATGTCGACGACGTCGCTTCGACCACCGCGGCGCTGCTCGAGATCGACGGGCGGCGCTGGTTCAACAGCGGTGACCACGGCCACTTGGACGACGACGGCTTCCTCACCCTTGCCGCACCCTGAACGGCGCCTCGGGATCGCGCTGCCGGACCGACAGGCGCGGCGGCTCATCGTCCGTCGATCCGACGAGAGCCCGCACAGCGCGGCCAGCGGCCAGCAGAGATAATCGCTGCCGGCTTCCCGGGCCTACTCGGCGCTGTCGTAGGGCACGTGCGGCGGCGCGGTGGCCGTCTCCCAGCCACCGCCCAGCGCGAGATGGATGTCGACCAGGCGCTGCGCGAGGGCAATCTCCGAAACCGCGAGCTGGTCCTCGATCGCGAGCAGACTGCGTTCGGCGTCGAGTACGGTGAGGAAGTCCTCGACGCCTTCGCGGTAACGCAGCTGCGCGAGCCGCCAGGCATCGCGGCTGGCGTCGCGCGCCGCCGCCAACCGGGCACGCCGTTCACGCTCGTTGGTCCAGGCATTGAGGGCCGTGTCGACCTCTTCCAGCGCGGTCGTCACGGTGGCTTCGTAGCGCGCCATGGCCACCGCGGCCGTGCTGTCGACCTGGCGAATGCGCGCCCAGATGGCGCTGCGATCGAACAGGTTCCAGTTGAGCTGCGGGCCGGCACCGAAGAACGGCGCGCCGGCTGCCGACAGGCCGGATAGCGGCGCGCTGCCGACGCCGACATTGGCACCGAAGGTGACCGTCGGGAACAAGT